>JBBRGI010000290.1:0-4809 GCA_038240855.1 Bacteroidales bacterium | reverse complement strand
TTATCTTGATTTGGTTTGCGGTCAGCTTAATCAATTTTTCTGCATAAGCTGTTGAGCAATTGTGCTTCGTCCAATATTTTAATACTTCTCTTCTTTGTTTGGCGGCTGTTTCAGTCCAAACTACAGTTCTTTTAGCCATTTCAAGTCGCTTTTATCTAACTTACTTTGGGAAATCACTCTTCCGTTCTTAATGTCTTGTTCACTAAGTTGGAGCATCCGAATCTGTTCTTCGGTTAGTTTTATTTTGTCCTTGTCAATAGCGCTATTTTGTACAACCTGATACAGGGCTGATAAATATCCCTTGTCTGAAATGGTTAAGAGTTTGTCAATTATTCCATTCCTTATATTATCAACTGTTGCCATCGTTTTTTTTGTATATTGTTTTTCAAAGATAGGCTGAAAAATGGGCATTTGCAAATACCTAATACCTGTTTTCGAAAAAGGTGGCCATCATAATTTTACACTGAGAAAATCGTTTGAAATTTCTGATTTATTTCAGATCACCTTAAATACTTTTCCGGGAAGCCCTTTTACAATGCCGGCAAATTCAAGATTGAGCAAGGTCGGAGAAACCTTGTTCATGGGAAGGGTTGTTTTAATACATATTAAATCGATGGCAGTTCCGCCTTCTGAACGAAGCAGATCAACAATCAGTTTTTCGTCCGGGGTAAAGTCGTAAAACAGGCAGGGTTGAACCGCATCAGGCTGACTTTTCGAAGGACTCCAGTTCATCACATATTCCAGGTCCGACACGGTCTCCATCAAAACTGCCCGGTTCGACTTGATCAGAAAATGACATCCTTCTGAATATGGATCGCCTACCTTTCCCGGGAAAGCAAATACATCGCGATTATACGAATTTGCAATATCGGCCGTTACCAAAGCACCTCCTTTTTTAGCCGACTCCACAACAATTGTTGCGTCCGATAATCCGGCAATGATGCGGTTCCGGCGCAGGAAGTTGGTCCGGTCAATTGGCGAATTACTCATAAAGTCGGTCACCAGCCCTCCCTGGTTATCACACATTTCCTTCGCGATAGTCGTGTGCAGCGACGGATATACCGTTTCGAGTCCATGCCCCAGTACTGCCACGGTTGGCAGACCTGTCCGTAATGCTGCCTTATGCGCTTGTATGTCAATGCCATATGCAAGCCCGCTCACAATCATTATCCGGTAACCCCTCTCAGCCAGTGCGGTAATAAAGTGGTCAGTAAGATTTTTGCCATACTCCGTTGCATGCCTGGTTCCGACAATGCTGATTACTTTCGGGCAATTCAGAAAAGGATATCCTTTCACATAAAGGATGACAGGTGCATCCGAACATCCGCGTAAGCGTTGCGGGTAATCCTCGTCAAGGTAAAAAAGGGCTCTGACATCGTTTTTTAGCAGAAATTCAACTTCCCGGCCGGCACGTGTCATCACTTCACAATTTATGATGTTTTTTGCCAGCACACTCCCTACACCCGGAATTTGACGCAGTGCCTTTTCCTTTTCACGGAAAACCTGTTCGGCAGATCCTGCATATGCAATGAGCGACTTCGCGGTGACGCTCCCGATTCCGGGAACCAACGACAGGGCAATAATATGGATGAGGTTGTCAGTCATTGAGCATGCTCAGTTATCAATTCGGAATGCCAGCTATTTTTTAATCGTTGAAACAGGAAGTTTTACCCTGTACGATGAATATCCCCAGGCACCAAAAATTCCCAGAGCACCACCCGAGATGTTGGAAGGAGGATTGCCCGGAGCCTGTGAATTAATTCCCTGCTGAACCGATTCACTCAGTCCTTTAAAATATCGCCAGGTATTTCTTTCCAGATTTAACAATTCAACAACCACGGTATCACCCGGCGCAAAATAACGGTAATACACAGGCGCAACTATTTTTTCACCATCCGAAAAATTATCGGTCAAAAGGTAGTAGTCATTTATTGCATAACGACCGTTGCGGTATAACTTCAACCGGTAATAATTCTCTGTCCTGGCCGGATCGTGAAAACTAACCACAAGATTTAGACTATCATTCCGAAATAATCCGGGCTGGAAATAGACGGTATCAATCGGTACAGCAGGTGGCACTTCAACGGAGGCACCATATGTCACTCCGCTGGTAGTAATTTTGAGGTTATAAACTCTTCCCGCAACCCCTTTTGTCTTTGGAGCCACATAATAACCGCCCCCTTTCTCGGCCAGTTTTTCTTTTACAGAAAGGTATTCGATTTGTACTACCGCATTTTTGACCGGTGCAAAATCACTTTGATTGAAGAAAGCCTGACTTTTGGAGATTTTTACCATAACCGGAAAATCACCGGTAGTGATAAAACTCTCTATCACCACTTTAGGCTGCTCATTTTTAAGGTCCACGGTAATAATTTCCTCACATGAACATAATACCAAAACTAAAAAGAAAACTATGATTTTACAGATATTCAAGCCGTCAGTATTTTACGATTTACTCCAAACCAATCTGGCATAAGAGTATTCTTTCGTACTACAAGATTAACGAAAAAAAAAGAAAATAATGATCATAGGGATTTGCGGTAATCACCTCCCCTGTAACCAAAATTTCCGGAACTATTATTGTCCCTCTGAAATCTGGCAACTAGTGCTGAATTGGCTTTGTATTCAGGATTACCCCTGTTTCTAAATGATTGAGCGGAACCGTTCCGTTTATCTGAATCTTCCGGAGATTGTGATTCTCTGACTGTAATCAGATTTTCCTGAAAAGAGGTATTGTCCAGCTCTTCCAAAGCTTCATGGGCTTCATGTTCGTTTGGCATTTCGATGAAACCGTAACACTTCGATCTTCCGGTTCCATGATCAAAAATAACTTTTACGGTAGTAACCAGTCCGTAATGCGAGAAAAGTTTTTGCAGATCCTTGGTCGTGGTGACCGGATTTAATTTTGCAACAAATAGGTTCATAAAGCAATAATTTTAGGTACGATCCAGTTCAGGTGGAGAAATCATTCCATAAATGAAACACGTTTTACAAATCAATTAAAGATTTTAGCGGATTTTTTCTAACTCATTGTAAAGTTAATTAATTAATTTGAAATAAGAAGGCTATTTATGAAGTGTTATTTGAACATTTTATGACTGCCCGCTGAGCAGTTTTGACTACCTTTGCTGAGATGATTGATCAGGGAACAATACAACAAATACTCGACTCCGCAGAGATTTCGGATGTAGTGGGCGATTTCGTTACCTTAAAACGACGGGGAACCAGTATGATCGGTCTGTGCCCTTTTCATAATGAAAAAACCCCTTCGTTTAATGTGTCGCAGGCAAAAGGAATTTATAAATGTTTCGGATGCGGCAAAGGTGGGTCATCTGTCAATTTTATTATGGAGCATGAACACTTATCGTATGCCGATGCGCTGAGATGGCTTGCACATAAATACAATATCGAAATCAGGGAAAAGGAAGAAAATCCTGAAGATGCAAAAGAACGCAACGACCGCGAAAGTCAACTGATTGTTTCGGAGTTCGCACAAAAATTCTTCAGCAACCAACTTTGGGAAACCAATTCCGGAAGACTGGTGGGTCTCTCTTACCTGCGTCAAAGAGGAATGAGGGACGATATTATCCGGAAATTTGGTATCGGCTATTGCCCTGAGGGAAAAGATACAATGACTACCGCTGCACTCAAAGAAGGTTACAGGATGGAATATCTTGAGAAAACCGGTTTGACTATCCGGCGTGAAGAGTGGATCCGGGACCGGTTTTCAGGACGAATGATGTTCCCCATACATGGAATTTCGGGTCGTGTGATCGGCTTTGGCGGGCGCACCCTGACTCAGGATAAAACTATCGCGAAATACCTGAATTCCCCGGAATCAGATATTTACCATAAGAGCAAGGTTTTATACGGAATTTTCCAGGCCAAAAGGAGCATTATCCAGGAAGACAAATGCTACCTTGTGGAAGGATATACCGACGTAACCTCGCTTCACCAGTCGGGCATTGAGAATGTTGTGGCTTCGTCGGGAACTTCGCTTACCATTGACCAGATCAGGTTGATCCGAAGGTTTACAAACAATGTAACCATTATCTATGATGGCGACCAGGCAGGTATAAAAGCTTCCATGCGCGGAATCGACATGGTTCTCGAGGAAGGAATCAATGTAAAGGTATTGCCGTTGCCCGAAGGTGAAGATCCTGATTCATTTTCGCGATCGATGAGCGCCTCGCAACTTGCCGGGTATATCCGTGAAAACGAGACTGATTTTATAAAGTTCAAAACAAAATTATTACTGGTCGGAGTCGCCGACGATCCGATCAGCCGGGCAAAGTTAATCACCGATATCGTGCGTTCAATTTCAGTGATACCTGCCGAAATCGTAAGGTCGGAATACCTCAAGGAGTGCAGCCGTTTGCTCGACGTTCGTGAAACGGTGCTGTATAACGAAATCCGGAACCTGAAGGTTAAGTCGGATGATGAGTTGAACAGGCAACAGGAGCGTGATCTTATAAAAGAAGCCAGCGTAAAAAGCCAGCCGTTGCCAATTCCGGTCCCGGAGAGTAATCCATGTGAAGTTGAGGAGCGTGAATTGTTGAAGTTCCTGATTAAATATGGATTACATAAAATATTTGAAGTGGATAACGTGGAAACCAGCGTCACCGAAGTTGTTTATGTAGCCGAGTTTATTCTTTCAGAACTGGAAGCTGACCAGATGCAATCAGTTAATCCGGTAATCAAATCTGTATTCGATGAATACAGCATTCATTACTATGATGAAAATTTTGATGCGATAAAATACTTTGTCAATCACTCGGATAATCAAATAAGCCAGTTGGTTTCAAATAT
>JBBRGI010000289.1:0-4812 GCA_038240855.1 Bacteroidales bacterium | reverse complement strand
TTCGTGGTGGGACAAAAAAGTGATGGAACTTTCCAAGGGAATGCAACAGAAAGTTCAATTTATCTGCACGGTACTTCACAAACCACGACTCCTGATTTTTGATGAACCTTTCAGCGGATTCGACCCCATTAACACCGATGTCATTACCCGCGAAATCCTTCAGATGAAAAAAGAGGGAGCAACGATCATTTTTTCGACCCACAACATGGAATCAGTCGAGCAGCTTTGCGATCATATTGCGTTGATTGACAAGTCAAAAAAAATTCTCGATGGTCCGACACAGGCAATCAGGGAAAAATACAAATCAAACATATATGATATTATCTATCGTGGAGAGCCCGACATTCTGAATCAGAATACTTTCAGAAAATACAATATTCTGAGCAACACACCCAATGGCCACGCAAACCGGTTAAGCATCCAGTATCTTGCCGGAAGCAGTTCGAAAGAATTGATAAAAGATCTGGTAGACCAGGTCGAAATCATCTCGTTCAATGAGGTCATCCCGAGTATGAACGAAGTATTTATTAAAGTTGTCAAACAAAACGTCTAAAAAATAAGGCCATGCATAAAATAGCACTCATTATCCGAAGAGAATATATAACGCGTGTACAGAAAAAATCGTTTATTATCCTTACACTGCTCATGCCGGTGCTGATGTCGGCAATGATGATTCTTCCCGCCTATTTCGCCACGATGGATGATGAACAAATCCGGACTATCGCCGTGTATGACGGTTCTGCAGTATTCCTGGGAAGACTGGAAAATACCGAATTCACTCAATTTAAGTTTATCCCGGAAGAGGAATACCTGAAAATCAAGGACAAAGTCATGAGTTCGGATTATTACGCACTACTTGTAGTAGCTCCAAATTTTTTAACCACCAATACGGTACAGGTCATCTCCGGAAGTAATATTCCGTTTGACCTTAAATCGCAAATCAAGGATAAAATTCGGAATGTGATCGAAAAAGACAAGATGGCTGAGGTTGTGCGACAGACTGCAATTCCTGACCTGGAAAAACGAATCGCTGCAACACGGACCCATATCAATATCGACACCATAAAATTAGGGGAAAGCGGAGAAGCCAAGAAAAGCTCGACTGAGATAGGGATGATTCTCGGATATCTTTTTGGATTTATGATCTATATGTTCATATTTATTTATGGTACAATGGTGATGCACGGTGTAATGGAAGAGAAACAAAGCCGTATTGTGGAGGTAATCATCTCGAGTGTAAGACCTTTTCAACTGATGATGGGGAAAATAATCGGAATCGCATTTGTGGGACTGACTCAGTTCGCCATTTGGGTGATTTTAGGTATTGCAATTCTATCGGGCACCCGCAACTTTTACCCTGGCGCGAAACAATCTGAGCAAATTGGAAATATCATGTCGCAGAATCAGAATTCTGTACAACAAGCGGTTGCGCCGCAAATGGATAAAATGCAGGAAGTCTTTTCGATGGTTGACACCATTAATTTCCCATTGATTATCGGGTGTTTTATCTTCTTTTTTATCGGAGGTTACCTGCTTTACAGTTCGATGTTTGCGGCTGTTGGTTCTGCAGTTGATGCCCCGGAAGATGCACAGCAGTTTATGTTACCAATCACCCTGCCAATCATCCTTTCGATCGTAGTATTGATGGGTGCCATTAAAAGCCCGGAAGGACCAATAGCTTTCTGGTTCAGTATGATACCTTTTACCTCCCCTGTTGTGATGATGGCTAGGATACCCTTTGGCGTACCACCCTGGCAGCTTGCTCTTTCCATGTCTCTACTGGTTGCAACTTTCATTGGAATGGTGTGGGTGGCGGGCAAAATTTACCGGACCGGCATCCTGATGTATGGCAAAAAACCTTCCTGGAAGGAGATCGGGAAGTGGCTGATGTACAAATCGTAACCGTAGAAGTTTTCTTTCGAAATAATTGAAATACTTCGACCATGAACCGATATGCCGTTATTGATATTGGAACCAACACCTGTAATTTATTAATTGCCAACACTTTATCTGACGGAAAATTTGAAACGCTCTACGACCGGAAATTGCCGGTCAAACTAGGTCGTGGTGGAATTCACAAAGAAATATTACTTCCTGAGGCGATTGAAAGGGGAATAAGTGCACTACAAGCTCATTCCAAAACCATCAGGGATTACAATGTACAGAAAGTTAAAGTTGTTGGTACTTCAGCATTGAGAGGCGCTGCCAACCGGGCCGAATTCCTTGAGAAAGTTGAGCGTTTACTAGGCTGGGAGATTAAAATTATTGATGGTGAACTCGAAGCGGAATTAATTTTCAAAGGGGTGAGCTTAGCTTTACCCGACTCGATCGGGAAATACCTGATTCTCGATATCGGAGGTGGAAGTATTGAGTTTATCCTGGCAAATGACAACACCATCATCTGGAAAAAAAGCTTTAACATTGGCATTGCACGTGCCCTGGAAACAATACAACTGTCTGATCCGGTTACACCATCAGAAATTCTGGAGTATGAACAATGGTTTGATGATCATCTTAACGAGTTATGGAGTGCCTGCAAAATTCATCAGCCTCAAATATTAATCGGTTGCTCCGGCGCATTCGACACCTTTATGGATATTCACGAAAAAGCAGGACCTGATCTCAAAATCAGGGGTGTGACAGAACTTCAGCTAACAGATTACAGGCTGATCCACGACCAGCTAATTAAATCGGATCACGAAACCAGGAGTAAAATGCAGGGAATGGATAAAATGCGTGTCGAAATGGTAGTGATTGCGTCGGTTTTTACTAATTTCATCCTCCGGAAATTATCAGTCCGGAAGTTGTTGCATACGCATTACGCGTTAAAGGAAGGGGTGATGGATCTGCTCATTTCTAATGGAATTTAATATAACAAAATGGTTAAAATTTTGGTCATTGATGATGAGCGGAGCATCCGAAATACGCTCAAAGACATTCTTGGTTTTGAAGGTTACGCGGTAGAGGTAGCTGAAAATGGTTTACTGGGTATCGAAATGGTTAAAGGTATCGATTATGATATTATTCTTTGCGATATTAAGATGCCGGAAATGGATGGAATTGAAGTCCTTGAAAAAATCATGCAAATTAAACCCGAAACAACGGTCGTGATGATTTCGGGACATGGTAACATCGATACTGCTGTGGAGGCCATTAAAAAAGGCGCCTTTGACTTTATAGTTAAACCACTCGATTTAAACAGGTTGCTGATTACCATCCGCAATGCAGGTGACAAAACTGTCCTGGTTAAGGAGACAAAAGTTTTAAAACAAAAGATTAACCAGCGTTATGAAATAATTGGACAATCGCCCCAGATTAAAAAAGTACTCGAAATGACCGACCGGGTGGCACCAACAGAAGCCAGGGTTTTAATTACGGGTTCAAACGGTACCGGTAAAGAATTAATAGCACGCCGGCTTCATGAACTATCGCCGCGGGCCGAAGCACTGTTTGTTGAAGTTAATTGCGCTGCAATTCCTTCCGAATTAATTGAAAGTGAATTATTTGGTCACGAAAAGGGAGCATTTACTTCGGCTATAAAGCAACGAAAGGGAAAATTCGAACAAGCCGACGGCGGCACCCTGTTTTTAGATGAAATTGGCGACATGAGCTTATCAGCACAATCGAAGGTTTTGCGTGCGTTGCAGGAGAATATCATCACAAGGGTAGGAAGCGATAGTCCGGTTAAAGTGAATGTGAGGGTGATAGCCGCAACAAATAAAGACCTGGCGGAGGAAATTAAAAACGGGACATTCCGTGAGGACTTGTACCACCGGTTAAGTGTAATTCTGATCAATGTCCCATCGCTCGGAAGCAGAAAAGAAGATATTCCACTGTTGGCAAAGCATTTTATTGAACAGATTTGTAACGAATATGGACAGCCACCCATGGAAATAGAACCCGAAGCAATTGATGAATTGCAAAACCGATCATGGACAGGAAATATCCGGGAATTCAGAAATGTAATAGAACGACTCATCATTTTATGCAATAAAATTATCACCCTCGAAGACGTAAAGCAATATGCACCCGGAAATGGAATGACTGATTAATACGAAATGCGAAAATCCGGGTTCAACGTTATCCGCCGATCATCGGACTAATCCGGTTATCCGTACAATTTGTATCACGAGTACCCATCATTTTAAACATAAACAGGTCAACTATAAATGCAGCTTATGTTACCTTTACAAATTACATCATTAAATATCAGTGCTATACGAATACAAAAGTTATTCACAATTGTTGATAACCCGGGTTAATAAAGAGTTGATAGAAATGATCCAAAAAACTTGCATGCATTATATCAGTCGTGTATCTTTGGGTTATCAGGTAAGCGATAAAAGGCTGCTCTGAAGTTGTGGAAACGGGAAAACGTTCTTAGTTGAGCATTGAACCGGATCATTCATACCCTCGGGTATGCACAAAGTAAGAGTCAGAGGTCGGACGAAAAAGAGAGATCTTCCACATCCGGTTAACCTTAAAAGACGCTCGTCGTTCATTTGAAAGGTTGAGTTGAAGACCGGAAAAAAAGGAGATGTAAGTTTCTTTCCATTCCGGGGAACAGGAAAGCTGCGAAGCCCTATATGTTCCATACAGCAGAAGTACAGATCGCAAGAGATGAACCACACTGTATTCTCTACAACACTCCGTCCGGGAAGGTCTTCCGCAAGGAAATACCGAAGGGACAGCCGGAAGGTAATGCTGTAAAAGGCACTATCCGAACGCGATGGGTTGTAAGTAATCTTTGGAATGCGTAAGCACGAAGCAGATGAAAATGCAGCCAGCCACATAACCGTAGTCTGACGCCGC
>JBBRGI010000288.1:0-4879 GCA_038240855.1 Bacteroidales bacterium | reverse complement strand
GAAAGTGCGGAATTGTTCTTCACCTTTGGCTAATGCTTCCGTAATTTTCTTCTGATCATCAATTTCAGTGTTAGTCCCTATCCATTCAATAATGGTTCCCTCCTTGTCTTTTTGAGCGATAATTCTTCAAAGTCACTCGGTTTTTTAATGTAAATATTTGCGCCCTTAATAAATGTTTCTTCAATATCCTTTTCCAGTGCCGATGTGGAATAGATTGCAATAGAAATATCTTTGAGTTTATTGTTGCTACTTATTTCCTTTAAACATTCCATCCCGTTTTTACTTTTACTTCTCCAATGGCATCTTTAAAAAAAAGACGGTCGTCATCGTCATCATCTGCAAGAAGTAAGTGAAGCACATTGTGTTTCATTTTATCGGAGTTTGTTATATACTTTATTGTTAAATAATATCTTTAATTTTTTGAGTAAAAATATTTTTCGGATCGTCAATTATTTCAATTGCGTATTTGATGTGTAATTTCATAGTGGTAAAATTATGATTTTTTTTATTCGTAACCGACAAAAATAATTTTGAATAAATAGTTTAGACCGCCAAAGCCGATCATTGTCGATACAATATTTCATACACTCTCGCTAATGAAGATACGTAGGCATTGCGGGCAGGATGCCCTTATCAATATAGATTGGTCGCACAAATTTCCGCATTGAAGGGAGATTAAGCCGGAAAAGTATTCCTGAAACTACAGTAATTGTTCCGCAGATGATTAAAGTATGGGGAACACCTATTCCGCTGGCAATGGTTCCGGCAAGGAGATTCCCAATTGGAGATGTTCCCATAAGTGCCATGGCATAAAAACTCATCACACGGCCACGTTTATCTTCATCGACAATGGTTTGCAACATAGTATTGATCGACGAGAGCAGAAGGATCATGGCAAGTCCTCCAAAGAAAAATACCAGAAGAGAAAGCGTCAATTTGTCGGAAAAAGACGATAGAACGATTGCCAGGCCCAATATTATGGTGCTACCTGAAATTATTCTGCCAAGTCCAAGCACTGTCCTTCGTGCGGCCATATAAATAGCCCCGATTAAAGCGCCGGCTCCCAACCCCGACATCAGGTATCCAAGGGTATCAGCACTTCCATGCAAAATTTCACTGGCATAGGCCGGCATCAGAACGATAAACGATAATCCGGTAAGACTTAATACGGCCAGCAAACTAATTAATGTACGGATGGGAACCGATTTGAACGTGTAATGAAATCCATCAATGAAGCTTTTTTTGAAATTTGATGATTGCAAAACAGCCTTTTTAACAGGAATTTTTATCCGGAGTAAGGCAGCAATAACTGCTACAAAACTGAGGGCATTCAGCAGAAAGCAAATGCCTTCACCCACTGCTGCAATTGCAATTCCTGCAATGGCAGGTCCTATTAACCGTGCGCCGTTGAAAATGGCAGAATTTAACGCAATGGCATTGCCCAGACGGGCAGGGTCATCAATCAGTTCAGCCACCATCGATTGTCTTGCGGGAGCATCAAAAGCCGTGATAACACCAAAAACGAGGCTTAAAACGATAATTTGCCACACTTCGATCAGGTCAAACAATACAAGAAGAGCCATTGCCACTGCCTGCAGCATAAAAAACACCTGGGTCAGAATGATAATATGAAGACGGTCATACCTGTCTATTAAGACCCCGGTAAAAGGAGACAGCACAAAAGTTGGGATAAGACTGGTGAAACCAATCAGCCCTAAAAGAAAGACCGATCCGGTGAGCCTGTAAACCAGCCAGCTTAACGCAATTTTTTGCATCCACGTACCAATCAGTGAAACACCCTGCCCTGTGAAATAAAGCCGGTAATTTCGTGAACGGAGGGATGAAAAGATGTTTCTTACTGCATCAAAATCCTTGGGAAAAAAACTTCTAAGCGTCATGATTAACCGATAACAAATCCGACTGCAAAAATAGGAAACAGAACGTTGATTGAGACGGGCTTAATCTTCATTTTATATTTTTTGTTTCCTGGTTACATGCAGCGTCTTCCGGAACTCATCATTAATTGAGCATCCGTCACAACTTCCGCAATGACCATTTTTTTTGACGCGAAGGGTATTAATGATGCTGATAACAACGTAAGCCAGCGTGGCTGCAATGATCATGTAAACGAGTATATCCTGTATCATATCTTTTAATTTACCGGTTAACTGATTGAACTTCCTACCTGGTAGGTGAGAAAAGCGACTACCCAGGCAATCGCGGTGGTATAGACCATAGTAAACAGCGCCCATTTCCAGTTTGATTCTTTCTTAATCGCCGCAATTACAGCTACACAAGGGAAATAAATCAACACAAAAAGCATAAATCCGAAAGCAACCAGTGGTGTGAAAACACGTTGTCCTTTCAAGACACCGGAGGTATGTTCCTGCTTTATCAGGTTTTCCTTTAATGTTTCCGATGAATCATCCGCCTGTAAGTCGGCCTGATAAAGTATGGCCATGGTGCTAATCACAATTTCTTTTGCTGCGAGGCCGGTCAGGATACTGACCCCCATTTTCCAATCATAGCCAAGCGGCTCTATTAATGGTTCAATAGCATGACCAAGCTGTCCAATGTAGGATTTCTCCTGGCGTTCGGCGTCCTTTATTCCATCAATACGCGCAATATGATGATCCTTTTCGTCAGGAGTCAGCTCGCTGCTGGATTGCAACGATGCAATCTGAGCATTGAAATCCTCCGAATACTTTACATCCCTGGGGAAATAACCCAATGCCCATATCAAAATCGAAGCGATCAGAATTATATTTCCCATCTTTTTTAGGTATTGCACCCCTTTGTGCCACATGTGTATGGTCGTATTTTTCAAGGTCGGCAAACGATAAGGTGGCAACTCCATAACAAAAGGAACATCCTTTTTTGAGAATACCACTCTTTTCATGACCAGGGCAACCAGTATTGCCAAAGCGATCCCGATAAAATAAATAGAGAAAAGCACGAGGCCCGGATGATGCGGAAAGAAAGCCGAAATGAGCAATACATACACCGGCAGACGGGCACTGCACGACATAAACGGAGTAATGATCATTGTGAGTATGCGATCTTTTTTATTATCGAGCGTGCGGGTCGCCATAATTGCAGGTACATTGCACCCGAATCCCATTACAAGCGGGATAAATGATTTGCCGTGAAGCCCGATTTTGTGCATCAGTTTATCCATAATAAACGATGCACGTGCCATATAACCAGTATCCTCCATCAGGGAGATAAAAAAGAACAGGATAAGAATATTGGGTAAAAAAATAATTACTCCGCCAACCCCTCCCATGATTCCATCCACAACCAGATCACGCAAGGAACCTTCGGGCATGGTTGTCTGCAGGTAACTGCTCAGTAAGCCAACACCCGAATCAATTAATTCCATCGGGTAACTGCCAAGTGTGAAAGTAGCCTGGAACATCAACCACATAAAGAAAAGGAAAATTGGGAATCCCATTATCCGATGGGTAAGCATATCATCCACTTCCCTCTTCCGGGCTCTTTTATCCTTGACTTTTTCAATAAAGGTCTGTTTCAGGGCACCATCAATAAAACCATATTTGGCATCCGTGATAATGGTTTCCGATTTTTCACCATATTCCTTCTCGAGCTTTTCGATAGCCCTGCTGGTCACTGTTTTCAGTTGTTCAATATTGCCCAGTTTCTGAAGTTGCGTATATGTTGTTTTGTCAGTTTCCAGGAGCTTAATGGCGACATAGCGGGAAGATAGTTTGTCGGTAATCTCGGGATTCACCCTGATTTCCTTCTGGATGGAAGCTATAGCAGCCTCAATCTCACTTCCGTAATTGATATGAATATGCCGCACCATGGGATCACGGTCTTCGTACACTTCAATAAGACGGTCGAGCAGTTCGGCAATGCCTTTCCCTTTTGATGCAACCGTCGGGACAATAGGAATACCCATCATCTTACCCAGCGCTTTGTAATCGAGACGGGCACCTTGTTTTCCGAGTTCATCAAACATATTAAGGGCAATAACGACCTTAATATTCATGTCAATAAGTTGCGTGGTAAGAAAAAGATTACGCTCAAGGTTCGACGCATCGACCACATTTACAACGATATCGGGCATTTTCTCGGTGATGTGCATGCGAACATACAACTCTTCGGGTGAATACTCGGTGATGGAGTAGGTCCCGGGAAGGTCTACAATCCTGAAAAGATAGGATCCTCTTTTCATGGTAGCTTCCTTAGCATCAACAGTAACCCCGCTGTAATTGCCTACTCGTTCGTGCGAACCGGATGCATAATTAAAGAGTGTAGTTTTCCCGCTATTGGGATTTCCCACGAGCGCAATATTAATTTCATTACCCTGTTGTAATGCCGAAATTTTTAGAATCTCCTCGTCGATGGTACCTGCAAAAGCTACTTTCGAAAGTGAATACGCGTCTTCCACAGCAATGACTTCCACGAGACGGGCCTCACTTCGCCGGAGTGAAACATTGTAATTCATAATTTTATATTCCACCGGGTCCTGGAGGGGAGCATTTTTAATGACTGTCACCTTTTTCCCTTTTACAAAACCCATTTCTGTGATCCGTTTACGGAAAGCGCCATGTCCCAGAACTTTAGTAATGATTCCTTCCTCACCCGTTCCTAAATCTGACAGAGGTATATTTTTAATCAATGAATTTATCGTATCCATTGGCACTTTTAAATTTTTCCCTGGTTCCATAATGGTTAAAAATTGAGTTCCATCCGTGCAGAAGCTACAAATGCATTCAGGAGGTTTACCCCGGTGCCTGCCGGATGAATAATGTATTGAAGGTCGGGTTTAAAGCGAACATTCTCATTAACAGAAATCAGGTAAGTAAGTTCAATGACCGTTTCATTCCGCATTAAACCTTCTCCGAAACCCGCG
>JBBRGI010000287.1:0-4879 GCA_038240855.1 Bacteroidales bacterium | reverse complement strand
CAAAACTCCTTAAAAAACATAGCTGATTTTAATTGAACCGAATAACTAATTTCTTATTTTTGCACTGAATTGGTGCCCGTAGGGCTTAATTTGGGAATCCGGTGAAAATCCGGGACAGTACCCGCTGCTGTAAAACCCGATTCCGCTGATGCGGAATAGTATGTTTCTGGTTAATGACCACTATTCTTTCCAAAAAAGGATGGGAAGGTAACCAGAAATCGGGATAAGTCAGAAGACCAGCCATTCAAGGTTTAAGCTTTCGGGATAAAAGCGTACAGATGGCCATTCTCCATTCTGCAAGACTTCCGATGAGCTTAAAATCAATTAATATTTACAATTAAATTGATTTTAAGTATGTTAAAATTTAAATTGCGAAACATTTCCCATGTAGTTATGGGAATTGCGGTGTTCACCGCGTGCAGTCAGGATGAACGATTAACTGGTCCGCTGATCTCTTTTTCGATTCCTTCCGACGGGTTTAAAGTCGAACTGGGGAAATCACTGCCGATAGTTCCGACTATTGTAAACGGTGAAAAATCGGACTACACCTGGGAAGTAAATGGCGAAGTAGTCTCCTCGGCAAAATTGTTCTTGTTTACCCCCTCAAAGATTGGAAATTACAATCTCCAACTTAAAGTATCAAATGAGGTTGGGACCGATCTTAAGATGATCCAGGTTACCGTCTTTTCGTCTTTTTCCCCCTATATCACAAAAGTCTTTGATTATAAATATGGTCCCGGCCAACACGCGTCAATGATCCCTTCCGGCTGGAAAGGAAACGATTTTATCGGGCAGCCATGGACCGGGAATAAACTTTACACTTCACTCGGAGGTTGGGGCGGCTATATTATTGCCGGTTTCGATCATACGATAAAAAATGTTGAAGGCGCCGATTTTGCGATTTTTACTCAGCCGGGTGTTTCATCTGAACCTGGGGTTGTTTTCGTGATGTTTGATGCGAACAGCGACGGATTGCCGAATGATGGCGATTGGGCCGGGATTAAAGGAAGTGAATACAATCATCCCGAAACAATACACGATTACCGGGTAACTTATTATAAACCTGCCGGCAACGGAACCGTAACCTGGAAAGATAACAAAGGGGGAAGTGGTAACCTTCTCTCAGTTTTCGAATCCGGGTCCTGGTGGTGGAGTGGTTATGGCGATCAGACGGAAGTTTCATTCTCCGGAGTCAGATTGCCCGATGCTTACACCAACATTTCGACGCAGCCTGACAGCGAAAACTGGATTGTCAGACCGGGAATGTTCTCATTCGGATATGCCGAATGCTATAACAATTCAGATTACAATATTTCACTCAGGGCAAATATGCTGGACATCTCAATGGCAGTCGGTAAAACTGGTGATGCTGCCAATCTAACAGGAATCAGCTTTATCAAAGTTCAGAGCGGTGTTTTCCAGATTCCGGGTTGGCTTAATGAAAGTTCGACTGAAATCAGCGGAGCCGCAGACCTGGCATTGATCGAATATTCAGCCAATTGAAAGATTTAAATTTATAATGTCAGCTTTAAATCCTAAATTTTCTGCGGGTCACTCCAGGTTTCTGATTTCGATATCTCTATTTATCGTATTGGGACCAAAGGTTTCTTTCTCACAGCAGTTTTCCGATACTTTACAGATAAAAACAGTGGAAATCCATGCTAATAAAGTCATAAAGGAGGAGGCCGGGAAAACAATCACAAAAATTGATTCTATGGTCATGATCAGGTCATTGACTGCCAACCTTGCCGAATTGATTTCCCAAAACACACCGATCTTTATCAAAGAGTATGGCCGTGGTGCGATGGCAACGGCATCCTTTCGCGGAACGGCTCCTTCGCACACTCAGGTTTTGTGGAATGGCATCAGCCTTAATTCCCCCATGCTTGGAATGGTCGATTTCTCAACTATACCGGTTTATTTTACTGATAATATTAGTCTGCTTCATGGCTCCGGCTCGTTATCCGAAAAAAGTGGTGCACTGGGCGGTGTAGTTAAACTTGAGAATACCACCAATTGGCAAAATAAATTCTCCGGCAGGGTGCTCACCGGAATTGGCAGTTATGGAACGAAGGATGAGTTTATTCAGGTAAGTGCAGGTAACAGAAAGATTCAGTCCCAAACACGGGCGTTCTACAACTATTCGGACAATGATTTCCAATTTGTAAATAAACTTAAGGAAGATATCGATTATGAAACCGGCCATCACTCCTACCCGACTGAACGCAATGAGAACGCGCAATACACAAATTATGGACTGCTTCAGGAATTCTACCTTCATACTGCAGAAAAAAGTATATTAACTGCCCGGTACTGGTTCCAGCATAATGACCGAAGTCTTCCTCAGCTCCTTACAAATGAATCAGGGAATAGTACAAGTTCAGAAAATGCCAGTCAAACCAATATTAACAGGCAGACAGAAAATGCACAACGTACCGTAGCTGAATGGAAGGTTTACGGCCGGAATGGAAAACTGGAGCTTAAAACAGGGACCAATATTCAGCTTCTCAATTATCGTCTAACAACTAAAGTTTCCGGAGCCGGAGACCATGTTATCATTGATTCCCGCTCTCAGTCAACAACCGGGTTTTTTAATGCCGGATACACGTATCAATTTTCGGATTACTTCTCTGTAGTTGCAGGTGCGAATGCGGGGTTTAGTAAAGTATCCTCATACAATTCGCCTAAAGATGACGAGGCACAAGGTTATGACAGACAGCGTTCTGATCATTCCCTTCACGTTCAGATCAATAAATCATTCGGTAAAAAACTGATTGCAAATCTGCTGTTGCGTGAAGAAATTATCGATGGAAAACCCACTCCGTTTATCCCCTCTGCAGGCTTGGAGTTTCATCCGCTTGATGACAAAGGTTTTCTTATAAAAGGCAACCTGGCCCGTAATTACCACCAGCCAACGCTAAACGATCTTTATTACATCCCGGGAGGAAATCCTGATTTAAAAGCCGAGTCAGGAATAATGGCCGATCTTGGAAGTAGTTATACAGGCGTTGCCGGAGTTGTTAAGTTTCATGCCTCTCTCAACGGCTATTATTCGCGGATTAAAAACTGGATCATCTGGTTACCTTCAGCAAGAGGCTTCTGGGAACCCTACAACATGAATAAGGTAAACGCCAGCGGGATAGAAATTAATACCGGGTTTAATGCTAAATTGAATAAGTTAAATTGTCATTTTAACGGGAATTATGCCCTGACGCGTTCGATCAACCGCGATAATCCCATGGGTTGGGCTGATGGGTCATTTGGGCAACAACTTCCTTACATCCCAAGGCATTCAGCGAATATACTTTCGGATATTACATTTTCCGGCTACCACTTCTCATGGCATTGGAATTATTACAGCCAACGTTTTACCACGACAAGTAATGATAAAACGACCAAACGCGACTGGCTTTACCCCTATTTTATGAGTAACATTTATTTAGGGAAAGAGATCCGGCTGAAAAAACAGAAGTTAGAGCTGGAGATGAAAATTTTTAACCTTTTAAACGAGGAGTACAGGACCGTATTGCAACGCGCTATGCCCCGCAGGAATTATTCACTTCTTTTACGTTTCGAATTCTGATATGTGTAAAATTTCAAAAAAATCATTTGACTCATGATAAATTTGACTATCAATTGCTTAAATTTCATATTGTTCGGATCGTTACTTCTTGGAGTTACAGGCTGCATGAATGATGATGAGTGGATAAATCGTAACGAGGGTGGAACTATTCCTGCAACTGGTGTATTTGTAATTAACGAAGGGAATTTCATGGACGGCAACTCGTCTCTGTCGTTTTATGATCCTGCAACCCGGAAAGTAGAGAATGATCTTTTCTACACTACCAATGGCCTGCCACTTGGCGATGTGGCACAATCAATGGTAATCTATGATAATCAAGGATTTATTGTTATTAATAATTCCGGCAAAATTTGGGTGATGGACACCTCAAACGGAAATTATGTCGGAAAAATTACCGGGCTTACATCACCCCGGTATATTCACTTTGTGAACCGTGAAAAAGCTTATGTCACAGATCTTTATGCAGGTAAGATTACACTAGTAAATCCTAAGACCTATCAGATAACGGGTACCATTCAAACCCCGGGTCATGCTTCAACAGAACAGATGGTGCAATGGACAGACTATTTGTTTGTGAGTTGCTGGTCGTTCGACAATACAATATTAGTGATAGATACACGCACCGATGCTGTGGTTGGTGAAATAAAAACGGGTAAACAACCGGCGGGACTGGTCCTTGATAAAAACAATAAAATCTGGACCCTTTGCGACGGGGGTTGGAGTAAAAATGGCACATCGGCCAGAGTTCCGATGCTCCAGCAGATTGATCCGGCAACACGAACGATTGAAAAGAGCTTTTCACTTTCAGCAGATGCCAAACCGTCACGTCTAGCGATCAATGGCACCCGTGATTCCCTGCTTTTTATCAATGACGGAATTTGGAAAATTAGTGTAAATCAGACAACAATGAGTGATCGTCCTTTTATGTCGACGGCAAACCATCTTTATTACAGCCTTGCCATTGATCCGCATACCTCAGAACTTTACCTCAGTGACGCCATTGATTACCGGCAACGGGGAGTTATTTACCGTTATTCGTCTCAAGGTGCCAGGATTGATAGTTTTAAGACCGGAATTACTCCGGGAGCGTTTTGTTTTAAAGGTGGTCACTAATGGCGGACATCTGACATTTTGGTATTTTTAGACGGAAGCACCCTACACTTTTTAAAGCTCCATTGCAAAAGAGACTCCACCGCCATCTTTATAGATCACAGGCATAACAACCAGATTGTTTTTACTCCCCCAGCGATACCGATGCGTGGCATATACGATCTGTGTAGAAATAATCCCGATTCC
>JBBRGI010000286.1:0-4880 GCA_038240855.1 Bacteroidales bacterium | reverse complement strand
CTTTTCCTTTTCAAGCAATGCCAGCAGATTCTTCTCCTTGTCGCGGAAGCTGGCAGCAAGTTCGAAATTTTGACTCTTTACGGACTGAATTTTTTCGCCACGAGCCTCCTCAATCCGCTCTTCAAGTTTAATGATCCGTTCAGGAACGGTGATATTGGTGATATGGACCCTCGATCCGGCCTCATCGAGCGCATCGATGGCCTTATCCGGTAAATGGCGATCTGATATATATCTCGTTGTCAGTCTTACGCATGCTTCGATGGCTTCCGGAGTATAAGTTACATTGTGGTGATCCTCATATCTCTCCTTAATATTATGAAGTATTTCAATTGTTTCTTCAACGGAGGTCGGTTCAACCATTACTTTCTGAAAACGACGTTCAAGTGCGCCATCCTTTTCGATATGCTGTCGAAATTCATCAAGCGTTGTGGCCCCGATACACTGAATATCACCGCGGGCAAGCGCAGGTTTAAGCATATTGGCAGCATCAAGTGAGCCGGTAGCTCCGCCTGCGCCTACAATTGTATGAATCTCATCAATAAATAATATAATATTGTCAACTTTTGCCAGCTCATTTAAGATCGCTTTCATCCGTTCTTCGAACTGTCCGCGGTATTTGGTCCCCGCTACAATTGACGCAAGATCCAGACTGATCACCCGTTTGTCGAAAAGAACCCGTGAAACCTTACGCTGCGAGATGCGCAATGCCAGGCCTTCGACGATAGCCGATTTTCCAACACCCGGTTCACCGATTAAAACAGGATTGTTCTTTTTTCTCCGGCTCAGAATCTGGGCAATGCGTTGAATCTCTTTTTCACGGCCAACAATCGGGTCAAGGCTCCCTTCAACTGCAGCCTTGGTGATGTCGATTCCAAAATTATCCAGCACCGGGGTATCTGTTTTAGGAGCAGTTGTTCCTTTTGATCCTGAGGAACTTCCGCCAATGTTACTCTTGCCAAACATATCGTCACCATCGTCGCTGTCTTCCGGAAAATCGGATTTGCTCTCAATACGTGTCAATTCTTCAATTTTAGATTTAACCGCGTCGTAACCCAGATTATAATGTTTGAAAATTGTACTCACAAGACTGTCTTTCTCTTTGAGTATTGCAAGTAGTAAATGCCCGGTATTGACTGTGCTTTCATTCATAGCTCTTGCTTCAAGGAAAATCAGTTTTAGTGCCTTTTCGGTATTTTTGAGCAATGGTATATTCGCTTCCAACTGCAGAGAGCTATCTTTACGTAACTGTAGTTCAAGCTCTTTACGCATCTTCATATAATCTAGATGCAATTTATTCATTACATCAATTGCAATCCCTTCACCATCACGAATAATGCCAAGAAAAAGATGCTCTGTGCCAATGTGGTCGTTCCCTAATCTGATCGCTTCCTCGCGACTATAAGAGAGAACATCTTTAATACGGGGTGAGAATTTTGAATCCATAATATAATAATGTCTGTTGTTTTAATAACAAGTTTTATTTTTGCGACTAAATTACTCAATAAATTGTAATAATTTACGTTTTAAAAAGAACAAATTATACAGCAGTTAAGTTTAAAATTACTATTTTTGCGTAACTTTTTATAAATAAAACAACTAAGACATATATGTCTGATTTAGAAAAGATTATCCAAATCAATATTGAAGAGCAAATGAAAACGGCCTACATCGATTATTCGATGTCTGTTATCGTTTCAAGAGCTCTTCCGGATGTCCGTGATGGACTTAAACCCGTGCATCGCAGGGTTTTATTTGGCATGAGCGAATTAGGCAGTGCCTCCAACAGACCCTATAAAAAATCGGCCAGAATAGTGGGAGAGGTGCTTGGAAAATTTCATCCCCATGGCGATTCTTCAGTCTATTTTGCAATGGTCAGGATGGCCCAGGAATGGTCACTTCGTTACCCGCTTATTGATGGCCAGGGAAACTTCGGGTCGGTTGATGGTGATAGTCCTGCAGCAATGCGTTATACAGAAGCGCGTTTAAAAAAACTTGCGGAAGAGGCGCTTGCCGATCTGGATAAAAACACGGTGGATTTTCGTCCCAATTTTGACGAGACATTGCAGGAACCCACTGTTTTACCCACCAAGTTTCCGAATCTGCTTGTGAATGGTACCTCAGGAATTGCTGTGGGTATGGCAACGAATATGGCCCCTCATAACCTCTCAGACACAATTGATGCAATTGTTGCATATGTAGAGGATAATAATATAGAAATCAGCCAGTTGATTGATATCATAAAAGCTCCCGATTTTCCTACTGGCGGAATAATCTATGGCTATGCCGGGGTTAAGGAAGCTTTTGAAACCGGGCGTGGACGTATAGTTGTGCGGGGTAAGGCTGAAATTGAAGCAGTAGAACATGGACGTGAAAAGCTGATAATTACCGAGATCCCTTATATGGTCAATAAGGCAGAATTGATCATCAAAATTGCTGAACTGGTCAATGAGAAAAAAATTGAGGGAATCTCAAATGTGAATGATGAATCGGACCGGACAGGTATGCGAATTGTCGTTGATATCAAGCGTGACGAGATGGCCAGTGTTGTCCTGAATAAGCTATACAAATTCACTCAACTACAAACTGCCTTCAATGTTAATAACATTGCTCTTGTGAAGGGTCGTCCCCAAATGCTTAATCTGAAAGATCTCATCCATTATTTTGTTGAGCACAGGCATGAAGTAGTGATCAGGCGCACAAAATATGACCTGGAGCAATCGGAGAAAAAAGCACATATTTTAAGAGGACTTATCATTGCAATTGATCATCTTGATGCGGTAATCTCGCTGATCCGAAGTGCCAAAACTCCGGAAGAAGCACGTGAAGGGTTGATGGAAAACTTTGAACTGGACGAAATTCAGGCTCGTGCGATCCTGGACCTTAGGCTGCAAAGACTAACGGGTCTCGAACGTGACAAAATTCATGCTGAATACGAAGAGCTGTGTAAATATATCGAGTGGCTAAAAAATATCTTAGCCAATGAACCTGTAAGAATGCAGATCATCAAAGATGAGTTACTCGAAATAAAGGCGCAGTACGGTGATGCCCGGCGAACCGAAATCGTTTACGCTTCCGAAGACTTTAACCCTGAAGATTTTTATGCAAATGAAGACATGGTGATCACAATATCCCATATGGGGTATATTAAAAGGACACCACTTTCTGAATTCAGAACACAGGCACGGGGAGGAACGGGATCGAAAGGCTCGAGTACCCGCGACGAGGATTTCCTTGAACACATGTTTATCGCTACCATGCATAACACACTGCTTCTTTTCACAGAAAAAGGCAAGTGTTTCTGGCTTAAAGTTTATGAAATACCGGAAGGAACCAAGGCTTCAAAAGGTCGTGCAATTCAGAACCTGCTTGGAATAGAGGCCGACGACCAGGTGAGGGCTTATATTAATGTCACTTCGCTCAAGGATGAGCAATACATCAATAACAATTTCATCATCCTGTGCACCAAAAAAGGGGTAATCAAAAAAACTCCTCTTGAAGCTTATTCCCGTCCACGTCAAAATGGGGTCAACGCAATTACAATACGCGAAAACGACCAGTTGATTGAGGCTCGTCTTACGAATGGTAATAACGAGATCATGCTCGCTATTCGTTCGGGAAAAGCGATCCGTTTTCATGAAAAATATGCCCGGGCAATAGGACGCACCGCCTCCGGAGTCAGAGGCATCCGTCTGGATAATGAAAATGACGAACTTGTTGGCATGATTTGTGTCATAAACGACTCGGATGATATTCTGGTTGTATCTGAAAATGGTTTTGGGAAACGTTCCAAGATAGAGGATTACAGAATTACCAACAGGGGAGGCAAAGGGGTTAAAACCATTAATGTTACTGAAAAAACAGGATCTCTTGTGGCGATTAAGAATGTTACCGATACAGACGACCTTATGATTATCACCCAGGCGGGCGTTACAATCAGAGTGCCTGTATCCAAAATCCGCATGACAGGCCGTGCAGCCCAGGGAGTTAAGCTGATTAATCTTCGCGAGGATGATTCAATTGCTTCTGTGGCACGTGTTGAAATTGAAGATGTTGAAGAGTTAGTCCAGGACCAGGCAGCACTTCCTTCTGATGATGAGACAGATGAGACGGATCTTCCGTTGGATGATGAATCGAATGACAGCGAACTCGATTAGTAATACACTAAGAATTGTATGATGTATTTTTTGTATTTTTATAATGTGATTCAATTTTACAGTAATTTATAAACAAACACTTTTAAACATGAAGAAACTATTTTTCGCAGCCCTGCTTCTCACAGCAAGCACCATGGTGTTTGCTCAAAAAGGTAAGGTTTCCAGTGCAATTGCTTTTAAGGATGCAGGAAAACTTGATAAAGCATGGGAAACAATCAAAGAAACAGTAGATCCTGCCAATGAGAAGTCAGATAAAACCATTAATTGGACCGGAGCATGGCAGGCACGCGGTGAGATCATCGAAGCTATTATACTCTCGAAGGATGCAAATTATAAAAAACTGGTTGAAAATCCGGTTGATGAAGCGTATAAATCGTATATGAAAGCGATTGAACTTGACGAGAAAGGTGGTAATCCAGGCTTGAAAATCAAACTTTTGACATTTTCAAATACATTGATTAATGCAGCGGTAGAAGCTTACACGGCTAATAATTATGTAAAAGCTGCCGATTACTTCGAGAAGAAACTGGCGCTTGATCAAACACCTATGTTCAAAAGCGATGCGGCAATTGATACGGCCATCATGTATAATACGGGGTTGGCAGCAATGAATGCCAAACAATACGAAAAGGCGATCAAATACTTCAGAGACTGTGCAAAATACGGTTATAACGGAGGTTCATCGTACGCCCAGATTATCAGTGCTTACCAGCAACTTGGAGACAC
>JBBRGI010000285.1:0-4889 GCA_038240855.1 Bacteroidales bacterium | reverse complement strand
ATCTTGCTGTGTAGTCTGGCCTTCTCCACCAGGTTGTTCTTTGGGTTGTTCTCCCTCGGCAGGTTTCTTTTTCTTTTTGAAGAGATCCTTTACTCCGTTTTCAACAGCATCCATACCTTTATCAATGCCTTGGTCAACTTTATTATTGGCCCTGTTTTTTGACTGATTTTCTACTTTTTTTTGAATGTTAATCTGGGCATTCCCGTTGATAAATCCCATACAAAAAATAAACATCAGGAGAATTAGTGTCGTTTTCATATCAGCTTTAAATTAGTTATAGTAATTCTACGAAAATCTTCTGTAATTGTTAGCCAATAAAATGGAAAAAATTATTTTTTAGAATGATTATAAATACGCTACATCTATTATATTGTGATTAATCAAGCGCCCCGGTTTTCATTTTTTGTTGCACCCTTCGATTTGTCTTCAACTGTGTTAAATAACACGAATAAAATCTTTTTCATCTTTGCCTGAATTTGTAACTGATTAAAAAATAGTTTTACCGGCGTTCAATTTTTTCTGACGCAACAGTGCTTCCAGGTAATAGTAATCTGCATAATTCAATGGCACATCAACTTCGCTTTCCGACGGTTTTGAGCCAGTGCTGTGCGTTAAAATAAATCCCCTGTTTTGTTCTTCAGGAGATCGGTACCCGGTAGTAAGGTTCTGCACAATTTTATCTGCAACATCACGATAGTCTTTACCTTTTGTTGAATAAAGGCTCAGTTCATATAACGCCGAAGCCATGATTGAGGCAGCAGATGCATCGCGGGGCTCATCCGGGATTTTGGGAGCATTAAAATCCCAGTATGGCACCATATCTTTGGGCAGATTGGGATGATTCAGGATAAACCCGGCAATTTTTTCAGCTTGCAGGAGGTATTTCGGGTCACGGGTTTCGCGATAGCACATCGTATATCCGTAAAGTCCCCAGGCCTGGCCACGCGCCCAGGCCGACTCATGACTGAATCCCTGATGTGTATTCTTTTTAAGAACCTTGCCTGTAAGTGTATCATAATCTATTACATGATATGAACTATAATCTTGTCTGTAATGATTTTTCATCGTGGTATTGGCATGGCTCACCGCAATTTTATAAAATGACGAATCGGAAGTCAACTTTGTTACTTCAAAGAGCAACTCCAGGTTCATCATATTATCGATAATGACCGGATAGGCCCATTTATCTTTGTTGTGATCCCATGACCGGATGCAACCAGTTTCAGGTTTAAAACGTTTTGAAAGTGTTTTAGCCGATTGAATGATTACCTCCCTATAATCTGCATTATTAGTCAATCTGTAACCATTTCCAAAGCTGCAATAAATTTTAAAACCCATATCGTGGGTACCCGCATTCCATTTTTCATTTTCAATCTTAGCAGTGAATTCCTGTGCTTTTGACTTCCAGTCCTGCTTTCCGGTTAATTCATAAATATACCAAAGTATGCCGGGAAAGAATCCGCTCGTCCAGTCTTTGGCAGGGACTAATACCAGGTTTCCATCAGGAGAAAGGGAGCGGGGGGAGACCACCTCAGGTTTTTTTGTATTCTCTGTATCCATAGCCCAAGCTGCTTTTGATTGACTGACCTGGTCAAGCATAAAGGTGGTCTGCTTTTCGGTATCTGCAACTATTCTTTCCAATTTCTGCGCGCTGACACTTTGTAAACCAATCCCTGTCAATAAAAGAAAAAGTAATATTCGGGTGTTCATTTTAATGGTGTTTATGTTATTTCTTAATCGCTGCATTGATCGCTCTTACCAGGGGTTCTGCAAGCAGCTCGTAACCTTTATCGGTGTAATGCACGTTGCCTGGTTTCGAATTTTGCGGATGAACAGTTAATGAAAAGGTATATAAATCGATCACCTCAACACCGTTTTTCTTCATGACATCCAAAGCTACGGCATTGTACTTTGCGGGATCGCCAACCTTCCTGCCTGCAGAATTTACCGGAACTTCAGTTGTGGTAATAAAAATGAGTGTTGCTGTCGTCTCTCTCATTTTAGCAACAATCACCTCCAGATTTTTCCGGTACTCATCCAATGTTACAGCCACCTTGCCGTTTACATCATACTTATTCAGCGAATCTTTGTGTACAAGGTCATGCAGCCCAAAGTTGAAAAGTATCACATCCCATTGCCTGTTTCCGATCCATTTTTCAACACTCTCAACTCCTCTTACTGTAGAACCACCATTCCCGGCATTATGCTCCAAATAAACCTCCGGAGCCAGCGTTTTTTGCACAAAAGGAGTGTATCCAATTGATATGGAATCGCCTATAATCAGTACGTTCTTCACTTTATCATCATTTGCGGCAAGGCATAAAACGAAGAGAACAAGAAAGGTCAAACGGGTAAATAATTTTTTTGTCATTTTAAAAGATGTTAATGTATGTAATTCTATTAAAAATGTTTGTCACGGTGTAGGGCCGTGTAAATTTCATAATTGTTCCAACCAAATTATTGGATTGCGTACGGGCAGATTCCGAATCACCTCAGGAACCTCCGGGAAATGATCAAGTGATTTCCAAACCCCGAACCAAGTATTGTTTTTAAAAGCATGGTCATTGCATCGAGATTAAAAATAGAATAACCATATGGTTTTGTCCGCTTGAGCTCCAATGGAAAACTTCCGTTTTCAGCCATCTGTTTAGGGAGAAAAACCTCCTTGTAGCGTGTCCGGCAGAAATCGAGCAGTTCGTTGTTATTGGTCAGCCGGGCAAACGATGCAACCTGCATGGCCCAGCAGGTGCCGTGATTATTTTGGGCATTCATCTCATCTTTTCCATATTTATGAGTGGTGAGCCAATTCAGAAATTCGGAAAACCATAATTTGATGGCATCCTGTTGAACAGCATCAAAACACCGGGCCTTCTGCATCACCCTGACTCCCTGTGCCACTTCCATGAGCTGAATGCCGTCGATAATACCGATTCCCCTGCCTGTGAACCTTCCCTGTATGGCCTGGGCATATAAAAGTGATGGATTCATCCGGGTATTTTTATTGACGAACCATGCATTTAGATGGTTTAGCGCTGAACGGACATATTTTTCATCACCTGTAATTTTATAAGCTGAAGCCAAGGCGCCGATGATACAGCTAAAGCGAGTCATGGTTAACCGGTGCTCCACAAAATTTTCAGGATTGGTCATGCCATCACGCTGAATAAAAGGACCTTCAGGATTTTTTGGATCAGGCCACCAATAATCACCTTCAGAATAAAAATCGTGCATTCCCCCTGCACTCCGTGCACAGACATACATTGTAATAGTCTGCGGCTCCTGTTTTAAAGCAAGATCAGCCCTGACCAGAATTTCGTTTTTTAAAACTTTAACTGCCTCATTTCTAATTTTTCCGGACGCATTAGCACCGGAAACCGGAATATTAAAGAAAGTCGTGATGAATAGTAGTGAGACAATTGCTTGTTTAAACTTCATTTTAATAGCTTTATATTTTAGAGTAAACTTCCGCAAATCCTTTTTTTGCCGCTAAGATTCAAAGACTCTAAGCTATACAAAATTAACATATTAATGTTTCATAGCGGAACCAGGGTATAACTTTTGCCTTTTTGTGTTTCGAAATCAATGACGTAATCCTTTGAAAGCGGAACTGTCAGCAAAGATACTTTATTATTTTTCACAACAGGAGCCTCAGCATTCAACTGATAAAACGGATTAGGATTTTTACCCTGTGCTTTTTTGGAAGTTACTTCCTTTACCTTAACCGGAACGAAGGTCCGTATACGACAATTGCCGCCCAATTCTGAAAAAATCCGGGCCTTCGAAAGTGATCTTTTGTCCCATGCCATTTCCACTGTAAATCCGCCCCTTGCTTTTATTCCACTGACTTCCCCGACAGGCCATTCAGATGGTAAAGCAGGAAGCAGGCTAATCAACCCGTCATAACTTTGCAACAGCATTTCTGTGATTCCGGCGGTTCCTCCAAAGTTACCGTCAATCTGAAACGGGGGACACGCATCGAACAGGTTAGGGTAAGTCCCCCCACCCCTGGCCGAATCATTCCGGGGACCAATATAAACAAGGCCGGCTTTCAGAATTTTGAGCGCGTGATCACCGTCTTCGAGCCTTGCCCACCAGTTTATTTTCCATGCCATCGACCAGCCGGTGCTTACGTCACCACGATGGATCATCGATTGTTTTGCAGCAGCCGCAAGATCAGGTGTACGATGAGGACTAATCTGATTGCCAGGGAAAAGTCCGAAAAGGTGAGACAGGTGTCTGTGGGTATCTTTTGGACTATCCCAATCAAGGTACCATTCCTGAAGCTGACCATACTGCCCGATATGGTATGGATAAAGTCGATTCAAAGCTGATGCAAGTTTAGCCTTAAATTCAGGATCAGATTTTAGAATCTCAAGTGTACGGATTGTATTTGAAAACAAATCACGTGTAATGGCCATATCCATTGTCGTTGCCATGCTCACCTCAAGGCTTTTTCCCTGGAAGGTAAAGGTATTTTCCGGTGAGGTTGCCGGATTGGTTACTAAATAACCATTTGGGCCATCCACAAGCCAGCCCAGCAGGAACTCAGCTGCCCCTTTCATTAAAGGCAAAGCTTTTTCACGCAGAAATTTCTGGTCACCCGTATATTCATAATGCCGGTAAAGATCCTGGCAGAGCCATGCGCCACCCATTGGCCAGCACGACCACCGCGGTGCACCTTTGGTATCCCAGTTTTCCCCGCCGGTAGGACTCGTTTTTGCCCATATGTCCGAGTTATGGTGCAGACACCAGCCATCCAGGTCGTAATTTACTTTGGCTGTTTTTGCTCCGTTCTTCGAAAGATCCTCAATAAATGAAAAAAGTGGTGCATGACATTCAGCAAGATTCGTGTTTTCAGCCAGCCAGTAATTCATTTCTGTATTAATGTT
>JBBRGI010000284.1:0-4900 GCA_038240855.1 Bacteroidales bacterium | reverse complement strand
ATATTCAATACACCCCCAGGAACATGCGACCGATAACCAGAGCCTTACAGAGAATTTAAAAGCGCAGGAATATACCGTCAGGAGTGCCGGAGCGTTTGCAAATGGGAAACAAGTATGGATATCGCCTGTGAATATGCAACGAAGGTTTAATGCCAACCTTGAGAATTTTGAGCATCCTGCCAGTGGCGAATTACTTCCTCCCCAGGTCGATGTCAGATTAATGACCTTATATGGCGCTTGCTGGAGTGCCATTAGCTTAAAATATCTTTCAGAATCGGGTGTTAGTGGATGCACCTATTTTGAAACTACCGGTGAAAGAGGGATTATCCAGGGTGATTATAATTCCCGCTGGCCGGAAGCATTTCCTTCAAAAGCGGGAATGGTTTTCCCTGTTTTCCATATTTTCAGATATATCCTCGCGCATAAAGGTTTACGGGTAATGAAGTCTCAGAGTTCGAATCCATTGCTGGTTGATAGTTTAATTCTCACAAATGGAACAATTATTAAGGCTATTGTAGTAAACTTTACTGAAGTAGAGCAGAAAGTTGTAATTTCGGGATTTGACTGCATTTATAATGAGATGATACTTGATATCGAATCATTTGCTCAATTTGTAAGTAATCCTGAATGGAATGCTCAAAAATGTAATATACCGATTGGCTCAGAAAATATTCTGTTGATGAGCCCCTTTTCAATCCGTATTATTGTGGGATCTCTTTAATTACTAATTCTATAACTATGGTATTCGTACAAAATTATGCATTAGCTGTTTTTCTTTGTGCGCTGGCAATGATCTGCTGGGGCTCATGGCAAAACACTCAGAATCTGATTGGAAAATCGTGGCGTTTTGAACATTTTTATTGGGACTTCTCAGTGGGAATTGTGTTTTTCGCTTTATTAATGGCTTTTACTTTTGGAAGCTATGGTAGTGAAGGACGGAGTTTTCTACCCGATCTGGCCCAGGCTTCCTCAGAAAATTTATTATCTGCAGCTTTGGGAGGTGTAGTCTGGAATATGGGCACCTTATTATTGGTTGCAGCGATTTCAATTGCCGGGATGTCCGTCGCATTTCCAATTGGCGGTGGCATTGGCTGGACAATGGGAATTCTGATCAACTACATCGGAAAACCCGAAGGAAATCCGGTTTTTCTGTTTGGTGGTACCGCTTTTATTATCGTTGCAATTCTGGTCAGTATGCAGTCATATAAGAAACTGGCAACCCAACAACAAAAACCTACATTAAAGGGAATTCTTCTTTCCATATCTGCAGGAATATGTATTGCCTTCTTTTACAGATTTGTGGCTTCCTCACTGGCACAGGATTTTTCACCTGCCGAAGCCGGTAAAATCAGTTCCTATACGGCAGTGGTACTTTTCTCTTTAGGCGCATTTGTTTGTACGTTGATTTTTAATCCAATATTTATGGCCAGACCGGTACAGGGTGAACCGGTAAAAATGTCGGGCTATTTTAAAGGGAGTAGAAAGACTCATTTACTGGGGTTGCTTGGAGGGTCAATATGGTGTTTGGGTAACTCCGTAAGTTTTATGGCTGTCGGCGCTGCGAGCCCGGCCATATCCTATGGTTTAAGTAACTCGGCTCCAGTTGTAGCCGCGATTTGGGGAATTTTCGTCTGGAAGGAGTTTAAAGGTGCACCAAAAGGTACAAATCTGTTACTGAGCCTGATGTTCACCTGTTATTTGATTGGTCTTGGCCTGATCGTCTATTCAAGATATGCCTGAATTAATTATAAGCTTAAGAGATAGTGAAATGAAAAAGTTTTTATCAATATTGGTTATTCTTCTCACGATTGTATTCTGTACAAATGCGCAGGAAAAGGGATGGAAGGGATCTTCCATCGATTTTACACATGGGAAATTGAAGGTTTCAGAGAATAAACGGTTCCTTGTTTTTGAGGATAATACCCCGTTTTTTTATTTGGGTGATACCGGCTGGGAGTTATTTCATCGGTTGAATAAAGCTGAAACAGAAAAATACCTTGAGAATCGCAGAAAAAAAGGATTTACTGTAATCCAGGCTGTTGCGCTTGCTGAACTAGATGGTTTGAACACGCCAAATGCAGAGGGCGAAAAACCGCTGATCAATAATGACCTGACTAAACCCAACGAAAAGTATTTTGCTCATGTAGATTGGGTGATTAAAAAAGCAGAAGAAAAAGGCATCTTCATTGGATTATTGCCAACGTGGGGCGATAAATGGAACAAAAAATGGGGCGTAGGTCCGGAAATCTTCAATCCTGAAAATGCAAGATCCTTTGGAAAATTCATTGGTAACCGTTATAAAGACAGTCCAAATATTATCTGGATAGTGGGTGGTGACCGTCCGGTTGAAACGGATTTGCAAAAACAGATTATTCGCGAAATGGCAAAGGGATTGCGCGAAGGAGACGGCGCGAATCATCTGATCTCTTTTCATCCGACAGGTGGAAATGGCTCATCATCAAGCTTTCATAACGAAGATTGGCTCGATTTTAACATGCGTCAGAATGGCCACAGTTTGAGCTATACCGAACGTTACCACCTTACAGCCGATGATTATAAGCTTACTCCTGTTAAGCCTGTGATAGATTCGGAACCGATTTATGAAGATCACCCCATTAATTTCAAGCCCGATCAGAATGGATACTCTGTAGCCGCTGATGTTAGGCGGCCACTCTACTGGAATCTTTTCAGTGGTGCATTCGGGCACACCTACGGGCATCATTCTGTCTGGCAAATGTGGTCGCCGGACCGGGCTCCTGTCAATCGGCCGCTGATGCCCTGGTACGACGCTATCGACCAGTGTGGTGCTGCACAAATGATGTACGGAAGGATGTTGATGGAATCGCGTCCATATCTGAATCGAATTCCTGACAATTCGATCATTGTCGCCTCCAATGTTCCGACTTCAGTACCGGGTGAAGGCGCCTATAAGTTTGTTTCTACCAGAGATCAGGATGGTACATACGCAATGGTTTATGTTCCTGTTGGCCGCAAATTCAGCGTTCACATGGCTGTAATCAAAGGTAAAGATGTGAAGGCTTGGTGGTATAATCCACGAAACGGATCTGCCAGGCTTATTGGCAAATTTGCCAACACCGGAACCAAAGAATTTATCTCTCCCGAACCGGGAGAAAGCTCCGACTGGATCCTGGTACTTGACGATGCCTCGAAGAAGTATAAAGCGCCGGGGTTGTAGCTTATTTCTTAACTTCTTACAAATCTGCCTGCGAAAATGCAATTAGGAATTAGTTCATATACGTACACCTGGTCAATTGGGGTGCCAGGTTCTTTGCCGGACAGTCAAATGTCGGCTACAGATCTGGTCGACAGGGCTGCAGCCTTCGGTTTGAAATTGGTTCAGATTGCGGATAACCTTCCGCTGGGGAATTTCACGGACGCTGAGTTGGAAAATCTTTGCCAATATGCTTTCAAAAAAGGGGTTTCTATCGAAATGGGTGGACGGGGATTGACACCTGAACATACACTTCGGTGTTTAAATGTCGCCGAAAAATTGCATTCACCGATCTTGCGAATGGTTATCGATGATAGAGGATTTGAGCCTGATATTCCTTCAATTATTCAGATCATCCGCGACCTGCTGCCTGAATTTGAGTCACGAAAAATAAAGCTTGCTATTGAAAATCACGATCGTTTAAAGGCCCGTGAATTTGAACATATTGTCCTGGCCACCAATCATGATTGGATAGGTATTTGTCTCGATTCGGTTAACTCAATGGGAGCAGGTGAGGGGTTTGAAACTGTTGCTGAAATTCTGATACCATATACGATAAATCTTCATCTCAAGGATTTTACCATACAAAGGGTTTCACACAAAATGGGAATACTAATTGAAGGGACTCCTGCCGGAACAGGAATGTTGAATATTCCAGCTCTTATCGAAAAACTGAATCAGACGGGTAGATGTGAGCACGCAATACTCGAACTATGGACACCTCCTGAACCTGATCTTCCGGATACTATCGCCAAAGAAATTGATTGGGCAAATCGAAGTGTTGAATACCTTAGAAAGATATTCTAAACTAAAAGCATGAAATTTAAAACCAGAAAAAATCTTACCTATGAAAAATATTAAAATTGCAGTTTTTGGATGTGGTTTTTGGTCTCAGTTCCAGATTGGCGGATGGTTGGAATTACCAGGGATAGAGATTACTGCATTGTACAACCGCACACTTTCAAAAGCAAAACAGCGGGCAGAAGCGTTCAATATTCAACATTATTACGATAATGCGGAACTTTTGCTGAAGAATCATCCGGAGATTGATGTGATTGATATTATTACCGATGTTGATACGCATTTTGAATTTGTAGCCCTTGCCGCCAGATATGGCAAACACGTGATCTGTCAGAAACCAATGGCACCTGATTATGAAACGGCGCAAATGATGATGAAGGTTACAAAAGAAGCTGGCGTAAAATATTTTGTGCACGAGAATTACCGGTGGCAACCACAGTTCAGGAGAGTTAAAGATATGATTGAAACAGGTTTGATTGGCCACCCATTTCGGTGCAGAACCTCATTTAATACCGCCTTTCCACTTTTTGAAACACAGCCTTTCCTGGCAACGCTCGAAAAATTTGCATTGACTGATCAGGGTTCTCACCAGTTTGATGTGCTTCGGTTTCTTTTTGGAGAGACAGAAACAATTTATTGTCAGACTCAGCAGGTGAATCCGGGTATCAAAGGGGAAGATGTGGCAACAAGTTTGCTTCGGATGAAAAATGGGATTGTGTGTATTCAGGAAATTTCATTCAGTTCTCCGCTCGAAAAGGAGATTTTTCCTCAAACATTGCTGCTGATAGAAGGAGATCAGGGGAGCATCAGGCTCGATGCCGATTTTCATATTGCAGTTACCCGCTCAGTTGGCACAATGTACGAAAC
>JBBRGI010000283.1:0-4963 GCA_038240855.1 Bacteroidales bacterium | reverse complement strand
TTGGTTCCCACTTTTAGCTCACGGGTTACCAGGTTACCTACTGCAATAACGGGTGAAGTCTCCGTTAAACCATAACCTTCAAGAACATAAATCTTTGCCGCGCTGAACACACGGGCAATCCGGGGTTGCAGTGCAGCTCCTCCTGAAACAACAATCTGCAGATTACCCCCTAAACCTTCGCGCCATTTTGAATAAATCAGCTTATCAGCTAAAGCAAGTTTAAGGCGAAACAAGGGGTTCAATTTCATATTGTATTCGTACCCGCGGGCCAGATCCACTGCCCAGAAAAAAAGTTTCCTTTTAATTCCTTTCAATTGCTTACCCTTTGTAAGAATGCTGTTGTAAACCCGTTCCAGAAGCCGGGGTACCCCGCAAAAGATATGCGGCTGAACTTCTTTGATGGCAGGCATGATCTGTGCCATAGTTTCCACATAATAAACGCCGATCCCTTTATAAATAAAATTGTAATTCACGATTCGTTCGAAAATATGACAAAGCGGAAGAAATGAAATCGCTTTATGCCCCGGTCCCATTGTAAAATTATTCGCGTGTGTGGTGAAATTGGAGACAATATTCCGGTGTGATAGCATTACGCCCTTCGGGACTCCTGTGGTTCCGGAGGTATAAATCAGGGTAACCATCTCCTCTTCTCTTATTGACTTTTTTAGCAGATGAAGTTTATAATTCAGATCATGTTCGTTTTCCTTTCCCAGATTATAGAGAAATTCAATATTTGTGGCACCTTCTATCTGATTAAAGGTGAAGATTTTTTCGAGACCGGGAATCCCTCCGGAGAGGTTAGAAATTTTTCTAAACAACTTATCATCAGAGACAAAAATATAGCGAGTCCCGGCATGACAAAAAATATACTGGTATTCCTCTTCGCTTATTGTCGGGTAAACAGGTACATGTATAGCCCCCGTCATAGCCAGGGCCAAATCGACAAAACTCCATTCGGGTCGGTTTCCGGAAACTGTGGCTACACGGTCCCCTTTTTTCAGGCCCAACGCCATAAGTCCCATCGCCAGTAATTCCGTGTGCCGTGCAAATTGTTCTGTACTGAACGGAATCCATTGGTTATCAAATTTCCCGCAAACGGCATCCGTGCGGGGATAGTTTTCCAGACAATGTTCCAGAATATCGAAGGTGCGTTTAACAGGCATAGCGATACATTTTTTGTAAAAGTAAAAAATGCCGGAACATTACCTGCTAAATGGGATTATTTTATTGAAAGTAGAATACAAACCAGGATCGTTTTAAATTCGATAGCTCTCATATCCATTAATTTAGCAAATCAGAAAATACAGTCTTGAGGATGAATACAGGGCTTTGCTCATGGAGCATGGGATAAAAGCAGATGAGCGGTATATCTGTTGATGCCTTTGGACAACTCCTGCAGAGTTGATTTAGTGTCATATTCACTTCTTTCCTCCGTGAAAATTGATTGTTCAAAAACTTTCGGATGGCAGTAAAATTAGATTTTTAAGTTATATCTTACGTGCATAAAACGAGCATAATAATATTCACTAAAGGAGATGATTAAATTCATTGTGAATTCCTTACGATACCCTTAAAAACAAAATTTTAATCGTTCTAAAATTTAATCTTTGGTGATTTGAAACTGTTTATTGCTTGCGGGTAATGTACTGTTTTAAAAGTGAATTAAATAACTGATCCTATGAATAAAAGAAATCTTCTACATGGTAACGCCATTCTCTTTTTCGCTCTCCTGCTAACACTTTTGGGGGCATGTTCGCATACCGCAGTTCCGGAATGGAAGGAGGGTGCTTATCCCTGGAAAGCCGGTCTATTTGGCGGGGCCTACCTACAGGTGGCACCCGGTGAACTGAGCATTGATATTCAGGCCGAAGTGCGTGGCCTGCAGGGTTTAGAAAATAGTATCCGGATTATTCTGGCTGCACCCGATCGACGGGTATTGACCGATACACTGATCTCGGTAGTTAATCCATCGGTTACTGAACCATCCTGTTTTACCGGCAGAATTCAATTGAAAAACGAGGTCTCTCACCGGGGAATTTATTCACTGGCGATTATCAATACCAGCGACCGTTACGGGGTATATACAGCCTGGAGTATGCGTACCAATGCTGAGGCGTATGTTCTGGAAACTGCTACAGGGCACCGGGACGAACGTCATGTAGAGCCCATTGTGGTATTTGACTGCGAACAGCCTGTTGACATTGGTTTTCTACCACGAGAAGAGGCATTTACGATCGAAGTCGAAGGTCTGAATCCCGAAATAGAAGTAGTAACACTATTCAATAATATCGGAAAGAAGGTGGCAGATATTCCTGTTGAGCAGAAGCAGGAGAGTGAAATACGGAAGTATCTGCGCGGCGGCAGGTACCTTGAGACGGAAGGTGCAGCCTGCTATACGATTCCTGCTGGTATTGACCGTGGAAAAGGCCTGTGGAGACTGCAAATCCCTCGTGGGAATGCCTACGTTAACATTGATGGCGTTACCCGGTGGGACGATAACGATCGGTATGAGCACCAGGCGGTGTGGAGTCCGGAGCCTGATGTTGCATTTCCATTTTTAGAAAATCGTTGGATGATTACTCCTTACAAACTGAATGCATGGGTAACGCCGGGTGGTACAGGTAAGGTGAGTTATACCATCCACAATAATGCTCCGGAGCGGCGAAAATTTAAGTTATCGCTTGAGTTCCCGGAAGGGAAATGGCCTGTTCATTTGTCGGAGAAGGAGTTGACATTGGAGGCGGGGGCATCGGCGCGGCTTGAAGTTGCTTATGAACTTCCCCGGTCGGGTTCGACGTGGGCGTGTTATGTTCGAGCTACTCCTAAAGGTGACAAGAGGGTGTCGACCTACGCATCGCTGACCGTTCGTGCCGGTGAAAATCCTGTGTCAGAGACATTAGATCTCCCAATGGTGTTACAACCTCATTCGCATGAAAATGAGCAGTTCGGTTACCTTCCGGATTATCCCCTGGAAAATGAACAATATTTTGATCTTCAGAATAATCCTTATGTTATTGCTTCCGGACGCTTGTATCGCTTGGAGGAGAGCGTGTGGACTTTTACCGATTTGAGTGAAGCGATAGTTCGATCGGTTCCCGAGGCTGGCAGTGATGGTCGTTGGTCGATAATTTTGTCGAAAATAGCTTTTGATGCTAATAATGAGCTCTATATCCTGGGTTCATCCGGTGGTCGGGTTGCTATGCTGCACTCTACCGACCGGGGAAAAACATTTACGGCCTGGGGAATTCCCGGGAGTGAACGGGGGGGAGCCAGCGGATGGGACATTGAGCAGTTTTCAGGGCATAACATTCCCGACGGACCGCCTCCGGTTATACGGTACACCCGCGTTCGGGAGGACGATTCCCATCTGCCGGTTGCCCGTCGTGATTCCAAGGTGCGCTGGCGTCGTGAAAATAAAATGGAATTGATTATTGCTGAAAAGACGACCGACGGGGCCCTTCATTTCGAGGAGCCATTACTGCTTACTTCCAAAGCATTGGGATCGTCACTTCATTCGGGAATACCCTCTTCGGTGGTATCGAACGGTTCTAAGGTCCATGTGGTGTGGGGTGAAGCAACCGATCCGTCCTTCAGCCGGGAGAAAATCCCCGGTGTGCCGGCCTATGTGGCTACCTACGACCGGGCCACTAAACAGTTGAAGGAGCCCGTTTTTATGAGCTACGGACCTCCCGCCAACGATGCGCACAATACGCCCAGTATTACCATGGACAGCCGTGGATTTTTGCATATTCTGGTGGGTACCCACGGCCGGCCATTCCAGTACCTGCAGTCCATCGAACCCAATAATGCTTACGGAGGGTGGACCGAAGCGACCAGAACAAGTGAGAAGGAGCTGGGGCAGACCTACGTTGGATTGGTTTGCACCGATGATGACGCGTTGCATGTGGTGTTCCGCCTTTGGCGTTCAAAAGAGGAGTATCTGAATGGCAAGATGTATGCTGCCCTTGCATACCAGCGTAAGCTTCCCGGCAGTGATTGGGAAGATCCAAAAATTTTAGTGGTCCCACCCCTTGATAACTACAGTATTTATTACCATCGTCTAACGGTGGACCGGGAAGGAAGCCTGGTGTTGTCGTACGACTATTGGTCGACCCTGTGGTTTTACAGGAACGATCAGCGAGGAGCCGTTCCTGCCGGTTCGGGAAGACCTGGCAAAGGTTGGGGGAGAGCCGTTCTTACCTCCCCCGACAGTGGTGAGACCTGGAAGTTTAAGTAATTGAAAAATCAACACTCGTATATTCGAATGGCATCCTGAATATCAATCATTGTGCAAGTCGTTTTAATAATTCTTTATCATCACGAATTATTAAACCTAAATGATGTGATAAATCAATCCGTCCCTTTGGAAGTTTTTTGATCTGGTTTATGTAAACCAACAAATTTTCTAAAAAATCGTCAGGAACATCGTCAATCGCTTTTTTTATCTCATATTTCAAATCTGCTGGTAATTAAAAACCACTGTCCCGGAAATATTTTTTCTTATTCCCATGATTGCCAGATCATAAAGAAAGTTAAAACGGGATTACAAATTCCGGGTTTGCGGGGCGATGAGTGCCATTCCTCACTAGCAAACTGGAATTCTTGTAAAATTAAAACAGTTTCAGATAATTGCTGTGTTTATCCGTAAAATAACTTATTCCTTTTAATGAAATTTGGTTGATGGCGGATATTATACCTTTTCGTTTTTCAAAATAACGATCAGGTTGTCCCATTTAGCTTGTTTTAAACCTAAACTGCAAATTTTCTGTCTGAAGCCGCCGGTTTCATTATCAGGATGTGTATGGATCAACAAATCTTACCTGCTTTGTTTATGTACTTTATTTATATAGATTTGTATTTATAAACGATTAAAGGGCACAATATAAGATATTTTAGACAATGGAAACAGTACTGGTACAAATAAACAACATCAAGGCATACAAACTCCTGGAAGATTTGGAAG
>JBBRGI010000282.1:0-4979 GCA_038240855.1 Bacteroidales bacterium | reverse complement strand
AGATCGGAATAAACAGGTTTATCGGACAGGCGAAGATACGACTGTACCGCACCACCACGCTGGCTCATTCCGTGGGTCTCGGCCTGTTTGAGGTATAAATTATTCGCGAGGGCCGCAACACCAATTACGGTGGCTATTGATAAAATTCCCTGTCCGCCGACTCCCGCTAAAACGATATCGCACTTCATGTGATTGGTTTCTGTATTTGATATTCCTTTTTGAAATTCTACTTTAAAACGACTAATCGAAAACGGTGATCCTGATCAGTGATTTTTACTTTTGCTGACTCTTCGCGCACTTTTCTGAATACATTCCCGCCGGGGGATAATGATTGAGACACCATTGAAAGCCAGTTCCTGCCTGATCAGGCTGACAAGCTTTTCATGATTCTTAGGAAGTGCTTCAATCACATGAATATGATCAGCACTCACTCCTGCCCCTTCGCAAATCGATTCAATGCGTCCGAATGCAGATGAATTCTGACCACCGGTCATGGAAGTGGATTCATTATCGCCAATCATAATCAGGATATTCGATTTCTCATAAACGGCATCGAGCAACCCTGTGATCCCCGAATGGGTAAATGTTGAATCACCAATAACGGCAACCGAAGGAAAGAGTCCGGCATCGGCAGCACCTTTTGCCATGGTAATGGAAGCACCCATATCGACGCATGAATTACCTGAGTTGTATGGAGGAAGAACGCCCAGGGTATAACAGCCGATGTCGGAAAATACATGTCCGTAACCATAGTCTGCCATCACTTCAGTCAGGGCTTTAAATGAATCGTGGTGCCCGCAGCCTTTGCATAATGCCGGGGGACGATTCACAAGTATCTCCGGAACTGGCGAACCTTTAAATGTCTTCAGGTTCAGGGCAATGGCAACAAAATCGGGATTAAGTTCTCCTGTTCGGGGAAGTGTTCCATCAAGCTTTCCAGATATTTTCTTACCGTTTTCAAAAAATCCTTTAAGCTGTTCCTCAACCAGCGGATATCCTTCTTCAATAACTAATATCCGGTCGACTTGTTGCTCCAGCTTTTTTAAAATCTTCGTTGGTAAAGGGTATTGAGTAACTTTAACGACCGGGAACGGACATCCGTTGGGATAGTTTTCCATAAGGTAATTCATGGCAATACCGCAACAGATGATGCCCAGCGAATGATCATTACCTTCAATAAAGTTATTATACAATGAATTTTCGGAGGCTTCTTCAAATTTCACCTGGTTATCGAGTAGAAGCTGATAACGTTTTCGGGCTAACGCTGGAAGAAGGACAAATTGCCGCGGATCGTCAGGAATTGAAAGTTTGTTTTCTGCTTCAGCGGTGCCGACAGGAATAACACCGGCACGTGAGTGAGCCAGGCGCGTCGTTATCCTGAGCAATACAGGAGTTCCCAATCTTTCCGAGAGTTCAAAACCTGTCCTGGCCATGTCGTAAGCCTCCTGCTGGTTCGAAGGCTCAAGAATCGGGATCATCGCAAATTTACCATAAAATCGTGAATCCTGCTCATTCTGAGAAGAGTGCATAGACGGATCGTCGGCAACGGTTACAATTAAACCACCATTGATTCCGGTCATTGCCGCATTTATAAATGGATCAGCAGCAACATTTAAACCGACATGTTTCATGCAAACCATGGATCTTTTGCCCGCATACGACATTCCCAAAGCCGATTCCATAGCAGTTTTTTCGTTCGCTGACCATTCACGATGCAGATTCCGTGCAATGGCAACCTCGTTTTCCTGGATATATTCTGTGATCTCTGTCGAAGGAGTTCCGGGGTAGGCATAAATGCCTGACATACCGCCATCTATAGCGCCTTGTCCGATTGCTTCAACCCCTAGCAATAGCTTTTTAGTCATAAAACATGTACTAATTTTCAACCGTAATAAAAATTTCGTGAAAATAGTTTTTTTTTGGCAAACGAGGGAAACAATCGGAATTCAAATTCGAAATTAAGCGGTTAAATCTTCAGGGTTTTGAAATGAGGGTAGTTATGCCAAAAGAAGATCAATCATTCCCGGCAGGATTTATCAGGCATCTGTAGTTAATAAAATGCGAACTCCTTGAATTTTCACTCACCCATTATTGTTACAACTAATTTTCGATTAATATCATTTTGACCTTCAATAAGATGATTAAATATTGCTGCAACACTGAAATTATGTATTTTTACCTGAATTGTAAATTCAACTGAAAACCTGGACGAAAATGCCTCGATTTTTATTTTCTTTTTTCTTTATTGTCTGTATTTCAATAGTACCGGTTTTCGGCCAAGGGGAAGGTAATGTTTTAAAAGGAAAAGTAATTGACACCGAAAACCGGCCAGTTGAAATGGTCAATGTTTCGGTCAAAGGAAGTTCACTCGGAGTGGTTACCAATAACCTGGGTGAATTTACCCTGCCTTCGGCAACCCAAAGACCAGTTATCCTTGTTTTCTCCTATGTTGGTTATGAAACATCGGAATTTATTGTTTCGCTGACAGGGAATCAATTTATTCTGCAGGTATTAATGCGCGATTTGCGTAAGATTCCGGAGGTCGTTGTCGAAGCACGCGGAGACCCTGGTAAAAGTAATAACCTTGTTATCATTCCTCCCCGGTTAACGGAAAGACTTCCTGCTATGGGAAGTGGTGTAGAAACATTAATTAAAACACTTCCCGGGGTAAGCAGCAACAATGAATTGAGTTCGCAATATTCTGTCAGAGGTGGAAATTTTGACGAGAATCTTGTCTATGTCAATGGCATTGAGATCATCCGCCCCTTCCTTGTAAAATCGGGAGAACAGGAAGGTCTGAGTTTTATAAACAGTGGGATGGTCTCCACAATCGGCTTCTCGGCGGGAGGGTTTGATGCTTCGTACGGCGATAAAATGTCATCGGTGCTCGATATCACCTATCGTAAACCCGATCGTACGGGTGCTTCGGCAGAAATCGGTGCGCTCGGCGGATCATTACATTTTGAAGGAAGTGCTGTGAAAGGAAAGCTTACACACCTGACCGGTATCCGTTATAAAAATACGGCCTATTTGCTGGGAACCCTCGATAAGAAAGGGGAATACAATCCTTCGTTTACCGATCTTCAGACTTACCTGAATTACAAGTTCAATCCTCATTTTTCGTTAGGTTTCTTAGGAAATTACTCGGCCAATTCGTTTCAGTTTATTCCCGAAAGCCGTCTCACAAAATTTGGAACACTGACAACCCCTTATCAGTTCCAGGTATATTTTGATGGAAGGGAACGGGATAAATTTGAAAATTACCAGGGAGCACTGGCCGCGGAATACGCTCCAACTACCCGGTTATCGCTCAGGCTGCAGCTAAGTTCTTTTAACTCCACCGAAAAAGAATCCTTTGATATCCTTGGGGAATATTATTTAAGTGATATTAACCAGCTACCTGAATCACCCGAATTTCCTGACAGTTCAATGGTGATCGGAACAGGCGCGTATCTCGATCATGCCAGAAATACGCTCAGTGCAAGTGTCTATGCCATTGAACAACGGGGCTCTTTTTCAGCAGATCATCACCAGTTTCAATGGGGTTTTAAATATCGGTATGAGCAGATTTCGGATCATGTGAATGAATGGGAGATGCGCGATTCATCCGGATATTCACTCCCTTACAGTAACGCGCCCTTAACGTTATATCGCCAGGTTTCCGGGAATAATGAAGTGATTTCAAACCGCCTTACTGGATTTATCCAGGATACATGGACCACATCTTTAGGATCCGGTTCCTTATCGCTCACTGCGGGAGTCAGGTTTCAATACTGGGATTTCAACCGGCAAACCATATTTAGTCCCCGGATTTCCGGAAACCTTAAAATCGGATCGTCAGGTAATCACACCCTCCGGGCAGCCTGGGGCGTTTACCAGCAAATGCCTTTTTACAAGGAATTAAAAAACCGCGATGCACAAATTATTCAGGGGGTGAAGGCTCAAAAAGCTATCCATTACCTGGCAGGTTACGATCAGGTGTTTACGGCATTTGAACGTCCTTTCCGGTTTAGTGCAGAAGTATGGCACAAAGACCTTCAGCATTTAATTCCCTACCAGGTTGACAATCTAAATATTCGGTATATTCCTGATCAACAGTCAACAGGATATGCCACCGGTATTGATTTTAAAATAAATGGTGAATTTGTACCCGGGGCTCAGTCGTGGGCAAGTCTGTCGTTTATGAAAGCAGAAGAAGATATCACGGATGATTTTTATCTGAACACCGATAACCAAAGAGTTTATCCGGGGTATATTCCCAGGCCAACCGATCAGCTCCTTAACCTGAGTCTTTTTTTCCAGGATTATTTTCCCGGTTATCCATCCGTAAAGATGAGTATGACACTTTTCTATGGAAGCCGGTTGCCTTTCGGGCTGCCACAAGGTGAGCGATATATGGATATTTTCAGAATGCCTGCTTATCGCAGAGTTGATGTTGGCTTTTCCAAAACATTAATTGACAACGCTAAATGGGAGGTACTCCAAAATAAAAAATGCCGGATCAGGGAGGCCTGGATTGGCTTTGAGCTTTTCAATCTTTTTGATATCAACAATACCATCTCCTATTTCTGGATATCCGACATTAAAAACCAGATGCATGCTGTCCCGAATTACCTGACCGGACGAAGGGTAAATCTTAAGTTTGTGGTTCGGTTCTGAGAAAAGAGGGGATGAAGGGAGATAATTTGCTGATTTATGTAGAGACGCACGGCCGTGCGTCTGTGAGTCCTACAAAAGATTTGAAAATGTGCCAATTTGCCAATTGTTAATTTGCCAATGTTTGCAGATTCAATTCCATTTGTTATTACGGCGGGAGGATTGAGACTCTTTATTTAGTTCTTTCTTTCCAGATTTCCGGGTCTCGGTGAATAGAGAAAAAGGCCGTAACTATAATTCTTCTTCCTTAATCACATCTCACAGAACACTGCCTAAAAGTAATTTTTATTTTGTAGAAAGTTGCTGAATTACATCAACTAACT
>JBBRGI010000281.1:0-4996 GCA_038240855.1 Bacteroidales bacterium | reverse complement strand
GAGCGTATCAGAATTGTCATAGAAAGTCGGAATTGTCAACGTATTTTGAACATCCTTTTCCTTTGCATCGGATCTATCATTTATTTTCCATTCATTATATGCTTTATATTTTAATACAGGATATTTCTCAAAAGGATACTGTCCTTTTAGAATTCCTGTCAATAGAACTAATATAAATAATAGCGATGTCCTCATTTTATTGTGTCGTCTTAATATTGGCGTTAACGATTGTGTATACGCCACAGTGGCGGGTATTTCAGCCTTGGACGAACGTGGCTTTATAGCTAAATCATCAAAACAACAGTCCTTTAGTGAAGTATTTACGCTTTTCATCCAGATACTATTGTTTTTAGTGTTTAAATATAATTCCCGTTTATCAAAAGTATTAATAAAAAATTTAGTTAAACCATTTTAAGTTAAAAATCGAGCTGATCGAGTGGACTTTTTATCTGATCGAAGCCCCTTGTCGTAATATGTGTGTATATCTCAGTCGTTTTACTGCTCTCATGCCCCATCATCGATTGAATATACCTTAAGTCGGTACCATTTTCGAGACTATGTGTGGCAAAAGTATGCCTGAGCGTATGAAAAGTAACATGCTTTTTGATGCTCGTTTTAGCGACATTATCCCGAATCATATTCTGAATACTGCGTGGCGAGTATTCATCACCATCTGCCCCTTCAAATAAAAACACTTTTGGATGATATTTTTCAATATATTCATCCATAACCACTAAAAACTTTACCGAAAGTTTGGCATACCTGTCTTTCTTGCCTTTCGATTGAACAACCCGTATCTGCATCCGATCACGGTCGATATCGGCGATCTTTAAACGTACGATTTCGCCAAGCCTTAGTCCGGCCGAATATCCTAACAATAATATTGCAAGGTGCTTCTTATTTTCAACAACTGCAAAAAGCTGTTTTGTCTCATCGGTACTTAATACTTCGGGAAGTTTATGCTCCCTTCGGGGTCGGTCAATAAAATAAAACTTTCGTTGTCCGCCTAATACTTTCTCAAAATAAAACTTGATTGCATTAATGGCTTGATTCTGGTACGAAGCCGAAATCTTTCGTTCGGTGACCAGGTAACGCAGAAACTCAATAATTTGTTTTTCATTAATCGTATTAATATCAAGCCTGAAGTAGTAGTTGATAAATTCTTCAAAAAGATTGGTATAAGACTTTATTGTTGATTTGCTATACCGCATTTCTATTAGTTTATTAACCATTTCCTCCGGGCAGCAACGATAGTTGGGAATATCGCCAGGCGCCACCCTCGCAATTCCCTTGTCTCCTTTAGGCTCTTCTTCATAGGTAATTTTCATTCCTTTGGTAAGTGCAAGTTCTTTTATTTCGGCTAAATATTTCTCAGAATATGGTACAGTCCACCATTTATTTGTGTCGTCCCAACGGTAAAAGGCAAAGCGCTTCAGCAGGTTTGTAAACTCGCTGTCGAAGCCGAATATAAGCTTTAACCGGCCTGTTAATGTTTTAATTATGAATAGCTCGTTACGGCCAATCTGACGTTCAATACCACTAATGTTGATATTATTAGTCTCGTGAATGATCAACCGGTTGATTCTTAATTTAAACCGATCTTTAAGCTGGTCGAGATTCCCGGGATAATTTGGTATAATCCATTGCCAGTCCTTTTTATCCCATTTGCTAAAACGCAACGAAAGGATAAATCGTGTATCATCGTCATTTTTTGGCAATTTCACAAAGATCTTTCGTCCTGCAACTTCAAGGCTAACGTCCTTTTTAATTGAAGGCAATATTGTGATTTCTTCTTTTCCCGGAAGTGCCTTAGGTTTGGAGAGTTCAAGAATAGAACCATCAACTTCGGGAAATAATTTAATCAGTTTTTCGTATGATTCAATTGCATAAGGGATATGCCATACTTTAAGTGTTTGACTCCATGCAACACCTTCAATTTGTTTGACTATTGTCATTTTTTCCTTGTCGAATGGGAATTGAATCATGATACGATCCTGTTCCCTGTGCCGGATTTTTGAAATTTTCATATCCTGTATGGCGTTTATATTCAAATATAAGAAATAAGTGCCAAATTTCAAACATCAACAGTGTATCAGATAGAAGAAAGCGTAAAAAAAAACTTCGGATTGAAAAAAATTCCGACATCGCCTTTAGTATCATAAAAATAAATTTCTATACTGCTGACTTACAGACCTGTAATTACGCATTCGCCACGTCAGTCACAGCTATTTTGTGCCAACGAATTTCTGAACAATATAAAAATAAAAATAGTGATATCAAAAGAAATTAAGTAAAATAAAAAAAGAGGATATTCCCATACCAGGAACACCCTCTTTTTATTTTTCCTGTAGATTAGCGCAATAAGCAATGCGCAAGAATTAAATTAATTAAGTCGTCATTAATCATTTTGCCAAACCGCTTTCGGATGCAAGGTTTCCTTTTTATTTAAGTAGTCTGTCAGCTGTTCCGATGTCATATCTTTGATGTCAAAACTAACCTGGTCGCGAATTTCTCTTAATTGATCAATAAGCGACTTCTCTGATTTGGTTTTTTCTTTAGTCTTCATATTCTAAAATTTCTCTTGGTGTACGTATTTCCAATATTTTGTGACCGAGTTTGTAGTTAACAGAGTTGTAACCGCGAATTCTGTTGATGTTTACAATATGCTTAAAATTCCAACTTACTAATATATCAGCATTGTGAAGTGTCGCTAATGCAATATGGATACAATCTCCGCGGCTTGTTTTGCCAACAACATTTTCCTTTAAGTATTGCTCTGCAAGTTCTAAGGCTTTGTCTGAAATACCAATAAACTCCATGTTGTTCTCCAGTAAACTTAATGCAAGATTTCTAACTTTCTCAGGTGCCGGATTTAACTCAATGTCAGTCAAACGAGAATAGATTACCTTGAATTCGCCTTGTTTAATTTTGCTGAATAATATTTTAGTCCAAAGTTCAAACTCCGGTTCAAAGTAACCACCAAAAACGGAAGTGTCAAGATAAATTCTCATCTTCACTGCTGAATAAATTAATTCTTGTAAAAACAAAGATAGTAAATAAAAAGAGGATATTCCCATACCAGGAACACCCTCTTTTTATTTTCAGAAAAGTATCTAAACTAAACCAGTTTCCAGCCTGAACGGTATTCGTAATGCATTTGTTTGGTTGCTGCACCATCAGTATCATCAACAAATACTTCATTCGCCGGATCCCATTTAATGGTCCTTTTAAGATCACAGGCAATATTACCCAACGTACAAACTGTACAACTGCTGTGTCCGATTTCAACCGGCACAACAGGATCTTTACGTCCTTTAACCGACTCAATAAAATTCACCTGGTGAGGAATTTTTGTTTCGTAAGGTCCGTCACTGACCGGTTTATCCGCCGCATTAAATTTGGGATCAGACGCGTTGAAATAACCGCGTGAAACTTCAATCCAGCCGTTCTCACCAATGAATTTAACCCCTTTGGTTTTCTTTTCGTCGAATGGCTCTGATGTCATTACTACGCCGTTGGCATACGTCCATGAAATAAACTCCGTTCCGTCACCAATCGGGGAGATTTCAACAGGACCGTTTTTGTCCATGCCAAGACCCCATTGCGCGATGTCGAACATGTGTGCGCCCCAGTCGGTGGTGAATCCTCCGCCCATCTCTTTGTACCAACGCCATGCACCCCATATTTTTTCATTTACTTCGGGATCGATCGAGATAATCGGATCCAAAGCGTTGTTGTAGTGAATCGGGGCAGCGAGTGGCCCTAACCAAAGATCCCAGTTCAGATCTGCCGGGATTGGTTCTTCGGGAAGGTCGTAAGGTTTCGGAGGTGCTCCGACATAAGCTTTAACGTTCGTGATCTTTCCAAGAGCTCCGTCCTGTACCAGCTTAACCGCGTGCTGGAAATTCGGATCGGAACGCTGCTGGCTTCCAAGACCGAAAATTCTGCCTGTCTCGCGAACGACCTTTTTCAATTCCTGACCTTCTTTAATGGTGAAAGTCATCGGCTTTTCGAGGTATACATCCTTACCTGCTTTTAACGCCGCGATGGCAATATAGGCATGCGAATGATCAGGAACAGCAATAACCACGGCATTAATGTCTTCTCTTTTCAAAAGATCACCATACTTTTCATAAGTTTCAACCTTAAACTCTTTACCCTCTTTGGCATAGAAAGCATTCACCTTTTTTTCGAATCTCAACCGTTTGATACCATAAACATCGCATCCCGCAACTGCCTTTACACCCGGAATCTGCAGGAATCCGTTCAACAAAAAATTTGCCTGCTGACCTAATCCGATAAATCCTAATTTGAGATCGGTATCGGCCACTGGTTGTTTGCAACCGGCTATACCTGGCAGAATGGCAAGACCCGCCATTCCGATCGCTGATGCTTCAAGAAACTGGCGCCTTGACCATCCTTTTTTTGATTCTTCCATCGTTTTTTTGTTTGTTTTTAAGTGTAGATATTTATCCTTTCATCTCAGTAATAATACTTATTGATAAGGGGTTTCATTTAGCAACGCAATTTATAAACAATTTTGATTCGATTGATGTATTGTGCAAAAAATTCAAATGATTTCTCCCCTTCTCATCTTCTCATTTTCCCGCGGCGCATGGAAGGTTTGATTTTCAATACCGGGAGTAGTTGCGCCGCAAATACGTGTGATCATCCTAACCCCGGGTGGCACAATTCCTAAGGTGTTCTTTTTCAATTAATTAATATTTGATTCGGAATCGTTTACCCGGGGTCATCCGTCAGCTGACGGATTGAACAAGGGTTTCTCTTAGAGGTCTTAGGTGTGAATCCAATCTGAAAGCATTTGCAAATTTGCACATCTTCTGATCTTCGAATTGACTCGTTCTGAAAATTGTTTACATATTTTTTGTTTATACTGCAATTACTTTTTTCAACATTTGCTATGCGGCGCATACGGCAGCACAATTTCAATTTAACTTTCCAGATGCGCCTTAATCTTTCTTCCATCTGAAAATCA
>JBBRGI010000280.1:0-5003 GCA_038240855.1 Bacteroidales bacterium | reverse complement strand
CCGAATTGTTGATTTTCGAAAATTGCTGGGCGATATTGGGATTGATAAGAGCTCTCCTGCATCAATATTGTTTAATGTCGATGAATTCTCGAAGGTTGAATTACTAAACAATACTTTATCATGGAAGAATGTCGAACAATTCATAAGTGGTAAAAACAAGGACAAAATTAAAGTGCCGTTTGAAATAGGATCTGATGTATTGTTGAAATATAGTCATCCCGAAAAATCTGAACTCATGATTAAAATCGGAAGTATTGTGCGGGAAGCAAGATTAAAATCAGGAATGACACAGCAGGAATTAGCCCTGATAAGTGGCACAACCCGGGCATATATTTCAAGAATTGAAAATGATCGATCTGATATAGAATTGGCAACATTGAAGAAAATTATTGAGACTGGTTTAGGTAAACGATTAGAGATAACTGTGAAGTAATATGATGAGACGATTCCTTTTCTTAACCTGTATAATTATTCTAATTGGCATTCTCTCCTGCAACAAAAAAGAGAAAATAGCCGATCCTGAAGAATTCCCCGTCTGGCTTCAGCAAAAAATCATTGAGTTGGTTCCCGAAAAGAACCTTTGCCAGATAACCAATGTTACGATCATTGAATATAACGGCAAAAAGTATTATCATATTTACTGCGGCATATGGTCGTGTATGTATTGCCAACTGTTTGATGAACAGGGAAACCGTCCTGATTGGACAACCAGCGAATGGAATGATTTCTTTGCCAAAAAGAAGGATGTTCAGACCGTTCCTGCCTGCAGTAAGGCTGTTGCAAGCAACGGCCATGTATCATCATCACGCATCATCCCTGCAACATCACTATGTAAGGCCGTTGCATGCAACGGCCCTAAGGGCACACATTAAAAATATTTATGGATATTTCCGGCCTTTTTGCAGATTACAGCCTTTTCACGTTAATCCTTTTATCCCTTTTGGCTTTTATCGCCGGATTTATCGACGCGGTCGTCGGCGGTGGCGGGCTTATCCAGCTTCCCGCACTGCTTGTCTCCTTACCCAATGCTTCCTTACCAACAATTTTCGGGACCAATAAAATTGCAGCACTGTCGGGAACCTCGATTGCAGCTTTTCAATATGCGAAACGGATACGGTTTAATGCAAAACTGCTGTTTGCGATTTCGCTCTCCGCGTTTATTGCCTCGTATTTTGGCGCAAAAATAGTGAGCATCATTAACCCCGCGACCCTCAAACCGATTATCCTGGTCATATTAATTGCCATTGCAGTCTATACCTTTCTGAAAAAGAATTTAGGTAAAGTTCAGTCGAAAAAATTGTCATTAACGCGCCAGTTGATGCTCGGTTCAGTAATCGGACTGGTTATTGGATTCTACGATGGCTTTTTTGGTCCGGGAACCGGCAGTTTTTTCGTGCTGGCATTTGTGGTAATACTTGGTTTTGAATTTGTACAGGCCTCTGCCTATGCGAAAATTGTGAATTGCATGACAAATATCTCGGCATTGATCGTTTTTGTCCGTCATGGAAATTACATCGCCGGAATTGCACTACTACTGGCTGTATTCAATATCACGGGAAGTATCCTCGGAAGCAGGATGGCACTCAAAAGGGGAAACGGGTTTATCCGGATATTCTTCCTGATCATCGTTACGATTATGATTATCAGGTATGGGTATGATGTTTTTGTAGCGTTTTAAAATCTTTTCCTTGCCGTGTATTTGGTATGTAAAAGACTGTGCGACTTTTCGCTCAATGGTTTATCCAGAAAATCGTTGTAAATTTTTATGATATCCGGATTCTGATGTGATTTGCGCAGCGGCATCCCTTCGTCTTCGGCATATATGGCCTCGGCACGTTTACGTCGTATCTCCGGATTTGTCGGTATCGGTTGACCACCACCGCCCAGGCATCCTCCGGGGCAAGCCATAAACTCGATAAAATGATAATTTGCCTCTCCCGAAATAACCGAATCCATCACCTTTTTTGCATTGACAAGGCCATGTGCAATGGCGCATTTCAGTTCGATGCCATCCAAAAAAGCCCATTCCTTTAATGGGTTTTCAATCATGATCGAAGCTTCCTTTACACCCTCTATTCCCCGAACCGGCGTAATATTCAGGTTTTCGAACGGGACATCGCGTCCGGTGACCAACTCAAAAGCAGTACGCAAGGCCGCTTCCATCACGCCTCCTGTGGCGCCAAAGATAACCCCGGCCCCTGTCGATTCGCCCATCAGACGGTCGTAATGCGCATCCTCCAGTTTCATGAAATCAATACCTGCCTGCTTAATCATGATCGCTAACTCGCGGGTTGTCAGTACATAATCAACATCGCGGTATCCGCTGTCGTGCATTTCGGGACGTGCAGCTTCAAACTTCTTGGCTGTACAGGGCATAATCGAAACAGAAACGATTGTATCGGGAGGAAGATTCCGTGCTTTGGCATAATAGGATTTAGCCAGTGCCCCGAACATCTGCTGCGGCGATTTGCAGGTCGACAAATGATCAAGGTATTCGGGATACATGTGTTCGATGTATTTGATCCATCCGGGAGAACAGGAGGTTGCCATGGGCAGTTTAACCTCAGGGTCGTGGTCAACCAGGGCGCGTTTCAGACGTGTCAGTAATTCGGTTCCCTCTTCCATGATGGTGAGATCGGCTGTAAAATCGGTGTCCATCACGGCATCGAAGCCCAATCGTTTCAAGGCTGCCACCATTTTGCCCGTTACGCGTGTTCCCGGCTCAAAGCCAAGCTCTTCTCCCAGACCAACGCGCACTGCAGGGGCCGTCTGTACGATCACATGCTTTGTTTTATCGGCAATCGCATCCCATACTTCTTCGATGTAATTCTTTTCGACCAGCGCGCCGGTAGGACAGTGATTGATGCACTGACCACAATTGGTGCAGACCACATCGTTCATGGCTTTCTCGAAGAAGGTGGATATTTTCATCTGGTCACCCTTGTAGGCCACTGTTAAGGCATTAACTCCCTGCAATTCGGCACAGGTTCTGACGCACCGCTGACAACGAATGCACTTGCTGTCGTCTTTGATGATAGAGGGTGAAAACATATCGATGGTATAGTGTTTAAACGGGACCAGTCGAATAAAATCCTGCGCCATAATTTTATATTCGGAGGCCAGTGTCTGTAATTCGCAATTCCCGTTTTTGTAACAACGTGTGCAATCGGCATTGTGCTCCGAAAGCAACAGCTCGATAATGTGTTTCCGGGAGTTTCGCACCTTGAAAGAATTGGTAAGAATTTCCATCCCCTCCTCGCATGGGGTGGCACACGCGGCTGCCAGCCGTTTTTGTCCGGCGATTTCAATCACGCAGACACGGCAGTTGCCTGCCACGCAAAGGTCTTTATGATAACATAGTGTTGGAATGATCACTCCGGTCTGACGGGCAGCATCGAGAATAGAAGTTCCCGTCTCAATCTCAACCGTTACCCCATTGATCGTTATTTTAATTTTCTTTGCCATTACAGATCAATTTTGAATGATTAATAAATCATCTCTTCCCTGAAATTTTCGACAATTGAAGAGAAGGAGTTGGCTACCGATTGTCCCAAACCGCATTTGGCGGTGTATTGCATGGTTTCGGCCAATCGCAAAAGTTTGTCAAGATATTGTGCATTCTTTTCGCCCCGCTTGACCGCTTTGATCCCCATCAATAATTGCTGGCATCCTACCCTGCATGGCGTGCATTGACCACAAGACTCTTCACGGAAGAATTCAAGGTAGTTATCCAATACGTTGAACATGGAGCGCGAACTGTTGAAAAGCATCATCGATCCTCCTGTAGGCAGCGAAATCCCGGTCAGTTTCCCCTGGAAACCAATTGCTGTTTCATTAAACCTTTTGCGGGGCACTAGGAAACCGGAAGCTCCGCCTACCTGGACAGCCTTGGTGTCACCATCTCCAAATTCGTCTACAAAATCGGCCAGGCTCATCCCGAGTTCCAGCTCGTAAATCCCCGGTTTGGGTGTATCTCCTGAAACAGAAAACAATTTCGATCCGCGGGAATACTGAACACCCAGATCATAAAAGCGTTTGGCACCGTAAGTGAAAATGGTATAGGTATGTGCAAGTGTTTCAACATTGTTGATTACTGTTGGCTTGCCCATATATCCAAACGAGGATGGGAACGGAGGTTTATTCCGTGGTTCTCCCCGTTTCCCTTCCATCGATTCGAACAGGGCCGTTTCTTCGCCGCAGATATATGCGCCACTGCCCATAAATATCCGGATTGTAAAATCAAATTGGATTTCCCGGCAATAATATTCGAATTCACTGATCACCTTGTTCAATTCGGGCCGAAGGAAAAAGTATTCCCCCCGGAGGTAGATATAACCTTCTTTAGCCCCAATCACATGCCCGCAAACAGCCATGGCAGTCAATACTTTAAACGGAACCATCGATAATATTTCCCGGTCTTTGAAGGTGCCTGGTTCCCCCTCGTCGGCATTACATATGACATATTTGGGATCATCAACCGCTTCTGCTGTAAGTTTCCATTTCAAACCCGTTGGAAATCCGGCGCCGCCTCTGCCTTTTAATTCTGAACTGATCAGTTCATTGATTAACTCCTGGGGAGAACGGCTGATGCTTTTACTCAACACCTCTTCCCAGTCGTTTTCATTTTTGAAAATGAAGTCTGCCCGTTTAAGCTGGTAATTAGTTGTCATGAGATACTCCTTCCTTTTTCCTGTTGAGGTACATACTCAATATTTCACGGACTTTTTCAGGTGTAAGATCGTGATACACTTCGTTATTGATAAGCATTGCCGGTGCCTTATGACAAAATCCGAGGCAATTAGTTTGGAGCAATGAGAAATTTCCGTCGGGAGTGGTCTCGCCAACATTAATTTTCAACATATCCTCGATGGCGAGGATCACCTGGTTTTTTCCTTTCATGGAACAGGTAATGGTTTTGCAGATGCGAATAATGTATTTGCCCATTTTTTTATACTCCAGGAAAGAATAGAACGTAGCTGTACCGTAAACTTCAGAAGCAGGCA
>JBBRGI010000279.1:0-5004 GCA_038240855.1 Bacteroidales bacterium | reverse complement strand
CCTGTTCGATGGCTATGTGCTGACAGATGTGGAAAGAAATCCTGAGAGCAGTATTGTAGCCTCGGTTGCCGCCCATGTTTATAACGCAATCATCGTTGATGTACGTGATAAAAAAGAATTTGAAGCCGCTGGTTTTAAAATGAAATATGATGCTACGAAAAAAACTACAGCTGATTCATGGAAAGAGTTTAAGGACAAATGCCGTAACAACGCCTTAGTAATTATGGCGGTACAAACATCCGGGCTACGTGATTTTGCAATAGCCAACAATCTTTTCGTGGTGAACGTCAACAAACAATTTCAGGACATGAACGGAGGTCAGAATGTAGAACTTTTGAAAGAAGTGTTGGCATGGTTAAAGCCTAACGCCGCAGTATACGGATGGGAGCCAAAGTCAGGTGGAGAGGAAAGATTTGTTAATCCGGGTTCAATTTGTGGAAATCCTACCATCTGTTGTGCTGGTTCGTTTAATTTCCCGATGACCTCTCTGATGTACCAAAGTCGTCAAAAGTCCGTTCTGGCAAAAGTGATCAATCCCAAAGAGATTGATTACAGGAAACAATCGAAGAAATTTGTTTCGTTTTTACTTACCGATGGTGATAATGTGTCGTGGATGACCAATGGTTTTTGTAACGAAGACTATTATCTGCATCCAAAAGCAAGCGAATTAAAAATGGGTTTTGGTATTGGAGGAAGTACCTTAGATATGATTGTTCCCTCGCAGTTCGAAAATATCCTCAACAAACAAGATACAAATTCTACGCTGGTTGAAACCTTTGGCGGTGGATACTACTACTGTGATAATTATGGCGACGGGAAACAAAGAGGCACTACATTGAAAGTGATGGCGAAGAATGTTGCTGCTCATATGAGACAACACCGCATAAAGATATTGGAACAAATGGCAAGGTACGATGTTAAATCGGATGCTTCGAAAGCAGCATACCAGGCGTTTATTGATGCAAACGACCAGTTGGAAGGGATAGTTGCAGTTCAGTACAATCCTTATGCCGACGGGAAAGGTGATATATTGTGGTTTACCAATAGCAAGGGCTACGACATTCCGGTTATAATGGTTAAATATTCAATTTGGAACTTTGGAGACAAAAACAATCCTTCACAGGGCTCTCCAACCTATATTGCCCATAAATTGAATGCTGAAATATCAAATTCACCCTTTTCAATAGTCATTAACCATGTATGGAGCAGATTCAAAGATACCGGTAACTCGAATGATGAGCTGGCTGAAAACACAGATGGTAATATAAAAGGAACCGGGGCAATTGATTTATGTGCCCGTCGCATAAATAAAGATATTAAAGTTGTACCTCTTCAAGAATTGGTTTGGAGAGTGCGTATGCAATATCGGGAAAAACAAACAAAAAAATTCTTAGGTGAATTAAATTGAAATATTGACAGTTCAAATAAATATTGGAACGATGAAGACAAAATGGATTTTACCAGCTGCGATCATGGGCAGCATATTCCTACCACAAGGATTGAAAGCACAGGATAGCGCCCCAAATATTATTTTTATGTTAGCCGACGATTTGGGATATGGAGAGTTAACATGTTATGGCAAAAACCCTACTGCAAAAACACCTAACATCGATAGAATTGCGAAGGTGGGTGTTCGCATGACTCAAGCTTATGCATCTCCGGTTTCCTCACCAACCAGAACCTGCTTATTAACTGGAAGTTTTCCACAAAAGGCTGGAGTTTACGGCAATTATGATGGGACCTTTCCTGGGGTAGGTCCTTTTCGCAGCATCTTTCCTCCGGTTCTGCAGCGGCATGGTTATCGGACCAGCTGGTTTGGAAAATGGCATCAGGGCTGGGATGTGTCAAATCATCCACTCAACAATGGTTTTGATGTTGCTTACGGCTTTCTTGGCGGGATGCACGACTATTACGATGTATCAAACGGGGATCATTATATTGGAGGTCCTTTTGCTCCTCATGCTTTCGTTTTTGATGGGTTTAAGGTTGTTAAGTCGATGAATTATTTTACCGAAGAAATTACTGATCGGGCAATAACGGAGATAGGCAAAAAATCTAACCAGCCTTTCTTTATTTATTTGGCTTATAATGCACCGCATACGCCCATTCAAGCTCCTGATAAAGCAATATTGAAATACCTGAAACAAAATTGCGATACCATTGAGGCAGTTAGGTATGCCATGATTGATGTTTTAGACGAAAGTGTTGGACGTATTTTGGACGAACTTGAAAAAAGTGGTAAAGGCAAAAATACACTGATCGTTTTTATGAGCGACAACGGCGCAGAGAAACAAATGAATAACGGAGGTTTTCGCGGAACAAAGATGACGGCGTGGGAGGGTGGTGTTCGCATACCTATGATGGCGGCAATGCCAGGAAAAATTCCTGCAGGAACAACCTCGGATGCAATATGCTCGATTGTGGATATGGCAGCTACTTTTGTTAATATATCCTCAAATAGCAAAGAATCAGCTTATGGAGATGGAGTTAATCTGATGCCTTTTTGGCAAGGTAAGAAAAGTGGGAATGCACATGAAGGCTTGGTTTTTTCAGTCGGCATTAAAGACAAAATTGGAGCAATGCCCACAGTTGACAACGTAGAGCTTCTGGGGATTCGTTTGGGTGATTGGAAGGTGGTTCGTGACACAAAACGTCAAATCGATGCACTTTATAATTTGTCTGAAGATCCCGTAGAAAAAACAGATCTATCACAACAAAATCCTAAGAAGAAGAATGAGTTGCTGAAATATTGCACAAATTTTTTCAAAGATTGTAAGCCAAGCTGTGGCCCTTTTGTCTCAAAAGACACTCGTTCTGGTGGAGATAAACTAATGAACGATGCCCTTATTAAACATTGCAGGACATTAAAAAAGTAGAAAATTGTAAAAGAGGTAAATATTTAGTTATTGTGTACAACTTATAATTCAATGACTATGAAAATCTTAGCTTTTGTTTTTTTGCTACAAATAATAGTTGGTAGTAATATTTCGTAATGGCAACAAACGAAACAGAAATTTACATATGAGTTAAAGTACTTTCAATATATCCCACATGAATACAGCAATGATATTACAACAAAATAGCCTGTCATAGTTTCTTTGCATGAAGTAGGATTAAGTCGGATGTTGTTGAAAGAATAACGACAGTTGGCTCTCAAAAATTGATCAAAGTAGGTCAGATATGGTCATTTATCGTTATCTCATCACAGTGCCCGGCTGATCAGTCGTGGTCACCAGATATGATTATGTTGCGTTGTAGGATTGTATAAAGATATATTGGATCAATGAGGATCGTGTTTACCTTACCGGTTGGTGTATGGGACGAAGGGGAATCTGGGTCATTGCAATGAAATATAAAATGTGCTCCTGGAGGAAGTTAAAACAGAGCAAAAATGAAAACGATACAGAAATTACTTCAAAATTAAACCAACAAAATGTGAAACAAAATCGAAAAATCATTACAGCTGTTAACGCTTTACTTATCCTTCTTTTCTTCTTTACTGAAAGTGAATTACAGGCGACTGGAATCAAAATTTATGTTTCCAAATTTGGAGTCGACATAAATTCCGGAACGAAGGAATCGCCCCTGGCAAGTTTAGGCGGGGCTGTCAGCAAATTGCGGTCCTTGCGAAATATGCAAACTTTTGATGCTCCGGTTGAAGTTATTATTGGAGAAGGTGAGTATTTTCTTACTGAACCCATCGTGCTAAAATCCGATGATTCAAGAACCGCAAATTCTCCGGTAATCTTTAAAGCGGAAGAAGATAAACATCCGGTTTTTTACGGCGGTAAAAAAATTCAGGGATTTGAAAAAATATCAGAAATGCTTTGGCGTGCAAAAATACCTGAAGTGTGTGAATATGGCTGGTGCTTTGAACAGTTGTATGTGAATGGTAAACGGGCAGTGCGGGCCAAATCGCCCAACAATGGCTTTTATTCCCTGAAAGATGTTTCCGAAACAGTTTTTGATAAAACCCAGGAATAGTCTTAACAAAAAGACCCGGTTTATCCTCGAAAATTATATGTCTGCTCTGGATACCTGCGGGGAATGGTACCTTGACCGATCATGTTATTTATACTATATTCCGCAGGAAGGTGAAACAATTGAAAAATTACAGGTAATAGCTCCGATTACCGCCTTTAGCTGTTCGGAACTTTGCCCAGTCAAAAAGATTTAAACAAAGGCTAACAGTAGAACTGTCAATCAATTTGATGGTTTCGTTTTAAATCTCTTCAATCACACCCCTATCCCGCTTATCGGTCATGGTGTGCTTATAATACTTAATCATCTGATAATAAACATCTTCAAACACCCTGTAATCCCGGTTTTTATTGCCATCGCTCACTTTTAATTCTTAAAGTTTCGGATAGTAGTGACAATATTTAAACAAATTCCGGTTTTACCGGACAACAATTACTTCAATTCAATGCTTTCAAAAAACTTTCTCCCAATATCATAGCGAAGAAGCTTTTTGTGTTGCAGGCGACCGACAATTAAAGCAGGATGAGTATTGAATCTAAGTGCGTATTCTGAAATAATATCATCATCGATACTAAAATTGGTTATTAGTTGATCCTCCTCGGCATGTGAGAAAGTCCATTTCATAGCAAATTCGTCGTCCTCGTTTTCTTTTTCCGACTCGTAATTCTCATTACACTTACATTCAAGAAAAATTTCTTTGCTTCCATGAAGAAGTATATGACCTGCCTCGTGAAAAAAAGTAAACCAAAATATGTCGTTACGTTTATATCTACCCGAAAGCTGAATGACAGGTACCCCGTTGATCCACCGCGTTGCACCATTTTTAGGCGCTTTCGAAACACATGGTGAATAAACAACTTTAACCCCTGCAGATGAACACAATGTTTGCAGCCGATGGAAAAAATCGTCAGGCTGCGATGTCATAATACTTTTCATTTTAGGTAGAACTTCGTTAAAACGCTTTTCGGAATATGATTCGGCGTTTAATTTTATAGAAGTGATTTCTCCATGTCTGAGCCAGGC
>JBBRGI010000278.1:0-5008 GCA_038240855.1 Bacteroidales bacterium | reverse complement strand
CGGCTGCCGGACATAAATTTTTGAACTATCAGATAATGTACCATTTATCCTCCTTACTTTAGCTGTAAGATTTGCAACTGAATGCTGAAGAACAATTCCAAGGGAATCGATCCTGAATATGCCGGAATTGACATTTGAATGATTCTTTGCCACAATATCCAAAGCTTTAAAAGATGACAAAGTTGTATCCCTGCTGAACCAGGTTGAACTTTGATCGCTTTTCAGGGCAGATTTTCCTAAGCTGATTTGAGAATGCTGCAATTCGATCTTCTTCAATGAATCCGTGGCGAAAATCCGAACAGAAACGTTTCGATGGATTAACTTTTCAAAATCCGTGATAAATAAAGTATCCTCCCTGATCACAACGTTTTTATCAGGAACTATGGAATCTTTCAAATAAGTTACTTCAATAAACGAAGAATCGTTATGAACAAGTGTAATATTCATGCTATTGTTCACACAAAGCACTTTATAGGTGGGAACTATTCTTTTAAATACACTAAACTCATATTGAAAATTGCTGTGTCGCCGACCGTTAATCCGGATATCAACCAACGCGGCCAGGATCAGAATAGCAATTGTGCCAAGCAGGGCTATAAATATTATTTTACTGGTTTTCATAAATTTCTATTTGTTGATTGATTCAAAATAGGGTCTAAGTTCTTCGAAGGAGATCCCAAGCATTTTGGTTTGCCTTACAATCAAAGGCAGATCAGTATCGAAAAACTCCATTCTTTTCCACTCACGGATAATCTGAACGGCCTCAATACTCACATAAAAACCAATGCCACGCTTATTATCAATAATTCCGCGTGTCTGCAATTCGGTATAGGTGCGCATCACGGTATTTGGATTGACTCCCATCTCACTGGCAAGATCACGCACAGACGGGATTTTTTCCCCCGGCGGATAAAGCCCCCCGATCACTTTCTCCGATATACTGTCGGCAATCTGGAGAAAGATTCCTTTGGCATTTTTAAATTCCATCATTAAGGGTGTTTAATAAATTTCGTATCTGAGGTATATATTAATCTGTCATTTTGCTGTTTGCAGGAATAGAGTGCGATAATTATTCTATTACACACCCTAAGCCTCCTTCTCCTTTAATTTGAACCAGGAAATTGCCAGCAAAGACAAATTGATCAACGTTATAGCAATGGCTCCAAAAACAATTGAATCATCCTTATCCATAAAGAATATATTTTTTCCTGCATTATAATCCCGGATGTTTAAGCCTTTAAATAACAGGTAACTAAAAAAGGCATACCCAGCTACAATTATGGAAAAGGTGAACATGGTTTTTAAAAGAGGTGATTTTGAAAAATGACTCGCTCCTGTAAAGGAGGCGATAAAAACAAATAGAATCCCTTGTATAAATAAAAATTTAAGCCAGCCCTCAACACCTTGAGCAGTCATTTCTGAATAGGCTTTACCAAATGAAAATTTATAATTTGTTAATTCGGGAATAAATGAATGTACCAAAGCTCCTTCTAAATTCGCTACTACCCAAAAAGCAACAGGCATTATGAAAATAAATACAACAATCCGACTTAGAAGTTCAAATACAAACTTTTCAGTTGCCGAAGCGGGTAACATCAGGAAAGTCATACTCTTTTCTTTCGACCGGAAAGCCGGAAATGAAAGGCTTGAATAGATCATTCCCAATACGAAGAACAGGAATGTGAATGTCAACATATATCCCGAGTTGCCCCAGTTTCTAAAATGAGAATTGAACTGGAAAAATACCAAAAACATGAACAAGGTCCCGGCAAATCCGGCCAGAGATATGCCGATCAGTTTTTTATTGATGATCAGAGATTGTTTGCCCAATAGCATCAATCGTTGAAATGAAAATGAATGATTTGTTTCCATAGGTCTACCCGATTTTTTTCCCTTTTGTGATCGCGTTAAAAAGTAATTCTATATCGATTTCGGTCTCAGCATGACCATTCGGCATCATCAAACGGTAACCTCCCGGGACTGCCTCACTGTAAATGGCGCCTTCCAGATCATAGGAAGATCCGGAGACAAAGCAAACTTTTTGAGAGATATCTGCAATAGTTTGCCGGAAAATAACCTTCCCGTTATCGAGAATAATAATCTTATCGATGAGATTTTCAACATCTTTAACCTGGTGTGTAGAGATAATAACCAACTGATTTTCTTCAAGTGAACCGGCAAGAATCTTCCGGAACAAAGATTTGGATGGGATATCGAGACCATTTGTCGGCTCATCGAGGACCAGCAGCCGGCACCGCGTTGACAGCGCAAAAGCAATCAGGAATTTCTTTTTCTGTCCGTGTGAAAGTTTCTGCAAATTACTGTCGGACCGAAGTTCAAACTCCGCCAGGATTTGATCCATCATTGCCCGGTCAAACCGTGGATAAAACGGGGCGTAGGCTTTAATGTAACTGTTGATTGAAATCCGGGGGAAATAAAACTCCTCCGGGACCATGAAAACATCGTTTAGCATCGCTACTTCCCGTTTCCGGGGATTGTGACCGAGAACAGAAATCGCTCCCGATTGAAGATGCAGCAGTCCGGTCAGCAGTTTAAGCAGGCTGGTTTTGCCGGCGCCATTTTTGCCAAGCAACCCGGTAATGCTCCCTGGTTCGAGGTGAACAGATAAACCGTTAAAAAGAGGTTGCTGCCCGGGATAAGCAAAATGAAGGTCATTAATCTGGATCATAGATTGGAAAGTTATTGTTTTAGTGCACTACTTTACTAATACAGAACAAATATAAATCAATTAAATTCAGAATTCCAAATTATTTCAAAAATAAAATAAAAAAATGATGGATAAAAATGATTAACAGACAATTGCGCATAATGTGTGACTCGTCCTGAAATTTCTTTACAGTTTTGTTGTTAATACTGCATTTACTTTTTTCAACATTTGCTATGCGGCGCATAGGTCATTTGTTTTTCAATCATGGTTGTCAGATACGCCTTTATCAGTTTTCATTCTCTCACCCCGGGTTGCGCTCCCTTCGGTCTCTTACCCGGGGTTATTCATATTTAACCCTTGCAGGGTAAGCTTCCTAAAAACATTTCTCATCACATTTTCTCCCCCACACTTCGGCCTTCCGGCTGTGAATTTTTTCCAATTTTTGGAAGTCAACTTTAAATTGAAAAAATGCAATACCTTCCCCTGATTATTACCGTGACGATGCTTAATTTACTGGCGGTTATGAGCTCCGGGCCCGATTTTGTCATTACCGTTAAAAATTCGAATATTACAGTCCTTCTTTTGATACTCATTCCCTGCCTGACCAGTTGTATGGCGCAATCAAATGGCATAGATTACGGGAGCAATTTGCAGGCCGGGCAATATGCCAATGTAAATGGCATTAAACTCTATTATGAAACTTGTGGAAGTGGTTCACCAATAATTATGCTGCATGGGAAGTCGTTCACCCCGGTATTCACTTCAAATCTCCCCTTGTCATCAGCATAAGTGCCACCCACCTTATTCACAATTCATCCAGATTATTAACGGGGAATAAAAACTTATTGATTTACCCCCAACGAAAAATCATCGAAAACGGTAAAATTCAGTTTGCCATCATTCAGAATCAGGCTTTACCGGGTAACCTAAAATAATTATTTTTTAGCCAGGATTTGTAGATTGGATCCTGAAAATCGATTTGATCAGCAAAAATATCTATGATTTCGCGTGAAAGAAGCGATTGCTTAAGTCTGGCAATATTCGCCGATGTTCCTAATTTGTACTTTAAAAGGGTGCTTTGTGAACTCAATTGCTTTTCGCCCGATAGAATGGCTTTCAAAAAGTTGAGCTGAGTGGTTGATAGTGATTCGGTGATATTTACCAACAACAAGCTAAGCTGATTGATAATTCCCTCAAAGGCATCCGCAACAATGGTACGTGAACAGACAACATCCGATCTTAACCAGGATTGCTGGGCCAGTTGCTGAACATAGTAAGAATGATTTTCTGCCAGATCTGCAATAAGCGTTGCATCTTCTTCCTTAATTTCTTTTCCTGTTTGCGAGAAACGGAGCCGGATGAATTTTACCCAGTTTTCGGTAGAGATTTTTTCCAGGAACATCAGATCGCCAAATTTATAAAAGGGTGCGGAAGGATTCGAAAATACTTCCAACAACATATGACGTTTACTTCCATAGATACAATACGAAATGTGGGTATGCCTTTGCCAATGTGCCCGAAGCTTTTTTTGAAATGCCTGTGATTCTTTATAATCCCCGATGCTCTGAAATTCGTCAATACAAACAACAATTCTTAATCCACGTTCAACGGCAATCGTTTCAGCCAGGTCAAGAATTTCATCCGGGTTTTTTTTGAGCTCCTCCCAGCCTATGCCAAATGATATTTCGCTATTGGCCTCAGGCGAAAATGAAATACGGGGTAAAAGCCTTGATAAAAATTCTTTGGCGTTTTGTGCAAGTTCTTCCCATTTTGTAGAGGTGGCTTTTAGTATTTCGGTAGCCAGGGTAATATAAAAATCTTCTTCTGTCCGAACATTGAACAGGTCGATGTGGCAGATCTTCATGTCTGGTTCTTCCTTGCCAAGCATTTCGGATACCCGGTTAACCAGCGATGTTTTGCCCCAGCGACGCGGCGAAAGGATCATCGTATTCACCTTATTTCTAAAGTTTGTTGCCAGTTGCGCTGCTTCCCTTTCCCTGTCGGAAAAATCGATCTCAGTCGCCAGTTTTCCAAAAACAAAAGGCATATCTTCCATTTGCATATATTTTGATGCAAATATAGCCTACTTTTTTGTAACTCACAAATATGTATCTCACAAATATGTGAGTTACATATTTGCGAGTTACATATTTGTAATAAACGCAATTAATTGATTGAATGATGGTTTTCAATCAATAATCAAAGGTCGTGCTCCGGAATTGTTAATAACGGTGGATTAAAATATCGTTACAAACGACAGGCAACGTACCCCTCCCCTAAAAATCGGGGCAGGCAGTTGCAAACGAGGGGTAGGAATCGAATTAATATGATTCGAGCCTA
>JBBRGI010000277.1:0-5008 GCA_038240855.1 Bacteroidales bacterium | reverse complement strand
TCGCACAGAAGAACGACCTGCTTGCTGCTTTTTTTCGCAAAGTTTACCGGCTGGGCAGGAAACTCTCCTATTATGCGAAAAATGTTGGCGACAAGGTTTTGCTCGATGATGCAGCGATGCCTGCAACTACCTTTATCAGGTTCACCGAAAAAGAGGCTTTAATTAAATGCAGCAGTATCATCAAACGCGGAATGGAATACCTTGACAAAACTGAAGATTACGATATTACCGCCGAAGAACTTAAATCACTGGAAACAGAACTTGCCGGTTTGGAAAAAATGAAACCCTCGATCGGTGTAATCACCAATGATCGCAAGAGCGCTACCCGATCCATCAAAGACCTGATTACTGAAGCCCGTCACCTGCTCGGTATGCTCGATGATGCTTTTGAAGGGATGATCGGTGATGACGCTTTTATCACAGCCTGGTTCTCAATCCGCAAAATAAAGGGGAGGCCTAAACCAAAAGAAAAAAGTGTGAACGAACCAGCTCAAAATTAATTCCGCCAGCATAGCCAGGAAGCAATCTTAAACTTATGAGCCCCATTAAAAGAAATCTCTTTTGACTCTGCTTCTGATTTTAAGATTGCTTCGTCACTCCTTAGGTCGTTCCTCGCAATGACAGTTCCGGAAGGAGTCACTGCTCGCAATGAAAGTTCAGGGGGTTACTTTGCTACCAATAACAATTCTGTACTCCGACTGCTAAAGATTGAATTCAATCCCCAGGTATCCTCCAACTCTTTTTTCAAAGCGATCGCCATAGTCGCCTGCCGCACCGGCTTTTACGATAAACGGGAGTTTTGACCCTTTGTAACTTCCTTCTGCCAGGAAAGAGAACTCATTAAGCGGGTTGAGATAGATGTTGCCATAATTTCCATAATTACGCGACCAGGTCATCAACGATTTCCAGTAAAAGCCATGCCCCATAGTACCATTTAATCCCAGATGGTGCATCCACATGCGCGTGCTCTCAAATCCAAGGGAGAACCCATCGGCCCCAATCTTTGGAACGAAAAGTGGCGTGCCCATCATGCGTTGGTAGTGTGTGTAGCCTGAAGTATAAGTATTATTATTAAAATAATTGTCCCCACCGCGTCCCGTCTTTTTATCGGGATCTTCAGGCGTTGGTGCAGGTTTCAAATGTATTGATCCACTTTGATTGCGTGTGTTCATATATTCATAAACCACACCTGTAACAAAAGCAGATTTGTTTTTTGAGGCCAGGTGTATTCCCCACAGCCCATCGCGCAGGTTATCGAACTCCATCCCGGAACGGTCTTCAAAAGGGTGGTTCCAGTAAAAAGTGGTTTGCAGGGTAGTCCAATCCTTTTTGACCTCCAGGTTATAGCTTCCCAGTTGGTTCCCTGCTGCATTCTCCTGGTCTACAAGGAGACCATCCTTACCACCGGCCAGACCAAAGGCATACCTGAAATACTCCTTTCCCCCGGGAATCTGCCCGTACTTGGGAGAATATCCGCCCCAAAACACGTAATGTTCGAGACCCAAGGAGAAGGAGAGAGATGGAGAGAGGGGTACATGGAGATAGAGATTTTTGTGGTGCAGATGGGCATCGGTTACAAATTGCTTGTCTTTGAGTATCCCCTCTTCGTAAAGGAACCGCCAGGTGAGCCACTTCTTCGCAAAAAGAAACGGGATATAGCCGTTAGTGGAGAGGGAGAGTCCCGGTACTGGTCGTGCATTTCCTGAGCGGTACATATTCCCGTTCGTGGAGGAGAGTCCGCCGTATAGGATCGGATCGCGCTGCGCTCCGGCTTTAAGTACCAGATTATTTAACCGGAACCCGAGACAGTATTCATTGGGCTGGAAATCAGCGTTGCCTGCATAACCATAAACCAGGTTGGCACCGTACGTGTATCCCCACTTTTTAAGCGTGTCGCGCTCTAAGCTCCTGCTTAACCCTGCCTGGGTCAGTTGGTAGCTTGAGTTATGCATTGTAAATAAGCCGCTTTGGTTCGAAACCATCCAGAAGGGGAGGTCGTTACCAGAACTTATAGATGTACTCTGACTTATCCGGAAGTCAGGTATTGGCCCGGCTTTTTCCTGTGCACTCAAACGGATGGACAGTATAAATAGAATGGAAAGGAGGAGGAGATTGCTACGAAGCATTAAATGGTATTACGAATTTCGTGAAATCTGCTATACACAATCAAACATAACTAAAATATAACCAGGTTGGCAGCGGAAAACAGAGATTCTTCCCAAAGTTAGAATTGGCTTATTGGCCGCAGATCGTCCATTGGGATTGTCCAATAGTTTCAGCGAATGAGCCACCCTGATAACCTGAACCACGCAGAGCGAAATACCGAGCGCCATAAAGAGGCATACTGATAAATATACGAGGTGTTGTATATTAAATATGTTGAATTTCAGGTATCCTGTAATAACTGGCATACTGTAATAATAGTTATTCTTAAATTGGGTATTAGGCAGGAAGTTGGATTTGGAAGTTATATATTGTTTTGTTATGCTTATCTGAATGGAATTTTAAGAACGGTATTTAATATGCAGCTTCGCCCTCTCAGTCACATAAATTGACATCCAGAGGGATGAATCCCGAAAAATCCGATCAGTCACAAATATCGCTCGTAATTGTTCATTTTTTAACAGCGGCTAAAGTAGATATTTTTTATGGATTTAATATTGCATTGTCCGGGTTAAACACTACCGCAATTTCATTGGTTAAGTTTCTCAACTTAATTGCATTAAATATAAAATCTCCCATAATCATTTTAAATAATTGCCAATCGTTTATTTATGTACCATAAGTCTTTCTTCCGTTCTTAAAGATAGTGAAAAAGAGTTGCCATTGATCATCTACTCCTTTTGGATGACAATTGCCTACACCTTTATTCCTAGCAAGAATAGCACTAATTGCGGACATAGTTGCATCTTTTGACCCTTACTTTCAGGCGCTTTACAAACTACATTTAATAGATCTTATTGCAGTAAAAAATACCTTTTTTACATCGTTGAATCTGGCCATATAAGATTAGGCAAAGAACGTTGGCGACAACCAATTACGAAGTATTGAAGGCTTAATATCAAATAGTTATTATACGCTTACCGTAAGTACTTTAATTCAATACAGAAAACAGATGATTAAGATATCAATTATTATGGTCACTTTAAACAGCATTAAATTTCTTGCCGATGCTCTGGAAAGTATCAGGCAACAAACATATGCAAACATCGAATACATTGTAATTGATGGTGGGTCAACGGATGGAACAATTGATGTGCTTAGAAAAACCAGACTGGTCAGCCATTTTGTTTCTGAAAAAGACAAAGGAATTTACGATGCTCTTAATAAAGGCATTAAAATGGCAACCGGTGATGTTATTGGAATTTTACATTCCAACGATATGTTTGCCACTACTCATACTTTACAGAATATAAGAGACGTTTTTGCTTCAAGTACCTTAACTACTGGCGAACATAAGCGAATAGATGTAGTATATGGCGATTTGGTGTATGTAGAAGCTGAAGATACCAACAATATCATTCGTAATTGGGAAAGCCAATCATTTCAGCCTAAACTAATCAACAGAGGCTGGATGCCACCCCATCCTTCTGTATTTATTCGGAAAGAAGTTTATCAGAAACATGGGTTTTATGACCTCAGCTATAAAATTGCTGCCGATTACGACTATTTGATTCGTGTTTTTAAGGATAATAATCTTACTACCTACTATTTGCCAAAAGTCATAACAAAAATGCGTAAAGGAGGGATAAGCAATAATGGGATTAAAAATCTAATATGCAAATCGAAGGAAGACTATAAGATCATTAAATATCATAAAATGTCATTCCCGTTATGGGTACTACTATTAAAAAATATTTCAAAGCTTCCCCAGTTAATTTTAAGACATCAAAATAATACTCAATCAGACATACCAACAATTCGTTCGCAAACATATTCCAATATTCCTTCATTTAACATTGCACAATAATTATTTGGAAACCGCAAGCCCTTTTATCTGTCTGGCTGATGAGGAACTGAGGATTTTATTCCATCTTAGAAGATGATTGAATTACTAATTTTTTCCTGCAAAAATATCATATCGCTGCAAGTAGTCCATTTTCAACTTAGTTAACAAGTATGCTTTAAAATCGGATGAAAGAAAAACTCAGATTAGATTATTTTTCAGTTTTTATTTTAAAATTATTTTCTGACCTGTTAAACCGGGTAAATTGGTTTTTATCAGGTAAATTCCGGGCGGGATACCACTTAAATCAATCCGTTCTTCCTTTTTCTGAATGATTTTTTTTATAATGTTCCTTCCGTTCATATCTTCTACACTCAGGTAGGTCCCATCTTTATGAACTTTATCGAATACAATTGTCATTTCCCCTGAAGTCGGATTAGGATATATAAATATTTTCTGTGTGAAAATTGGATCAATATCTGCCACGATTTTTACCACCACTTTAAATCCCGATTTCACTTCCTTCCCGTTTGAGGTTGCAGTAATCACTATATCAGAGTTCCCGACATTTACAGTTGAAAAGTTTAATCGCAGATCGGTTCCGGATATATTGGCATTCACTACCTGGTCGTTAGAATTGGAAGTGACATAGTAGCTCAGAACATCAGCGAGATCATCATCGGCAAATACTGTTTTCAAATTAATGATCTTATCGTCAGCACTCTTTTCGACCGAAATATCAGTGATTGATTCCTTAATATAAGGAGCTTTGTCTATTTGTTTGACAGTGATTAGGACCTGATCAACAGCCGAGTTTCCTGTTCCGTCATTGACAATTAATGAAAAAGTATAATTGGTATTTGCGCTTACCTCAGGAGCTGTAAATGTGGGTTTTGATGCTGTAACTGAACTTAAAGTAATTCCTGCCGGAGCACTCCATAAATAAGTGATGGTATTGTTATCCGCATCGGATGAAAGTGCACCATCTAAAGTTACCATAACTCCCTCGTTCACTGACTGATCTACGCCTGCATTGGCAACCGGTGGTTTATTTACCTGTTT
>JBBRGI010000276.1:0-5035 GCA_038240855.1 Bacteroidales bacterium | reverse complement strand
TATCAAATTTTCACATGCGGGAACTAAAATAGATATTTTTTCAATAACGACCAGAGCTACACGGCATATTTTTCAACGACAGGCGGCAAATCGATAAATTTGTAATCCTGTGTACGAAGCTGGGGTTGAAAACCGGCTTGTGAAATGGTACGCTGCATCTCCATAGCATTCAATTTAAAAGATGCACCGGCAGCCGAGACAACATTCTCCTCAATCATAATTGAACCCAGGTCATTGGCACCGGCATACAGACACACCTGTGCTGTTTCCTGTCCCACGGTAAGCCATGAGGCTTGTATGTTTAATATATTATTCAAAATAATCCGGCTGATTGCAATCGTCCGTATATATTCAACAGGCAGCACAGGATTCATGCCGGTAAGTTTCTCCAGTTCTGTTCCTTCCGACATGATCGGCCATGGTATGAATGCCATAAATCCCGGGGCAGCAACTGGTTTCTGAGATTGTAAATCACGCAGATAAATAAGATGCGCTACTCTTTCGCTTAGGGTTTCGATATGCCCGAACATCATTGTGGCCGAGGTGACCATCCCCAGAAGGTGAGCCTCGTGCATGACCCCGAGCCATTCCGAACTTAGCGCTTTCCCCGGAGAGATCTCTTTACGGATGCGGTCGCATAAAATTTCGGCCCCGGCACCCGGCAGACTATCAAGACCTGATTCGATAAGTTTCACAAGTACATCGCGATACGACATCCTTTCCTTGCGGGCAATATGTACAATCTCAGGAGGGCCAAGTGCATGTAACCTGACCTCGGGAAATTCTGCCTTCAAACGTGAAAACAGGTCGCTGTAGAAGGATAATCCATAGCCCGGATGCATACCACCCTGGAGCAGTACCTGGTTTCCCCCCAAAAGCAGCATCGCCTCAATTTTATTTTTGTACTCTTCAAAAGTTGTGGTATAGGTGTCTTCCCCGTTGATCTTACGGTGAAAATTACAGAATTTACATCCTGAAATACAGATATTTGTGATGTTGATATTTCGGTCGATCATCCAGGTTACCTTATTGTCGGGATGCAGTTTGTGTCGTATCTGCAACGCGATAAACATCAATTCCGATGTAGGTGCCTTCTCATAAAGCAATACTCCCTCCTCCAGTGTAAGCGGTTCAAGACTTAAAGACCGTTCATAGATCCGATCGAAGCTCATTCAATTATATTTTAATTAACCAATAGATTATCACAACGTTATTATTCTAATGCCCTTCGGAAGCCAGGCACAGTTTATTGAAAAATAATCTGCGATAAAGGTAGTAATTTTGAACCATCGTCACGGATAATTGTTTTTAACAATAAAATATCAGCATGGAACTACCGGAAATGAAAATTCAGTTTAACAGCAATAGGCAGGAATTGTCTTTTGCGAACGCCTACCTAATTTTCGAACGATCTTCGTTAAAGGGGGTGCCGTTGAATGAATCAGAAGCGAATTATGTACTGTCGCAAATGAATGCAGAAAATGATCTGGCGATTATAAACCGTTACAATGAGCTGATTTTTATTGCTTTTGCCGATCATCTTAAAGAGGATTACGTATTCGCCGAACACTGCAGGAAAAGAGGAAACGAAATTTGCGCGATCCTGAAAAAGGAAAAAATCAGTGAGGTAACACTGGTTGTTCCGGAATCTCATCCGGAAGCAGGCATAGCCTTGGCGGAAGGATTGGCGTTGGGAAGCTACCAGTTTTTGAAATACCGGTCTGCTACGGATAAAAAGCAATGGCAACTCGAAAAGATTAATTTTACCGGTACTGAACTTCCAGGGGTTCTGATCGCCGAACTCTCTTCGATGATCGATGCTGTTTTTATTGCCCGTGACCTGGTGAATGAACCTGCTTCGCATTTGAATGCTGTCCGGTTGTCTGAAATTTTTGAAGGGATGGGTAAAGTAGCTGGTTTTTCAACAGAAATTTTTCATAAGGATGAAATTAATGCCTTAAAGATGGGTGGTTTACTGGCTGTAAACCAAGGAAGTATTGATCCGCCAACCTTTTCGGTCATGAAATGGGAACCCGAAAATGCAAAAAATGTGCAGCCAATAGTGTTAGTGGGCAAAGGCGTCGTTTTTGATAGTGGTGGATTGAGCCTAAAACCCACAAAAGATTCGATGGATTATATGAAATGCGATATGGCAGGCGGGGCAGTTGTAGCAGCAGTTCTGTATTTTGCGGCGCTATGCCGGTTACCGTTAAAACTTATCGGGCTTGTTCCGTCAACAGATAATCGTCCCGATGGCAATGCCTTTGCACCCGGAGATGTGATTCAGATGCATGGCGGTCAAACCGTTGAGGTTTTGAATACAGATGCTGAGGGTCGTTTACTACTGGCCGATGCCTTGAGTTATGCCAAAGGTTTTCAACCCGGTTTAGTAATAGATGTTGCAACACTTACCGGGGCTGCTGCGATGGCGATCGGATCTCAGGGTATTGTGGGAATGGGAAATGCCGGAGATCATACTTTTGGTGAATTAAAACGGGCAGGCGAAAATGTTTATGAACGTGTCGTGGAATTTCCGCTATGGGAAGAATACGGAGAGTTGATTAAATCGGAGATTGCCGATATGAAAAACATTGGCGGGCGGGAGGCAGGTGCTATTTCAGCAGGTAAGTTCCTGGAAAAATTCGTTGATTATCCCTGGATTCATCTCGATATTGCGGGACCTGCCTTTTTAAACAAAGCAGATCATTACAGGACAGTCGGGGGAACTGCCTCCGGCGTCAGGTTATTGATTGAGTTTGTGAAACGCCTCGTGTAAACTGTCAGAACTCCTTATTTGACATCATTACACACTATTGTATTCCCGAATAAAATCTTAAATTTGACAATTCAACCGTTGTATAATCGGGTTTATGATTAATCTTTAAAAGACCTCGAATGGAGCTACATAAAATTAGATTGGGTATCACCCATGGTGATATTAATGGAATTGGTTACGAAGTAATTATCAAAGCATTAGCAGACAGTAGAATTCTGGAGATGTGTACTCCGATTGTTTATGGTTCATCAAAAGTTGCTGCCTATTACCGGAAGGCGATGGATAGTGAAATGTTTACTTTTAACAATATTGTCAGTGCAAGGGAGGCTAATCCGAAGCGCGCAAATATCATCAATTGCGTGAATGAGGAGGTGAGAGTTGAATTGGGAAAATCAACCAAACAGGCTGGTGAGGCCTCCTTGGCAGCACTCCAGGCGGCAGTTCGTGATCTTAAATCGGGCGATATTGATGTCATTGTGACCGCTCCGATTAACAAAGAAAACATTCAGTCAGACAATTTTAGTTTTCCGGGTCATACAGAATATTTTGCCACCGAGTTTGGCACAAAGAATTTTCTGATGCTTATGGTCAGCGATATTTTAAAAGTGGGTGTCACCACCGGACATGTTCCACTTAACCAGGTTGCAGGGCTTATCACAAAAGAACGTATCCTGAATAATTTACGGATTCTTCATAAAACGATGCTTGAAGATTTTTCCATCCGGAAACCACGCATCGCAGTGCTGGGTCTTAACCCCCACGCAAGTGATGGCGGGCTGATAGGTGATGAGGAAGAACGGATCATCTTACCGGCTGTCAGACAGGCGAATGAAGAGGGGATCATTGCATTGGGGCCGTATCCCGCTGACGGGTTTTTTGGTGCGGGAGAATTCAGGAAATTTGATGCCACTCTGGCTATGTTTCATGACCAGGGCCTGATCCCATTTAAATCGTTCGCATTTGAATCGGGTGTGAATTTCACGGCAGGATTGCCCATTATCCGTACTTCACCGGGCCATGGAACTGCCTATGGTATTGCCGGCACCGGTGTTGCATCCGAAGAGTCGTTCCGGAATGCCATGTACCTCGCGATCGACGTATATGCAAACAGAAAGAATTTTAAAGAGATGTCCAAAAGTCCGCTGCAACGTCACGAGATTGACAGAAGTGGGGGAGAATAAAAAATACTAGCCAGTTATATCTAAATTAATCAGGAGTTTTTTACAATCTATGTACGAATATATTACAGGAAAAGTGGCTGGGTTAACCCCTGCAGGGGTGGTTATTGAAACCGGTGGAATCGGTTATTTTTTGCATATTTCGGTCAACACCTATTCCCGTATTAGCGGAAGTGAGCACAGCAAGCTTTACCTGCACGAAGTGGTGCGTGAAGATGCCCATTTATTGTATGGCTTTGCCGATAAAGATGAGCGCGATTTTTTCAGAATGTTGATTTCGGTAAATGGAATAGGTGCTGCAATTGCCATCATGATGCTTTCGTCATACCTTGCTGATGACCTCCGCGATGCTATTCTGACCGAAAACGTAAATCTTCTTAAAAGTATCAAGGGGATAGGGGCTAAAACAGCGCAGCGGGTCATTATTGAACTTAAAGATAAAGTAGGTAAGGGACCTGCCTCCGACAGGATTTTTAAATCGGGCAATGCTGTGGTCCGAAATGAAGCATTAAGTGCCCTCGAAATGCTGGGATTCAATAAAAAGGCGGTTGAAAAATCTATTGATCAGATTCTGACAGCACAACCTGAACTTACGGTTGAACAACTTTTAAAGATTGCATTAAAAAGTTTTTAAGAAAATATATTGCGGCGGATTTTATTAAACAAGTCACTTGTTCTGTTTGTATTGATCATAGCCTTTCTAACCGGCCATAGCATTGTGAAGGAGAGTCAGGATATGTCCACAGGGGAAGCTATGTTGTTCACTCATCCTATGTTACAGGATTCTGTTCGCCGCGATACCCTTGGACCACTTCCTTTTCCGTTTAAAGATGAAAAGCTTTTTGTAAATTCTTCCCCGGATGATACATCGGCTCTTTACCTGAAAAAACCATCCAATATTCGAAAAGTAATTGAGTATGATCCTGTTTCGGGCGATTACCTGATCTCTGAAAAAATCGGTACAATTGATTATCGTTTACCCTCATCCATGAGCCGGCAGGAATTCCTGAAAAACGATCTGCGTGAATCCGTTGACCGTTACTGGAGGGAGAGAATGGCGCAAAATACACTTGATGAAAAA
>JBBRGI010000275.1:0-5035 GCA_038240855.1 Bacteroidales bacterium | reverse complement strand
AAAATTGCTGAAACAGATTTCAGCGATTATAATATTCACTCCTTAAAAATAGACCATTAATATTGTTAAAAATTAATTCGTTTCAGAATTCGATTTTTGAATTGATTTACGTTTCAATTTTGGTTTAGCCTGATTTTCACCCTGCAATAATTCCGAAAAGTTAGTTTTCTGATCATTCGTTTCTTTTTTTTGCTTCTGTAATTGCTTATCTCTTAATTCGCGATAATCAGCATAAAAGCCGGGGTTATCATTCTCGAACATAAGTGCAAGCCGATCAATCTTGTTAGCCAGTAGTTTTTTTATTTGTTTGTTGATCTTTTTCATTTTCAACGCTCTCTCTTCCTTTTCATTCATCGCATCATCGTAGATAAGCATGGCTTCGATAAAACTGATATTTGCTTCTTCAATATTTCTGATCATGGAAGAATTTAATCCGAATTCCTTTTCAAATTTATTAGTTGCTTTTAAGTTTTCGGGGTTTAGTGCTGATTTTATTTTATCGACAAAAGTAAGTGCATATCCTCCGGTCTTATTCGCAATCCGCCATATTCTTTTGGAAATTTTAATCAATTCCATATCCGTACAATTCTGAACATATTCCGAATTAAGATGATATAACCGGCTTTGTAACTTACTTTTCTTTTTGTCGTGGGCAAAAACCTGCATAATCCGAATCACCACCATTGTTCTATCTTCTAATGCCTTTCTTCGGTCATTCTTAACTTTCTCAACTGATGTTACATCCTTATTCAATAAAGCATTTAAATACTCCAATTTTTGCTGGTTGGAATTCAGTTGCTCAAGTGCGGACTGGAACTTTGAAACCGAATTCACAATTTCAATATTCTTTGTTAATAAGTCAATCAGAAGGGCATTTCCTTCCATTTTTAATGTAAGATTCTTAATGTTTTCCATATGGCATCTGTTTTTTATTATGAAATTCTATAACTAACTACCAAATATAACACAAATTCTCAGGAAAAGTTGGACAAATGCAAATTCATATTATTATCCTTCCTTTAATTCATTGTTCTGATTAATTAATTACATCTTGATTTAGCCCATTTAACTGTTATAACATCTGTAAATCATTACAATGGTAATGTTATCAAAAACAATAGCGCTGCACACTGACCCACCCTAAAATACACAAATTTACAGCAATGTAACACGAATTCATCAAAGAGTAACATCCGCTTAACAGGACTGTAATACCATTGATATTTATTTGCTACAAGAAAAATTAAAAATAGTTAAAATGAAAATTGTATTTTCACTTGTTGGTGCTGTCTTGATTGGCACAGGTGGTTTCTCACAGGATATGAACAATGTCCAATTCCCGCAAATGCAAAAGGCATCAGTCAGAAAAGAGATTAGAATTCCTAATATCTTAGGTTATCAGACCTTAAAATGCGATTTTCATATGCATACTGTTTTTTCCGATGGCGTTGTTTGGCCTACCGTTCGTGTAGATGAAGCATGGGAAGAAGGTCTTGACGCAATTGCAATTACAGATCACATCGAAAAACAGCCGGGCAAAAAATATGTTGGAGGAGATCACAACGCTTCTTACGAAATCGCGTTGGAACATGCTAAGGAGAAAAATATTTTGCTTATTCATTCAGGGGAAGTTACAAGGGAAATGCCTCCCGGTCATTTAAATGCTCTTTTTCTTGAGGATGTAAATCTTCTTGACCTGCCCGACGCGACCGAAGCTTTGCAGGCTGCAAAAAAACAAGGTGCATTTATTATGTGGAATCATCCCGGATGGAAGGCTCAACAGCCTGATACCTGTCTGTGGATGCAATTGCATCAGAATTTGTTTGAAAAAGGATTGATCAATGGAATTGAAGTTTTCAATGAACAGGAATATTATCCCATTGTTTTGGATTGGTGTATCAACCGCAAGCTGACTGTTATTGGTAATTCGGATATTCACGGTATTGTCTCTCAATTCTATGATTTGGAGAAAGGGCATCGTCCGATGACGCTGGTTTTTGCAAGTGACCGAAGCCTTACCTCCATAAAGGAAGCCTTATTTGCCAATCGTACTTTAGCTTATTTCGACAACAAATTGGCTGGTAAAGAGGAATTTTTGAAAGCATTTTTCAAAGCAGCGGTCACGATCAAAAGTACCGGCATCAAAGATCGCAAAAAGCGGGAATTGTATGAGGTATACAACAGCTCGGTAGTTCCATTTCATCTGGAAACTGTAACCGGGAAAAAATTGATCATACCTTCAGAAGCTTCTATTATTTTGCCACTCGATCCTATCGACTACAATGGAGCGAGCGTAAAAAACCTCTATACTGGTTCTAAATCAAATCTTATCATCAATTTATTTTGATTTTCAGGCTATGCAATCAACTGGTTTAAATACAGAAGGCGACGTCAACTTCCTTGAGGAACGGAAGATTTGGGAATCACAAATCACCGATCCCAAAACACTTCATGTGCTGAAAGATGATTCCAGGTATTTTCTGCACCAATCGATGTCAACGCCATGCCTTGACGTGTTGGATCAATGCAAAGGAAGTGGAATGAAAACCCTTTCCGGGAAAGAGTTGCTTGATTTTCATGGTAATAATGTTCATCAATTAGGATATGGGAACGATTATATGATCCGGAAGATCACTGAACAAATGAGTAGTTTGTCGTTTTCACCACGCAGGTATACCAATGTTCCTGCAGTTGAATTGGCTAAAAAACTGGCGAGCCTCCTTCCGGGAAATCTTAACCGGAGTCTTTTTGCTCCGGGAGGTACTTCTGCTATTGGAATGGCCTTAAAATTAGCCAGACTGGTAACGGGAAAACACAAGGTAGTTTCGCTTTGGGACTCTTTTCATGGAGCGTCACTTGATGCAATTGCAGTTGGAGGTGAAGCTGCATTCAAGCATGAAATGGAACCGATGATGCCTGGAGTGACGCTTATTCCACCACCAACTACTTATCGGGGTATTTTCGGATCATCCGAAAAAGACCAGCTAAACTATGCCAACTATCTTGAATATGTTATCGAAAAGGAGGGAAATATTGGGGCATTTCTTGCGGAAACCATTCGAAATACAGATGTTCAAATACCTTCTAAAGCATATTGGCAAAGAGTCCGGGAAATTTGCACTAATCATCAGGTATTGCTTATACTCGATGAAATACCGATTGCGCTTGGACGAACCGGAAAAATGTTTGCCTTTGAAAACTTTGGGATTGAGCCCGATATAATTTGTCTCGGAAAAGGTCTTGGTGGCGGTATAATCCCCTTTGCAGCAATCGTTGCCAGAGATAGTTATAATATTGCCGCGGAAGTATCTATAGGACATTATACTCATGAAAAGAGTCCCTTGGGAAGTGTGGCAGCTTTAGCGACAATTTCCTTTATTGAAAATGAGCAACTTTTGCAAAAAGTGACCGACGACGAAAAGTGGATTCGAAACAGACTATGCCGTTTAAAAGGGATGTTTCCTCTAATTGGTGATATTCGTGGAATCGGCCTTCTTTGGGGTATTGAACTCGTAACAGACTATGAAACAAAGGAAAAGGCCACCGAAGAAGCTGAAAAAATAATGTACGATTGTATGCGACTCGGTTTAAGTTTCAAAGTTTCGCAAGGGAACGTCCTTCAGCTGTCGCCGGCACTTACTATTAGTCGTGCAGATCTGGAGAAAGCCTTAAATATTTTATCAATAGTACTGAATAAGCATTCTTAAAAAGTCAAATATGAAAACAATTTTAAATTTATTTATTGTACTGGTGCTTCTGGGAGCCCAGAAACTTATCGCACAGGATGCCGCCCTCGTGATGGCATTCCCACATGAATCAACTAATCCGGGTTCAAATACAGCCGGAAAACATGTATTTGAATTTATGGCTTCATCTAAATCGTTCGATTTAAATGCAATTTTAAAAGAAAATGTCAGTGAACATTTTCTTGGTGATTTGGTGTCAAGGAAATTATTTTTGTTGGAAACAAAATACACCTATCGCTTTGAGATTATACCCGGAAATCCTCAAACAAGAACTGTCGTTCGTAAGCCTGCAATCTATGAGGCAGTCTTAAAGATCGAAAGATATTTGAAAAAATTGGTTAAGAAGGGTGATATATCAGTTGAAAAAGCTTCAACCGACTTCAATAAGGTTTTGGATGTTGCTCTCAACGTCCTGACTACCGACACCAATAGTTTCGAAAAGGCCATAAGAAGGACAGAAGACGTTAGCGCACTTCTTAATCTACTCACTAAACAAGTCAATCTAATGTATTTATAATATCAATCCCATATTTTTATGTCTTTATAATACAGCTAGTTGCTTTATTTCAATTACTGTATTATAGCCTACTTATGTCCCAAATATTTTAAAACCCAAATTTTAATTTCATCAAAATGCAAAAACAATTCTATGTATTAATCATGTTTCTCCTGCTTGGAGTAACAGTATTTGCCCAAAAGGTAGATATTAAAGGGGTGGTTAAAACCAACAACGGAGAGAGTCTTCCGGGTGCCGCTATTGTGGTAAAAGGAACTACTACGGGTACAATGTCAGATCAAAACGGTCAATTCACAATTAAGGCCGATCCAAACGATATTTTGGCCATATCCTATCTTGGTTTCCAAACAAGTGAAGTAAAAGTTGGTAATCAGAAACAAATCAATGTAACGCTTGAAGAATTGAAAGAAGAGATCAGGGAAATCGTTGTAACCGCATTAGGTATCGAAAAGGTGAAAAGTACCATCGGTTATGCAATTCAGGATGTAAAAGGAAGTGAATTGGTAAAGGCAAGAGAACCCAACCCCATCAACGCCCTTACTGGTAAAATAGCGGGTTTGACAGTTGGAGCTTCGGCTGAACTGTTGGGAGCGCCTTCTGTTTTGCTCCGTGGCTATGCCCCTCTATATGTTGTTGATGGTGTTCCGGTTCAGACTGACACCTGGAATATCAACCCCGACGACATTGAAAGTTATACCGTATTAAAAGGCCCCACCGCAGCAGCGCTTTATGGATCAAGAGGACAGTATGGCGCCATCCAGATTACAAGCAA
>JBBRGI010000274.1:0-5051 GCA_038240855.1 Bacteroidales bacterium | reverse complement strand
ACCATTCCCTGTTACGGAAGCAATTACTCCATATAACTCTTTTAATTTCACAGGTTTATTAAGAAAATAATTAAATCCTCGGCTCAATACCTCGTTACGCGGGATAACATCAGTTACTGACGACAGTAGGATGAGCCGTGTGGAACAAATCACAGGATTGCTCTGAATTTGTTCAGCAAGTTTTAGACCGTCCATTCCTTCCATCTGGTAATCGATCAGTGCCAAATCGTAGGCATTATTCTGTTGCGCATTTTGGATCAACATTTTCAGGGCTGTTTTACCATTTTCTGCCTGATCATATTTGCAATTCCATGTGTCGAGGTACTTTCCGAACACGAAACGATTAGTGCGGTTATCATCGACAATTAAGACCTTCAAACCGTCAATCAACAATTTCGGGGTTGGTAGTGATTCTTCCTGTTCCGAACTGGGTCCAAAGTTTGCAGAAAACCAAAACGATGATCCTTCACCTTCGGCACTTTCGACTCCAATAGACCCTTCCATCATTTTCACCAATCGCTGGGAGATGGCAAGGCCAAGCCCGGTTCCCCCAAATCTGCGGGTAGTGGAGCTATCGGCCTGTGTAAACGATTGAAAAATACGCTGTTGCGCCTCCTTTGAAATCCCGATTCCGCTATCCTTGACTTTGAACAATACCGTGTAGCCTGATGTGGATGATTCAGTCAGTTCAGCGGTAAAAAATACTTCCCCGCTATTGGTAAATTTCAGGGCATTATTGACCAGGTTGAGCAGAATCTGGTGCAAGCGCAATGCGTCACCCTGCACAATCTCAGGGATTGAGGAATCGACATAATTTACAAGGTTAACACCTTTGTTTGTTGCCGTAATGATAAGTATATCAGCCACATTTTCAATTACCTGGCGGATATTGACAGGAGCCATTTCAAGTTCAAGGCTACCCGATTCAATTTTAGAAAAATCAAGGATGTTATTAATGATACTTAAAAGATTATTACCCGATTTTGTAATAATGTTTAAATAATCATGCTGCTCATCGGTTAGTTCAGTCTGATTGAGAACGTCTGCCATTCCAATAACCCCATTCATCGGAGTGCGGATTTCATGACTCATATTGGCCAGGAAAAGACTCTTAGCCCTGTTTGCCTCTTCGGCTTTTTCTTTTGCGAAATTGAGATTGGTCCGGGCTTTTTCAATAAATGTCACATCACGGGAAATACCGATAATCCCAGTAATAATCCCAGACTGATCTTTTATCGGTATTTTGGTCGTGGAAAGCCAGAGAATTTTCCCATCAGCATTTTGAACTTTTTCAATCCTGTTGATTTTCGGTTCTCCGCTTTTTAAGATATTCTCTTCGTCAAGGCGGGAAAGCATTACATGCTCTTCCGGGAAGAAATCCGAATCACATTTTCCGATCACCTCATCAGGTGATTGTAGTCCCACAGCATCGGCAAATGCCCGATTAACCCGTGTGAAACAAGAATTAACATCTTTAAAAAAGATGGTATCCGGTACAAAATCCATTATCGACTGCAGCAACTCCTTTTCATGAGTCAATTTTGATTCAGCCAGTTTTAATTCAGTGATATCATGCGATATCCCGATCATCCCCACCACTTTTTTATTCTGATCAAATAAAGGAACCTTATTGGCCAGCTTAAAAACCTGATTACCGGAGGGATCCAGTCGCTTTTCAAGCATATTAAACAAAGGCTCACCCTTTTGCATTAAATCCTGCTCATCACGATAGGTTCTGTCGGCAAATACCGGGTCAAAGAAATCGGCATCTGTTTTCCCAATTACATCTTCTGCCTTAGTTATTTCATGCCTATTGAGCCACGCTTTGTTTATTCTGGTAAACCTTGATTCCCGGTCTTTAAAATAAATAGTATCCGGAACACTATTCAGGAGTACGTTCAACAGATTTGTTTCCTGTTGGAGTTTCATTTCGAGCTTGTGTTTCTGCGTGATGTCTCTCGAGACACCAACCATACCAATAATTGCTCCCTGCTCATCCTTTATCGGGATTTTAGTGGCCATTACATATTGAGACCCTTCAAGCGTCTTAATCTTCTCCAATTTGTTAATAACAGGTTTTCCGCTTTTCATCATTTCCTGCTCATCGTTTTGAGCGGCTACGGCAAATGTTTCATCGAAAAAGTCGGCATCTGTTTTCCCCACTGCATCTTCGGTATGCTGGAGGCCCAACGTTTTGGCCTGAGCATTGTTGATCCGGGTAAATCGTGAATTCAAGTCCTTGAAATAGATGGTATCAGGAATATTGTCCATCAACATCTGCAAAAAGCGCCTTTCGTCCTGGAGTTCAATTTCACGCTTTATTTCTTTTGTTATTTTCTCGTACATCCCGAGGATTCCGGAAACAACGCCATTATCTTCCCGTATCAGAATTTTCTTTTTCCAGATAACTTCCTGATTGCCATCCTTATTTGTCTCAGTTTCCTCGTAACAGAATGCAGTGGCATTGCTCTCAATCAATTCCCTGTCTTTCTGCACATATTCATCCGCAGATGTCGAAGTGAAAAGATCGTAATCGGACAAACCGATAAGTTTTCCTGGATCCGTAAATCCCTGATCATCAGCAAATATCTTATTACAACCCAAATACCTGAAATTTAAATCTTTCCAGAAAAGGCCGATAGGAAGATTATCGAAAATCCACTTTAACGGCTGATTATTGAGCGATTGGATATTAAATGTCTGGTTAGGCTTTACATGCTGATAAAATTCGTCAGCATCAAATCCGTTATGAATTAATATGAGGTTCCGGCACGGATAATTGAATGGTTCAAGTGGATCATGCCCTGCCAAAAATAACTTATTAACCGAATTAACAAGTGCCAAACTTGCAACATTGTTACTTAGAATCTGCAGTTCATGATCACCAACTATCAAAATATCAGGTTGAAAAAGCTGGAATTCGTCAACAAATTCACTGATCCCGGAAAGAAAGTAGAAATCGACTCCCTTCACGCCAAGAGAAAGTGTGATGAATTTCTTTTTCACCCCGGTGTTACTGATGATAACTAAGCCCCGTCCCATAAGTAATTTTTATATGACCGCAATATATTGATTTTTCATGAGTTTGTCATCTTATCTCAAAATATAATAACTAGCTTTATATATGCGAATTAAGCGCATATTCTTAGTAAAAATTTGTTAACCGTATGTAATCGTTTACGCAATGCTACAAATAAAGCTGCTTATCATCGCTATTTTAAAAAGTATAGATCCGAACATAGTCTATCCTATACTCAACAGGAAAAATTGAATCATCTATTCCCTTCTTTCCGCCCCATGCCCCACCTATCGCGAGGTTGATCAATAAATACTGTGGCTCCCCGAAAGGCCATTCACCGATTCCTTCGCCTTTCCTGACGCAGGAATAATACATTTGGTTGTCGAAGTAAAAATCCATCCGGTCATCAAACCATTCAACAGCATAGATATGAAAATCTTCCCATGGGTTTTTATAGTTAAGCGATCCTCCCCTGCCATTACCTTTAGTATGGTTATAATCTTTGGTATGTACATTTGCATAAACTATATCCGGCTCGTAACCAACAAATTCCATGATATCAATCTCACCGCAGGCAGGCCATCCTCCCAGACTTTTGTTGGTTCCAAGCGTCCAAATAGCGGGCCACACTCCACGTCCGTGGGGCAGTTTTGCACTTACTTCGATCCTCCCTTTCGTAAATTCATATTTTCCTTTGGTATTGATACTTGCCGACGTGTACTGCCCACCTTTGAATTCTTCCTTAATAGCAGTAATAATCAGATTACCACCTTCAATGCGCGCATTCTCAGGTCGGTCCCTGGTATAATACTGGGCTTCATTATTCCGGATCTTTCCCTCTTCATAACCCCATTTTTGATTATCCGGAAGACCATTAACATTAAATTCATCAGACCAGACAAGTCTTTTGGAAGTCGGTGATGAGGATTGGCAATTGCCCAAAATTGGTTGAACAAGAATCACCAGGAAAAAAATATATTTCATAATACATTGTTATTTAGTTCGTTAATCTCAACTATTAGATTTTAATTAAAAAAGGGATATGCTGCCAAACAACATATCCCCTTTAAAATTTATCTTGCCAATATTATTTAACATAGTCAGCTTTGACCAGGTAGTCAATGCTTTCTTTAACACTTGCAAAAGGATCATTGTTGGTATATTTCTCAACTTCGACATAATACTCTTTCAATCCTTTAACATAGGCAGCTTCAAAAATTGGTTTAAAATCCATTTTTCCGCTGGCACCCAATTCTTTTTCATCCTTGATGTGTAATACAGGAAAACGACCATCGTATTTGTTGATATATGCTGCAGGAGACTGTCCGCCTTCAGTAAGCCAATAAACATCCATTTCGAAGAATACATGATTAGGACTGGTATTTTCGAGCATAAAATCGTAGATCAACTTTCCGTCAATTTCGCGGAATTCGAAGGAATGGTTATGATAGCCAAAACCAATACCGCCGGCCGCAGCAGTTATATAACCCACGTTATTATAATAATCACAATACAGCTTGATCTCATCCATTGTTGTCTGATCATTGACAGGCATAAAAGCCTGAACAAGGTATTTTACACCGATCTCAGCATGTGCACCACAGGCTTTCTTCCACCATTCCATGATATCAGCTTCCTTTTCTTTGGAAAATGCTTGTACAACATGCCCACTGGTAGCCTTCATACCGAGGTCTTCAACAATCTTTCTGAATTCCTTAGGTGCAAGTCCATGAATTAAACCGTCGTTGTAACCGGCAGTTTCAACTGTGGAATAACCCATTTCAGCAACTTTTTTCAAAGTTCCCGCAACATCGTCCTTCATTGCATCACGCAATGAATAGAGCTGAAGTCCTACCTTCTTTTTGGGAGCAGCCGGAGTACAAGAAGTGATTAATTGGTTTGCCATTAATCCGCCAACAACCACTGTTGCAGAGGATTTAAGAAAATTACGCCTGTTTACCATATTCTTAAGAATTACGTGGATAATTTATTGATCAATTTTTCGTTAAAAGTATTTCAATATTCTAAAAAT
>JBBRGI010000273.1:0-5105 GCA_038240855.1 Bacteroidales bacterium | reverse complement strand
TTAAATTGTTAATTAAATTGTTTTTTTACTGGCGATATATTTAAGGTTATCGAACAGCCGGAGCAAAAGTTTTCTTTTTCTTGTCAGAATATCGGCCATACCTTTGATCTCGTAATTGAAATCCAGCGTAGTGCCGTAATTGGTGGTCAATTTCCCGGGAAGATCCACCGTAATAAGGTAGGTGTTGATGTCGTTCTTCTTCGCAAAAGCTTCAGTCTGATTGGCCAGTGCAGAAATCATCTTCACCTTGCCGCTGATGGATCCGTATTCCATATAGGGATAGTTATCGAGCCTGATGATCACTTCCTGTCCAACCACTACTTTCCCTGCTCCCATTGCAGGAAGAAATACCTGTCCCAGCAAAGGATTATCGGAAGGGATGACCGAAAGAACGGGTGTGCCTGCAGCGACAAAATCGTTTTCATGCCAGAAATTGAGGTACTCAAGTTTGCCATCAAAAGGTGCCGAAAAGGTATAGGCCAGCCGCCATTTCCGGATACTGTTGACCAGTTCATTGTAAGAAGAATAAAAATCCATTCCAAGTTTCTGCTCTGCTTCGAGTCTTTCAAGTTCAAGCAGTTGCAGTTTGCTTCGCGTTTCGTTCGCCTGCAACTGCATGTTTGTGTATTCCTTTTCCATTATCTGTGTGTTTTCCACCCTTCCCAGGTAACTGACAGCCGAGCGTTCAAGATCGATCTCGGCAATTGTAGCAGTACGGAATAACATACTGTCGCGGTGAAGGTTCCTACCGATCAATTGCAATGAAATGGCATTGGTACCCATTTGCTTTTGGTTTGACTCCATGAGCTGTAACTGCGATTTCAGAAGCAAATTCGCGCTTTCAAGTTTTTTCTCGTACGGTTTCCCCTCCATGTAATTAAATCGCTTTTGCAGGGAATTCAAAAAAGTATAATACTGCATGCTCAATTCACCCAGAACGACATCAGTTGTCAATATATCAATCATCGGATGATTGTAAAGCGAATCAGATTTGTTGTGCTGCAGAAAATCTTCAATTTTCAAAACATCGTCCAGACATGCAGGATTTTCAATACAGGCAATAATATGATTTTCAATAAGTAATGAGTTATTGCTTTTCAGTAAATGGAGTTTACCCGATGTATTGGCAACGAGTCGCACCGGAGCCTGACGGGCAGTAATCGAAATCGAACCGGTCACTTTCTCGGGGTAATCGATCATCAGACCTAATGTCAAAAGCACCCCCGCCAGACAAACCATAATTAAAGCCACAATTTTGCCTATCCCATGTGGCATCCGATCAATAATGTCCTTCACCTCTTCGGTGCGCTCGCTCGTATTTTTCTGAATTTCAGGTTCCATATTACCTGTCAGTTTATACAGTTTCAATTTTTGGAGATCCGTTAGTAGCCCAAATACCCATCTGCTTATTTACAAGGTCACAATAATGACCTTCCTTCTCCATAAGTTTCTGGTGATTGCCAATTTCGATGATCATTCCATCTTTTAATACCACAATCTGGTCAGCATTCATAATTGTGCTTAACCTGTGGGCGATGACCACAACAGTCCGCTTCTCAAACGCCTGGTTTAATGCATTAACAATCTTATGCTCATTAATGGCATCGAGTGCATTGGTCGCTTCGTCCAGGAAAAGATAGTCCGGAGATTTATACAATGCCCGTGCGATCAACAACCGCTGTTTCTGACCACCGCTTAATCCCCTGCCCACCTCCCCTATTTTTGTCTGATAACCCTGGGGCATCTGCTCGATTTCACCCGCGATGTGAGCAATCCGGACCGACTCTTTCAACCGATCGTAATTGATCTCCTCGTCGTCGAGCACAATATTATTCAGGATGGTATCGTTGAAAATTTTACCGTCCTGCATTACCACCCCGCAATGGTTACGCCAGTCGCGCAGGCTGATATTCGAAATATTCATACTGCCAACCATAATGTCACCAAACGAAGGTTGATACAACCTGAGCAACAATTTCAACAAAGTCGATTTACCGCTTCCGCTGCCACCAACAATGGCAGTGATTTTTCCTTCCGGGATGACAAGGTGTATCTGCTTCAGCACGAAAGGACTATTGGGCGTATATTGAAAGGATAAATTCCCGACGAACAGACTCTTGTTTTCGGGGATATTCATATTGGTAGTAACGACGGTATCCTCTTCGTCTTTTAACTGGTGGATTTCGTTAATCCGCAGAAAACTTATTTTGGCATATTGTCCGGTTATAATAAACCCGATAAACTGTGTTACGGGGGCACTCAGCATGCCGATAATAAATTGAACTGAGATCATCACCCCAAAAGTTATTTCTCCACCGATAACCGCTTTGGCACAGTAAAAGGTAATCACCAGGTTTTGGATACTCTGGATAAACTGTGCCCCAAGATTCTGGGCATTTGTGATATTCAATACTTTAAGATTAACCCTGTAAAGTTTAGCCTGGATATTCTCCCACTTCCATCTTTTCTGTTTCTCGTAATTGTTGATCTTGATATCCTGGATAGCACCCACTGTTTCGACCCAGTAGCTTTGATTCTGGGAGATAAGTCCAAAATATTCCCAGTCGAGTTTTTTGCGGATCTTTAAAAATGCGAGTACCCATACGACATACAGGAAACTGCCGCTCATGAAGAAATAGAAAATAACCGGATTATAAATCAAAAGTATAATACTGAAGGTAATAAATGTCAGAGATGAAAAAACCAGGTTCAGCGAGTTATTCATGATAAAACTGCGGATCCGTTCGTGATCCTGTGCCCGCTGAAGGATATCGCCAATCATCTTGTTTTCGAAGAAGGTGACAGGCAATTGCATTAATTTAATAAGGTAGTCGGAGATCAGTGCAATATTTACCCTGGCGGTGATGTGCAGAAGCAGCCAGTCGCGTATAACGTTTGAAATGGTGATACTTACAATGATCACGATATTTGCCGCTAGTACGATATTTATAAAATCAAGATCGCGTGTCTGAATTCCCACATCAATGACTGCTTTTGAAATAAAGGGCAAAAGACCCTGTAGCGCTGTGGCAATGATCATTACAACAAATATCGTTGCAAAGTTCCTGCGAAAGGGCAAAAAGTAGTTCAATACATTTTCAAATGTTTTACGGCGTTCGGTACGTTCCTCCATATCCCTTTGCATAAAATCGGCCATGGGTTCAACGGCCAGAATTGCCCCTGCCTCTTCATCCGGTTTATACCATCCTTTTTTAAATTCCGCATAGCGGTATGAAATCAAACCTTTGGCCGGATCGGAGACGCTGATTTGCGATTTGTTGGTTTTGTACACCACCACAAAATGACTGTTTTGCCAGTGAATAATACATGGCAGGGGGACTTTTGAATGCAGATTCCCGATATCAGTTTTTACGGCAACGGTATGCAAACCTATTTTTTCAGCACCATAGCTCAGGTCGAGAAAAGAAACGCCTTCACGTGTTATTCCACATAAATCGCGTAAATGCTGAAGAGAGTAATATTTACCAAAAAACCTGGCGATTATCTTCAGGCAGGCGGGGCCGCAGTCCATGGCATCCATCTGGAATTCATATGGGAAACTCCTGATTAGCATAAAGGTTAAGATTTTTAAACTATAAAACCGAACCCTGAATACATTACTAATTGTCTATTAAAGGTAGTGAAATAAAATTAAATTTACATGAATTTTTCATTTTTTTTATTTTTATTTTCTTCATTATCAATAACTTTAATATTCCGAATATAAAAATGATTCTTTTTTATTATTTTATAAAAAATGATATTTATGTAAGTGCACTTCGGATGTCAAAAAACTATGAAATGAACGGATTAACTATATATACTTATAACTATGCTTATAAATTATGTTTGATATTTTTGGCCTCTGTCGCCTGGCACAAACAGATATTTATTTTCATCAAATACATTTTGTTTTACGATTTGCTTTAAAGGTCACATAAACTGTTCGGAATTATCCGGAGAATCACTTTTCGGCAGATCAAAAAAAACTAATTTGAATTAAAGAACATTAGCATAGAACCTTTCTTAACAAACAAGCTAATCGCTCTGCCAGATTTTAGTTCTCTTAGCCCTATATTTTTAGAGAAACGCAATAGTAGAAACTCAGAAGTCATATTTCCTGTATATTCGTAGTTTAGTCCATTGATAACAAGATCACATGCTCCATCTATTCCTCCTAACTGATAGATTTTTCCATTAAGTTGAATCTGCAGTGCATTGGCAAATGCATACGTTGTGTATTCTAATTTGACTTTCCCATCGTCACTTACTGTCTGATATTTTTTGAAACTAATATCATATACTTCATCCGGATCCTTAACAATTGATAATAAGGCTGCGTCTGAATTAAAGTTTACTATTACGGAGTCTCTTTTAATTGTAGTGATTTTTAAAATACCACATACGTGCCCTTTGAAAGTACCTTCTTTGATTTGAGAGTAATAGGAGGGAAAACCAACACCATCAATTAATTCTCTTTCCTGTGCGTTTATGAATATTGCTACGAAAACGAACAAGGAAGCAAGCATAAATTTCATAATTTTATTTATTTTAATTTTATTAATCCTCAACGGTTATTGATAAAAATGGACCACAGTAACATTTATATCCACTTGAAAGAATATATGTACCCTGGAAAATGCTGCATAATAGAATCGAGCGAGATTCTTACCGATTGAATGATTTGTTTCTTTTGCGCAGGTCTTAATTCGACTAATTTACAATTCACATCATATTCAATTAATGAGCCCCAATGCATTGCATAAGTTAATGACATATTTTCCTTCAGACCCCATTCCGTAAATGATAAACAAATATTGTTCTTGTCAAAATCAAACATATCGTAACTCAATTCATTATTCGATTTATCATATATTCTTTTTTCGATCCTGATCATCCGGTCACTATTATGATACAATTGAACTCTTTCCTCATCTCCTTGAACATTAAGCTTTAAACTGTAAAATTCAATTTTTGTTGACGAATCATGTTTTAATATTCCTATCATTTCAGTCCATTTGTAGTCTGTAGAATAAATTTCCTGATAGGAGGGTTTCACAAAAGGAATGAGTGAATCATTGCCGGAAAGCTCCTGATCTGCTTTA
>JBBRGI010000272.1:0-5121 GCA_038240855.1 Bacteroidales bacterium | reverse complement strand
GGTTATGAAGTGCTGTTTCTTCAGGGTGGTGCAAGTTCTCAGTTCTTTATGGTTCCCTTTAACCTGATGAAGAAAAAAGCCGGCTATTACAATACCGGTGTCTGGGCTGCCAATGCCATTAAAGAAGCTAAATTTTTCGGTGAAGTTGTTGAAGTGGCCTCCTCAAAGGACAAAAATTATAACTACATTCCTAAAAATGTGGAAATTCCTACAGATATTGATTATCTTCATATTACGTCGAATAATACCATATTTGGAACCCAGATCTATAAAGATATTGATTCTCCTGTAATGCTGGTGGCCGACATGTCCTCCGATATATTCAGCCGCCCGATCGATATATCGAAATATGACCTCATTTATGCAGGTGCGCAAAAAAATCTTGCTCCTGCCGGGGTAACCCTGGTAATTGTGCGTAAAGATGCGCTAGGCAAGTCAGGCAGGCCGATTCCTACGATGATTAATTACATGACTCACATCGAAAAGGAATCGATGTTTAACACACCGCCTTGTTTATCTGTATTTGCTGCTCTTCAAACCTTATTATGGCTCAAGGATAACGGCGGAATCAAGGCTATGGAGGTAAAAAACATCGCAAAGGCTAAATTGCTGTATGATGAAATCGACCGCAATAAACTGTTCATTTGCCCGGTACCCGATCCTGAAGATCGTTCACGCATGAATGTCACATTTGTGATGTCTCCTGAATACGCTCACCTTGAAAAGGCGTTCCTTACAAGAGCCAAAGAATTAAATATCCTTGGTATTGAGGGTCATCGCAGCGTTGGTGGATTCAGGGCTTCTATCTACAATGCTATGCCAATCGAAAGTGTGGCGGTATTGGTTGAAGCGATGAAAGAATTTGAAGCACAAAATTAAATTATGGCAGTTTTAAAACCTTTTAAAGGACTCAGACCTCCTGTTGAACTGGCTGCAAAAGTTGCGTCGCGGCCTTATGATGTGCTCAGTTCAGAAGAAGCCCGTACTGAAGCTGATGGAAATCCATATTCACTGTTACATATTATAAAACCGGAAATTGATTTTCCGTCCGGCACCGATGAACACACGGAGCCGGTGTATCAGAAAGCAGCCCAAAATCTGGGTATCTGGCGCAAACAAGGTTGGCTGGTGAAGGATTCGAAAGAAGCACTCTATATCTATGCCCAGACCATGGACGGCAGAACCCAGTATGGAATGGTGGGTTGTGCTTCGGTTGATGACTATCTGAACGGGGTAATCAGAAAACACGAATTAACCCGCAGTGACAAGGAAGAGGATCGGATGAAACATGTCCGGATTACCAACGCCAATATGGAGCCCGTATTTTTTGCTTATCCTGCCGTCAAAGAACTGGATGATATTGTTGCAAGTATTGTCGGAACACAGGCACCTGTTTACGATTTTGTGGCAGAAGATGGTTTCGGACACCATTTCTGGCATATCGGCGATGAACAGACCATTGCCAGAGTAGTCAGGCTTTTCGGCGAAATCCAGGCTACCTATGTAGCCGACGGTCACCACCGTACTGCGGCAGCTGCACTGGTCGGAAAGGAAAAACGGGCCAAAAATCCCAATCATACGGGTGAAGAGGAATATAATTTTTTCCTGGCCGTTCATTTTCCTGATAATCAATTAAAAATCATTGATTACAACCGTACAGTCAAAGATACCAACGGACTTTCGACTGAAGGATTGCTTGCGAAAATTGGTGAAGATTTCGAAATTGAAAAGGCAGGTGTTCAAATTTACAAACCCAACCAGTTGCATACCTTTAGTATGTATCTCGAAGGTGAGTGGTACAAACTGGTCGCCAAACAAGGTCGTTACAACGATAATGACCCGATCGGAGTACTGGATGTCACGATTCTTTCAAGTCTTATTTTAGATAAAGTACTGGGAATAAAAGATTTGCGAACAGATACACGGGTTGATTTTATTGGAGGTATCCGTGGTCTAGGAGAATTAAAGACCCGGGTTGATTCAGGTAATATGAAAGTGGCTTTCGCACTTTATCCTGTTTCGATGAAACAACTGATCGATATTGCTGATTCAGGAAATATCATGCCACCCAAAACAACATGGTTTGAGCCAAAACTCAGATCGGGGTTGGTGGTTCATGAACTTGAATGATCATTCAATAATAAGGAAGTATTAAAGTGAAGGCCTGACTATTCGATCAATGAAAAGTCAGGCCTTCACTCCAAATCGTCAATAATGTTCCGGTTGCCAAAGGTTCAAATCGTCGAATTGTCACATTGTCGAATTTCCAACTTATTTTCGGGTTTTCTTTTTCCTGTTAAACTGAAACAGGTAGGATAGCGTCACCTGGGCCCCGTTACTCTGGGAGACCTTATAAGGATAATTGTCAGGATTAAACAGATTGGGCAGACTATAGTAAGCCCGGCCTTCGAGGGCGATGGCACCTCCTTTTTTCAGATGGTATTCCATCCCGATACCGGCAGTAAAAAGGAAATCCATTGTCGTATCGGCAGGTTTCCCGAAATAGGTACGGTAAACTTCATCATTTGGTGTTATGATGACCTCTTCTTCGAATTTTTCTGCTTCCGAAATCATATAGGCAACTTCGGGCCCAAGGTTAAGTGTAAATCGGAACGCCTTATCTCCGAGGTTCACGTGGGTCATAATCGGTACACTAACATAATTTAGCAGGCGCGAATATCCGATTGAATCTTCTTTCCAGCCTTTCTGGGTATAATTAACCTCCACCTGGAATCCGATATGCGGTTCGGAAATAAGCCTGAATATCAGTCCACCGGTATTTGCCTGTTGGAATGATTCAACGACATTTGGGTAAAATCTCACTTTTGAGAAAGTCATTCCCCCTTTGGCGCCAATATAAAGTTCCGTTTTAAAATCCTTTGGTTGTGTATATGCACTTAAAGAGCAACTTGTAATCAGCAACAATATTAGATATTTTTTCATTCCTTTCGAATTGTGATCATGCCATTATTGACCGCGTGTAAAGTTAAAAAAATTAACTCCACGATGATTGGCCAAACTCCACTCAGTGGTGTTTATCCGTATTTCTTCCATGACCTGTTAAATAACATCGAAAAGAACTGCTATTAATTAAAGGTTAATTGTTATATCTCCGCGGTGGTTTTTTTTCTTACTTTTGAAGGATTACAAACAAGCTGAAATCAAATATTACACTCAACTGGTTAACAATTGGCTGATTATTTTTTGAATAACGATATGTTTGATTATCAAATTAAACATTCTAAACCTGGATGTAAAACTGTAGAAATGACAATCGAAAATAACTTAAATCAAATCTGTTCCTCCTTACCTCCACACGTAAAACTCGTCGCCGTGTCAAAGACCAAAGGCAATGAGGTGATCATGCAAGCTTACAATGCCGGACAACGTCTGTTCGGGGAAAATAAGGTGCAGGAACTGGTGCAAAAATGGGAATCATTGCCTAATGACATACAGTGGCATTTTATTGGTCATTTGCAATCGAACAAGGTGAAGTTTATCGCCCCCTTTATTGCCATGATACACTCGGTAGACAGTTTTAAAATTTTAAAAACAATCAATGATGAAGCCCGGCTTTCCGGAAGGGTAATCCCCTGTCTGCTTCAGTTTCACATTGCACGTGAGGAAAGTAAATACGGCTTTTCAGAAGAAGATGCCCGACTGATGCTTTCGTCAATTAAAATTGCTGAATTAGAGCATGTTACGATATCCGGAGTAATGGGGATGGCGACTTATACCGATGATGCGGCATTGATCAACCAGGAATTTTTAACCCTTAATCAACTATTTCAAAACCTGAAACAGGATTTCTTTTACGGAAATGATAACTTTCGGGAAATCTCAATGGGTATGTCACATGATTACCTTTATGCGATAGAAAATGGCAGTACATTGGTCAGGATTGGCAGTACAATTTTCGGAGATCGTTGACGAATAGACAGGGTGTTGAATGCCAATTTTTGAAATGTTGTAATAATACTTACTTTAGCGAAAGAGAAGTATAGAGTGAAAGAAGTAAATGCAGTATTAACACGAATTTTAATCAATCGGGATGAATACTACGCGCAGCATTTATGCGCCTGCGGTGATTGTAGAGTGGTGGTTTTCCTGATTTATAATTCAACTAATTAAGATTTCGATATGCCAGATTTATCAACAACTTACATGGGGCTTACGCTCAAAAATCCATTAGTGGTTTCCAGTTCCGGACTGACAAATTCGATCGACAAAATCATTCAGCTCGAAGAAAAAGGGGTAGGGGCAATTGTTTTAAAATCTCTTTTTGAGGAGCAGATCAATAACGAGGTAAGTTATGTGATCAACAATGATTCACAGGAAAATAGTTATCCCGAAGCAGAGGATTATATTTCGGATTATATCCGTGAAAACAATTTGCAGGCTTATCTCGATTTGATCAGGATAGCAAAATCGTCGGTAAAGATTCCTGTAATTGCCAGTATCAACTGTGTATCGGGTGATGAATGGATGGCTTTTGCACGCAACCTCGAAAAAGCGGGGGCAGATGCTTTGGAAATTAACGCCTTTATAGTCCCTACGGAACGCAAATTTTCATCAGCGGATATTGAATTCAGGTACCTGGATATTCTGACAGAAGTCCGAAGGGTCGTAAAAATTCCTGTATCTATGAAGATCGGGTCTAATTTCACCAACATAGTAGGGATGGTGGATAAACTTTATGCCAACGGAGCCCGGGCGGTAGTGATGTTTAACCGTTTTTATGAGCCGGATATCAACGTTGAAACTCTTCAAATGACTACTTCATCCGTTTACAGTTCACCCGAAGATATGCGTCTGTCACTTCGGTGGATTGGTATTGTCTCAGGGAAAGTACCCAATATTGATATTGCCGCCTCTACCGGAATACACGATGGAGAGGCCTTCGTGAAGCAGTTGCTGGCCGGAGCCACAATCGGCCAGGTCTGTTCGACGCTTTATCTGAATGGTTTTACCCAGATCGACGAAATTCTTGAATATCTGAGGTCATTTATGCGAAAATGGAATTTCAAACATATCAGTGATTTTCGCGGAAGACTCAGCTATTCAAAACTTCCAAACCCGGCCATGTACGAGCGGGCGCAATTTATGAAATACTTCTCGGGG
>JBBRGI010000271.1:0-5133 GCA_038240855.1 Bacteroidales bacterium | reverse complement strand
TTCGCCTGCACGGGCGCAAGGTACGCGCGGGGGTGGGCAGGCCTTATTGGCAAGTGGTTATTTTATTGCACCGACACAAATGAGTGAGCTGATTTACAGCACCGGTTCATTGAATGCCGACGAGGAGGTGGAACTCTCATTTGAGGCATCGGGCAAAGTAGTGGGCATCTTTTTTAAAGAAGGATCAAGGGTAAAAAAGGGTGACTTACTGGCAAAGATTAACGACCGGCCACTACAGGCACAATTATTAAAACTCCAGGCACAGCGAAAGCTTGCGCAGGAACGTGAATTTCGTCAGCGGCAGTTGTTGGACCGTGATGCAATCAGCCGTGAGAGTTACGACCAGGTGTCTACCGAGCTTCAAGCGCTCGAAGCCGATATTATGCTCATTGAAGCTCGTATTTCTGAAACGGAATTGAGAGCCCCTTTTGCGGGTATTGTTGGTTTGCGACTGATTAGCGAAGGGGCATTTGCGAACACCCAAACTAAAATAGTACAACTTGTAAAAATCAGTCCGTTAAAAATTGAATTCTCTATTCCGGAACGATATGCCGGAGAGGTTGCTCCCGGATACCCCATTACGTTTGTTATTGATGGAATTGAGAAATCATTTAATGCCGAGGTTTACGCGGTTGCGCCTAAGGTCGATATCGATACCCGTACTATTGTGGCCAGGGCTTATTATCCCAATACAAACGAAGAACTGAAACCTGGTCGTTTTGCCAGTGTGAGGGCGCTTTTATCACAAATCAATAATACCATATCTGTTCCTTCGCAAGCCATTATTCCCGAAATGGATGGAGAAAAGGTATTCATTATTAAAAATGGCAAAGCCCAGGAGGTAAAGGTTACATTAGGGCTACGAACTGAATCGAATGTCCAGATTAAATCAGGGTTGAATTTTGGTGATACACTGCTTATTACTGCAATTTTGCAATTGCGTCAGGGCATACCGGTAAAGCTCGATACGCTGGTTGCCAACCAACCCATAGTAAACAACATCCAATGAGTCTATCGTCGACTAGTATAACAAGGCCAGTTTTAGCCACTGTTTTTTCGCTTGTAATCCTTTTATTCGGAGCCATCGGATTAACCTATTTAGGAGTCAGGGAGTTTCCCAGCGTCGATCCGCCTCTTATTTCGGTCGATACCTCTTATCCGGGTGCCAATTCCGATGTCATTGAGACACAGATTACCGAACCTTTGGAGCAATCAATTAATGGAATTCCGGGTATCCGTACCTTAACCAGCCGGAGCAGCCAGGGGCGCAGCAGCATCTCTGTCGAGTTCGAACTCACGGTCGATATGGAAACTGCTGCAAATGATGTACGCGATAAGGTTTCGCAGGCACAACGGATGTTACCACGCGACTGTGACCCGCCCACTGTTTCGAAAGCTGATGCCGACGCCAATCCCATTATGATGATTGCGGTGAAAAGTCCGCAGCGATCGTTGCTTGAACTTTCTGAAATTGCGGAGCTTACTTTTAAAGAGCAATTACAAACTATTTCGGGGGTTAGTGCCGTAATGATCTGGGGAGAAAAACGCTATGCCATGCGCATCTGGCTTGATCCTGCCAAACTGGCCGGCTACCAGATGACTCCGCTGGATGTAAGAAATGCCATCCTGCGCGAAAACGTTGAGCTTCCGGCAGGGAGTATCGAAGGAACGACCACTGAACTTACCATTCGTGCATTGGGCCTTATGACCACGCCCCAGGAATTCAATAGTCTTATTTTACGACAAACCGGCGACCAGATTGTAAGGGTGAGTGATATTGGCCGGGCCGAGCTTGGTCCTGAAGACTTACGCGGAATCATGAAATTGAATGGAATACCTATGGTTGCAACCATAATTATTCCTCAACCTGGCGCCAATCATATCGAAATTGTGGATGAAGTCTACGAAAGACTTAAATATATTCAAAAAGATCTTCCTGAAGATGTAAAATACGAAGTAGGTTTTGACAATACAAAATATATACGGTCATCAATCGAGGAAGTGGAAAGCACCATTTTCATTGCCTTTTTTCTTGTAGTGGTCATTATTTTTGCATTTCTCCGCGACTGGCGTACCACCATCATACCTATACTGGTTATTCCTGTTTCGTTGATCGGTGCTTTTTTCATCATGTATATTGCCGATTTCACAGTAAATGTTCTTACTCTTCTGGCCATCGTCCTTTCAATCGGATTGGTGGTTGATGATGCAATCGTGATGATGGAAAATATCTATGTGAAAATTGAACAGGGGATGACTCCGCTTGAGGCCGGTTTCAAAGGATCGAACGAAATATTTTTTGCTATTGTTTCAACCACCATTACACTTGTTGCCGTATTCATTCCGATCGTTTTTCTTGAAGGTATGACCGGGCGGTTGTTCCGGGAGTTTAGTATTGTAATTGCCGGCGCAGTCACTATTTCGGCTTTCGTGGCCCTTACCCTGACTCCCATGCTTTCGACCAAATTGCTCAAAACAAGGCATGAAAGAAGCAGGATTTACAATTATACTGAAAAATTCTTTGTCGTCTTAAACAGGACCTATCAGACTTCACTCGATTCGTTCCTTCGAACAAAATACATCTCGGTTTTTATTCTTCTCCTGTCGTTTTTCCTGATCTTTATTTTATGGACTTCGATTCCGGCTGAAATGGCTCCGCTTGAGGATCGCTCGCAGATGAGTGTCAATATTACCTCACAGGAGGGATCTACTTACGAGTTTAATCTCAGTTATACTGAAGATATCGGCGCTTTGGTTGAAAAGGTTATACCCGAATACGATAAAGTAACCACCATGATTAGGGGAGGTGGTGGTTCTGTGAGAATTCTGTTGGTTAACCCGGCTGAGAGGAACAGGACCCAGCAGGAGATTGCCAATCAGTTATCCAATGAATTAAGATCAAAAACCCGCGCACGTGCCAATGTGATTCAGCAATCGACCTTTGGTGGCCGACGCGCCGGCCTTCCCGTTCAGTATGTACTCCAGGCTCCGAATATCGATAAACTTCGTGAAGTGCTTCCTGCATTTATGGCCGAAGTGAACGACAATCCAACCTTTGTGATGGCCGATGTAAACCTGAAATTTACCAAGCCTGAACTGCAGATTGTGATCAATCGCGATAAAGCCAATCTGCTTGGTGTTTCGACTCAGAATATCGGACAGACTTTGCAGTTGGCGCTTAGTGGTCAGCGGTTCGGTTACTTTATTATGAACGGTAAACAATACCAGATTTTGGGCGAACTTGCCAGGGATGACCGGAATAAACCACTCGATCTGAAATCGTTATATGTAAGAAATACCAGCGGACATATGGTACAGCTTGACAATTTTGTCACCCTGCAGGAGTCGACAGCTCCACCCCAATTGTACCGTTACAATCGTTTTGTGGCAGCCACAATATCCTGCGGATTGGCCCAGGGCAAAACAATCAGCCAGGGGATCGAAGAGATGGATAAAATTGCAGCTAAAGTCCTGGATGATTCATTCCGAACCGCACTTACCGGTGACTCCAAAGACTTTATGGAAAGTTCTTCGAGTCTGATGTTTGCCTTCATCCTGGCCATTGTATTGATATTCCTCGTACTTTCTGCTCAGTTCGAAAGCTTTAAAGATCCATTTATAGTCATGATGACTGTTCCCCTGGCCCTGACCGGAGCGTTGGTGTTTATGTGGTATTTCAATATTACGATGAATATTTTCAGCCAGATTGGTTTAATCATGTTAATCGGCCTGGTTACGAAAAACGGAATCCTGATTGTGGAGTTTGCCAATCAGCGAAAAGAAGCAGGCATGAGCAGACTTGATGCGATCCGATATTCTGCTGCTGCGCGATTCCGGCCCATTCTGATGACCAGCTTATCAACCATATTAGGTATCTTACCGCTTGCACTGGGATGGGGCGAAGGAGCACAAAGTCGTGTAGCAATGGGGATTACCGTAGTTGGCGGGTTACTCATCTCTACCGTTTTAACTTTGTATGTGGTGCCCTCCATTTATCTCTTTATTTCAAGTGAAACGAAAAGCATAACCAATGAATCAACTAAAACTGCAGGATTTGAAACTGCTAAATAAAATAACCTATTTTGTTTGTTTTGTAAGCTTATTTTTTGTTCTCAATGATTTAACTGCCCAGGAGGTTTACGACCTGAGCCGTAGTATTAAAACCGGACTGGAGCGAAATTTTTCGTTGCAGGTAGTGCGTAACCAGGAGGAAATTGCGACAAACAATTACACACGCGGAAATGCCGGCATGTTGCCTGTCATCACTTCGAATAACCGTTTTGGAGGTACTGTAAATACAACCACCCAAAATTTTGACGACGGAAGCCAGATGACCTCAAAAGGAGTTCACAACAACAGTGGGTCAGCGGCTATAGATTTCGGGATGCCCGTTTTCAGGGGATTTGAAGTACAAAACACCTACCAGAAACTTGGACAGCAGCGCGAATTGACAGGGCTTAATACACAGATGTCGGTTGAGGACCTGGTCGCGCAGATTGTTTCGGAATACAATTACTATATCCAGCAACTGAATCTGAACGATAACCTGGCTTATGCCGTGTCGTTATCGCGTGAACGTGTCCGCATCGATGAGCAGCGATACTTGCTGGGAGGCGCCTCAAAGCTGGAGATGCTGCAGTCGATCGTTTATCTGAATGCCGACAGTTCGAGGTATGCACATCAGAATGAAGTACTGCGGACCTCGCAAATCAGGTTTAACGAACTGCTGGCGGCGGGCGATCCGGGTGAGAATATTATCCTGAAAGATACCGTGATACAAATTAATGACAAGCTTTTGTATGATGAACTTCTGGGTCTGACACTTCTGCACAATACAAGCTTGCTCATTGCCGCCAAGAACCAGGTCATTACTGAGCTCGATTATAAAATTATCAAATCGCGGGCTTATCCTTACCTGAACATGTCGTCGGGTTACGGATTGACTTACAACCGCTACGGGGCAAGCACGGTTAGTAATCAGAACAGTCGTGGTTTAAACTATGGTCTGACGCTTGGTATTGACATTTTCGATGGTTTTAACCGCAAACGCGAAAGAAGTAATGCCCTTATTGAAATTCAAAGCAAGAAAATTAAATATAAAGAGGTTGAACAGAATGTGAAAGCCGATTTACT
>JBBRGI010000270.1:0-5161 GCA_038240855.1 Bacteroidales bacterium | reverse complement strand
GTGCCGGAAATTTAATTATCGTTTAATTCTGCCTTCAACAGGGTTGCATAAGCTGTTCCCGGAGTTTTTTGTATTCAGTCCAGTCAAATTTTCTGAGAAAATTCGCAGCAGCAATAGCACCGCGCCTGAACAAATCAACTTTTGCCTCATCGGAAATTCCGAAATTCAGCCAGTCGTGGTGGCCAATGTCAATTTTTGCGATGAGCTGACTGAAATCCGGATTTTTGAGCAGAAAATCATAGTCATGCAAATGACGCGAGGAGTTGAACATCGCTCCGAACAAACTGGTAGGGTTAGTGATCCTGTTCGCAACATCACGGTTATCTCCCAGACGAATGCCAAAAGTGGGTAAACGGGGGATCGAATTCCATTTGTGAAAAACATCAATCGGGAAATTTGATAAAATACCCCCATCAACAAAATAACATTCCTTCGGGGGAGGTCCATTAAAACTAACAGTTTCTTCCCAGTTTTTCTTCGCTTCGGGACCATCTGGTATATCCCTGATGCATATTGGCCGGAAGAAGTAGGGAATCGACATCGAAGCCCTTACGAATAGTGCAGGGTTCTCCTGGTGCGGATTGGCCCAGTAAAGACTGGCCATTCGGGGGAATTCAACCTTGGTTTCGGTCGTAAGATCAGCTGTGATTATGGCCAGGCGGGATTGAAGTCCGTCGAGAGTTCTGTCAACCCCTTCACGGATTAACAGGTCGGTGGGCAGCTTTAGAAACTGGTTGTTCAGATCGGCCAGTGTTTTAATGTTATGGTCATTCAGGAATTCAGTGAGCCAGTTCAGAAAGTCATCTCCGGGGTTTAATCCCAGGTCGTCAAAAATTTCATCAAGAACCTGCCATCCTTTCCAGATTAATTTCACCCGCTTTGCCTTTTCGACCAGCGCCTTGATAAAGTCTTTCGCATCATCCTCCCCATCAACAAAATCATACAAATTTTTATTAACCAGCACATCGATTACCTTTTCCGTTTTCAGCAGCGATACGTCACCCAGGCCCGCGAGTAACATGGCGTTGATTGACCCCGCAGATGTACCCGCAAGACTAAAAAACCTGATTCCCATTTGTTCAAGCACATAGGTATAACCAAGCAAGGCTACACCCAAAACTCCTCCGCCTTCCTGCACAAGTTCAATGTACTGATTGCCACTCTTGTCCAGCAAATCAGAAAAAGGTTTCTGATCTATTTTATCATTTTTCATCCCATCGATCAGTTGTACCACTTCCGGATGATTTGTAAAATCTGTTGTTTTCATGTGTAGTGTAATTTTTAAGAATTAATAACAACCTGTATACGAACGCTTCCAATTAATAATCCGCTTATCATGGTTAGTGCACTGCTTTCAAACAGGCTATCAATCCGCCTGTGGCAACGATAATAGAATGCGGATTCAGACTTACAACGGCTTTGCAAAATGTCACAGCCGAACCGGCAATGTCGAGAGCGTCCTGAACTTGCAGCAGTTTTTGGTAAGTGTTTTTCATTTCCCCGGTCACCTGCTTTATGGTTGAAAGTGAATTTTGCACATCATCCAGTACCAAGGTAGCAGCCAGGGTATATAATTCGTCGGCAAATTGAAGTACCTGCTTCGATGAGGCGCTCAATTCATCGTTTTGTGCCTTTGTAAGGCTATGAAAATTACGGATCCTGTAATCTCCGATAGCTTCGGCCATGGCCAGAAAATAATCTGCAAGTTCTTTTATCTGTTGGGAGGTTAACTTTGCCATTTTTATTATTTTGCGATTTTGTTATATTCGGTAATCAGATCCTGAATGTCACTTGAATATTGTATTAGCTGTTCCATGACTTCATCTTTATTTAGCCGCTGAAGATTATCGGTAAGTTTTTGATGCCCGCCTGCAACCTTTTTCAGTATTTTAGAGTAAGTCGTCAGTTCTTTTTGTTTGTCCTCGATTTTATTTATCCGATTGTAATAATCCGCTGCAGCGTTTCTTTTTTCAAATGTTGAAAGGGTTGTGTCGTTAGTCAGGTCGAAATAATAATCCTTTAATCGTTGCTTCTGAACATTTAACTTACCCGACAAATTTTCGGACAAATTAAAATCCAAAAAGCCTGTTAAGACTTTCAACGGTTCATTACCCGCGTTTACATATTCCTTGATTTTACTTCTGCGATATTTATTGGTGAAGGCTTTAAACAGGATATTGGAGATATTTAACCAGGCGTCAACGTGTGTTTTTTCGATATTCAAGGATTTATAATCCTGCTGATTCAACGACTTTGCCACCACATTCACTTTATAATTGGTTAGGGAATTATTCGAAAGGTTGGATAAACCATCGAGGTAGCCCTTTACCGCGTTATAAATTATCAAGGTTACACTGTCGGCACTTTTGTTCGCCTGACAATCGCACTCCCGGGCTATAAAGCTTAGGTTATTAACCTTTTCCTCCTGGCAGTTCTCGAGACAATTCATGGTGAAACTGTAGCCAATCTCCTCGAAATTTCTAATGCTCTTCAATGAAGATGAAGAGAAATCGCTGACGTATTTCAGGTTCACACAGCCTGTTAATGTTGTAACCAGGAAAAAGAGCAAAAGAATATTTTTGAAGAAAAGCCTGTTCATCGTATTTGAGATTTTAATTATTCCAGTTCCAGTTCACAACAAAAGATTCACCCTAACTGCTGTAATCAATAAATCCGGCATTGATTGTGTTGATTTTTCGCCTTAATTCGGCCACACCGAGCCCCTCGCGGCTACCTGCAATGTTTGTATTTCCTTCGATCGTATTCATATATCCGTTGCCAACGCTGCGCACAAACCCGGTATGCCCTTTGCCTTTTCCATGATCCATAATAAAAATGAATCCGGGATGAATAAGATCAGGGTTTTGAGTGGTCAGAGAACCGGGAACCTTTTTCCCTTTTGTTTTTATCCAATGATTCATACAGGAACCGGTCCTGGCCAACGGATTTTTTATATTAAGTGATTTTGCTGCTTCATTAAAGCACCAGTATACAAATGAAGCACACCATGGATCCCCGGGATTGCAACCTGCGCTGGCCAGGTACTGTTCCACTTTTGGTCCCCGGTTCGATCCGGGAGGAAATTCCAGAACCCCGACCTGGGAGGCGGCTATTTCGAGAGCTTTCGACAGAAGAGCATTGGCTTGAGATTCGGGTTCAGGTCGTTTTTTCCGATCCAAAAACAGCGCAGTCCAACTGATTGGCCCCATTTGACCGTCAACTACAAGCGGATTTCCATGTGAATCGCGGGTCTGGGATTGAAATAAACGTACTGCACTCTCGGTAATTTCGTTGAAAATGCTGTTTACCTTGATAATACCAAATCCTCTTTCATTTAATTTCGTCTGAATGGCCTTTACAATTTCTCTGTTCGATTCTCCCCTTAAGATGACCCTTTGCGGATATTCCATCATTTTGATGTTTAGATAAAATATACTCATACGGTGATTCGGCAGGATTTGTTACATGAATGACCTGATACATCCACATTATTACGAATTAGATTAAATTTGCACAAACATTATAATTACGATGAGAAAATTGGTATTTGCAACCAACAACGAACACAAACTAAAAGAACTCAGGCAGATACTGCCATCAGAATATGAATTGACAGGTCTCGGGGATATCGGCTGTAACGAAGAGATCCCGGAAACGGGGAATACCCTTGAGATCAATGCCACACAGAAATCGTTCTATGTCTGGGATAAATATGCAATGAATTGCTTCGCTGATGATACGGGTCTTGAAATTGAAGCGCTTGGTAATGAGCCGGGTGTATATTCGGCGCGGTATGCGGGGGAAGATAAAAGCTCTGTTGCCAATGTAATAAAAGTATTGGAAAAAATGGCAGACGAAACCAACCGGAATGCTCGTTTCAGATGTGTGATTTCACTGGTTATTGATGGGAAAGAAACTCAGTTTGAAGGCATTGTTGAGGGGAAGATACTGACTGAAAGACAGGGTGAGGCAGGATTCGGTTACGATCCGATATTTATGCCACTTGGCTATAACCAGTCGTTTGCCGAAATGTCGGCTGAGGATAAAAACCAGATTAGCCACAGAGGGCGTGCTGTGAATAAACTGGCTGATTATCTTAAACAATTAGTGTAAAAACGGTCACACGTTGGCAGGCATCCCAATATACTCTATGTCTGTTTGATACAAAAGCCGGTAAATCTCTGACTGAAAACCTGAAAGATGTTACAGAAGACGCGAGGAATAGTTCTTCACAGCCTCAAATATGGTGATAGCGCTGTGATTACCACCATTTACACCGAGGCGTTTGGCAGGATGTCGTTCATCATGCAGGGAATTCATGGAAAAAAATCGGCAGTAAAGGGAAACCTGCTGAAACAATTTTTCCTTTTGGGAATGGAGGTCGACTTTAAGCAGGGAAGAGAATTACAGCGGGTGAAAGAAATAATAAACTTATCGCCGTTCGGATCGATCCCATTCTCGATTGCCAAATCATCACAGACAATATTTCTGGCAGAGATACTCAGTAAAGTACTTCGCGAAGAGGAATCGAGACCCGAATTGTTTGAATTTCTGTACAGGTCGATTCAAATCCTTGATGTAATGGAAGAAGGGGTCAGCAATTACCATCTGTTGTTTTTGCTTCAACTAACCCGGTACCTTGGATTTGCCCCTACCAACAACTATACGGAAACGAACCGGATTTTTGATATGATAGCCGGAAAATTCGTTGCATCGCCCCCCGCTCACCAGTGGTTTATCAAATATCCCGACAGTTCGGTACTTTCCCTTTTAATGGGTATGAACTACCAGAATTCGCCCGAATTCAAGCCTAATCAACTGTTACGGGCTACTTTTCTTGATTTCGTACTCGAATATTACGGACTTCACCTGGGTGATAAACTTGTGTTGAAATCGTTGGGTGTAATTCAGGAAGTGCTTCATTAACAGCTTAAAAAAAGGGTACGGAGAATAAATTTATTGAGCATCAATTTTGGTTCTGCAAATCTGAATGATGCGAGGAAAATAATGTTACTTTTGCAATTAGCAACTGAATACATAAAAATGGTTTCATCAAAAATTCCAGCATCGAAGAAAAATGCCTTTACAGCAATTCTCGAAATTGCTGAAGAGGTTCATGCTATTGATCTGGCAAACCCTATGTCCAATCTTGCCTGTCCCG
>JBBRGI010000269.1:0-5175 GCA_038240855.1 Bacteroidales bacterium | reverse complement strand
CTCAACAGAAAAGGCCATCCTTTGCGGGATGACCTTTTCGAATAAATCACTCGGCATTAATCTCAAATATTACCACCCTTGATTTTGCACGATATTAGGGTTTGTGGTTTTATCATTCGCCGGAATTCCCCAAACAAATTTATCATCCCCGGCAGGAACCGATTTTTGTTCGAAGTCTGCACCCGGAGTAATTAGATTTGCGTTTTGAGGTGTCTTCCTGAGCATACCCATTTTCCAGCGTTTCAGATCATCTAGACGTGTTCCTTCACAAAGCATTTCCCGAACCCATTCATCCTTAATGGCATTCATTAGTGCTGTCCCCGTAACGCCACTAAGTGCGGTCAATCCACGCGCTGTCCGAAGCTGATTTAACGTGCCCAGTGCTGCAGCTTCATTGGCTGGTGTTTGGGCAGCAGCTTCTGCGCTGAGCAGGTACATTTCTGCAATGCGGAATACTTTGGCTTTGTGCTGATAGTTTGATGTTGCTGCGGTAAACAGTGCGGGGTTTCCTGGGTATTTATTGATACAGTAAATATCGTTATAAGTTGTTCCTTGGATATAGAGCACTTTTTTCTCAAGGTAAACTGATTTCCGGATATCTGCATCGTCATACAAGTCAATCACCCACTTCTGGGGAACGAAATCGGGTACATACTTGTTAAGGGTTGGATTAAATCCAAGATAGATAACGTTGGCATTGCCCAATTCACTTGGCTGACTCGCGAATACCTGGAAGATTACCTCCGTTGTAGTGAGATGATCATTTACCCACATCGACTTTAATGCGGCAGAAGTAGTAAGGAGCGGATATGTGCCACTACTGATCAATGAATTTGCAGACGTAACCGCACCTGTAAAGTTGTGCATGCAAAGCTGAACCCGCGCCTGTAGGGCAGTTACACAGTCCTTGGTTAATTTTGCTGCACTCTTTGACCCTGCGGTAGTGATGAGCGTTTTTGCCTGGGCAATATCAGCTAGAATCTGAGCATAAACTTCTGCAACGGTTGAACGTGGTGGTCGTAACGTAATGTCAAATGTGAGGACAAGCGGAACGCCAGGATCAGTAGCTGCCGAAGAAGGTTCGTAGTCTTTTGCCCACCTGAGTACCAGTTGATGATAATAAAATGCGCGCATCAGATAAGCCTCTCCCTTAAAGAGACTGATCGTGGTTGCATCAGCAGGGACGGTTGTTACGATTTTATCAATGTTGCCAAGCACATTGTTTACATTGGCAATGGCATAATAGTAGCCGGTCCATGTATCACGAATCGTATAATCATCAGCAAGAAATGTGGTCCATTTGTGTGGTTGACCATTACGATTGCCAAAATCAAGCGTCGCGTTCAGCAAGTCTGCCTGAACATCGGTCGAAAACAGGTAAATGCCATAAACACGGCCTCTTAAAATCGAATACAGACCGGTATTGAGGGAAGTAGCATCTTTAATGGTTTGAAACGATTGAGACTGTTCAATTGAATCGTATGGGAAACGATCTAAATCGCATGATGTAACCGAGGCAGCAACGACCGCAGTCAGCGACAATATTTTAAATATATTTTTCATGATTCTTGTCGTTATAATTTATTAAAATGTAAGTTCAGCACCAAGTGAATATTGTTTCGTATTCGGGTTAACACCTAGCGAAAGGTTTGAGTCTACCTCCGGATCAGGTCCCATATATTTAGTAACGGTAATCAGGTTACGACCAGTGACAAAAAATCTTGCACCTGTAAACACTTTCGTCTTTTTCAGCAGTGAATCGGGGATTTTATAACCGACAGAGAGATTCTTCAAACGAAGGAAAGAAGCATTCTCAATCAGGCGCGAGTCAAACTGTGTGAATTGTGTACCGTACTTTGGGAATAATGATTGATCACCTGCCTGTTTCCAGTAATCAAGAACCCTGGTTGTTTGGTTAAATCCACTGAATGATGTTGGATTTTCGAAAAAATAACGGTCATTGTTGATCAGGTATTTTCCCAAAGCAAAAGCGAAATCAGCCTGAAGTGTAATACCCTTCCATCCTGCATTTAATCCAAAACCTCCGATTACCGGGGCATAACGTTTAATTCCGACGTTTTGCTCAAGAGCAGCAGTGTTGAAAACCTTGGTAGTTTCAGCTGTTGAAGTCACAGTTTTATCTGTGCCTTGTTTGTACCACATCGGCGCTCCGTCGGCAGGGTCAATACCAGCAAATAAAGGATAGAAATAGGAAACTGGTTTACCAACGGCCCAGCAAACGCCGGTGTTGGGAATAATCCAATAATTAAGTCCCTGGAATAGTTCTGTTACCTCTTCCTTGTTGTAACTGTAATTTACATAAGGATTGATGAAGAAATCTTTGCTTCTAAATACATCAAAGTCAAATGCGATATCGATTCCACTGTTCTTAAGTGCGCCAACATTCGAAAGGACTGATCCGAAACCTGAGGTGTAAGGAAAAGGAACACTAATCAACATATTCTTAGTCACCCGGTTGTAGTACTCTACATTGAAGCGGAACCTGTCATTAAATAACGCGAATTTTAATCCTAATGTGGTTTTCTTTTGATTTTCCCATCCAAGGTTCGGATTTCCTGGTGTGGAGATGTTCCAACCTGTAGTTGCAGAGTATTGATTTGTCCCAACTAAAGCCAGATTAGCATAGTTCCCGATGTCCGAGTTGCCGGCAGTTCCAATACTGGCCTTCACATTGAGCGAGGAGAGAAATTCAATATCTTTCAGAAATGATTCTTTCTTGGCATTCCACATGGCACCTGTAGCAAAGAAGTTGGCCGATCGGTTGTTCTTTCCAAAACGGGAAGAGGCATCATTACGTGCCGAGAAATCAACGAAATACTTTTCATCAAATCCGTAATCTAAACGACCAAAATAGGACAAGTAGGCATATGCGCTTCTTCCTGAAGTGACATCCTTACCAGTGGGGCCACTTTGAAGCAGTAGCAGGCGATCATCAGTTTGCCCGGTCGAGGTACCGTAAAAAGAAGTGTATTCGTTATCAATTCCTTCGTGTCCAGCCAGCACAGTAATATCATGCCGCTCCTGCACCTTAAATTTATATTCGGCCGTATTGGTAATGGTACGTACGATATTTCGCTGAAAAGTCTCGGAAGCCGATCCGTTGTTAAGCGATCCCTTATACGAAGGCAATCTTTTGGTTGACAAACTGAAATCGTAGGCGTCAATACCCCCTTGTGATTTGATGGTTAATCCCTTTATCGGGGTGATCTCAACATATCCGGACCCATTGAACTGTATTGTATTGCCATTGATCGGATTTTTTTCGGTGAGGTAATCCGCGTTGTAGCGACCCCATCCGGGGATCATATCAGGATATAAAACTCCGTCTTTATCATATGGAGAATAAAAGGGAGGAGCAAGCATTGCAAGTCCCCGGTTGGTACTGTTAGTCCCATAGGGGTTGACTGCGCGTATATCGTACCCTCCTGAAAGGTTCATTCCGATGCTTAGCCAGTCATTGACATTGGTTGTAATATTTGAACGCAAAGTGTACTTATCAAATTCAGAACGAGCAGAGAGACCATCCTGGAAGAAATAAGATCCTGATATATAATAGGTCGTTTTTCCACCACCCCCTGAAACGGAGACGTCACCCTGGTAAGTGGGTGCTTTATCTTTATAGTAGACATTGTACCACTTGGTATCATGAGGATTATCAGTTAACAACTGGTCAACCTGGGCCTGTGTGCGATAACCAGTCGCCACCCAGAAATCGGTCAGTTGTTTGCTGTTCATGAAATTTTCGAAATAATCGGTATTCGCCAGTTGAGAGAATCCATACTGACCGTTTACAACCACTTTCCCTTTATCACCGCTAAGACCACGTTTGGTTGTGATATAGATTACACCATTCGCAGCACGTGAACCGTAAATAGAGGTAGCCGATGCATCTTTTAATATCGTGATGCTCTCAAAATCGTTGTTGTTCAGGGAAAGCATTGCGCCGGAGTTCATAGGGACACCATCAAGTACGTATAGCGGTGCAGAGCCTGCACCCAACGACCCGGTGCCATGCAACCGGATGGATGACAATTGAGATGGTTCACCATTTGAGGTATAGACCTGCAATCCGGCAACTCTTCCCTGAAGGGCATCAAGTACATTAGCTACAGGTTTTTCCTTGAGCTTAGCGGCATTAACCTGGGTAACTGAACCGACAATAGTACCCACCTTCTTAGCCATACCCGACAACGATCACCTCGTCAACCGAAACCTGGCCTGATTTGAGGGAAATGGAATACGTGGTGGCAGAGGATAGTGCAACCTCCGTTGAAGTCATACCAACAAAGGATACGATTAATGTTTTGGCGTTCTGAGGTATCTTTAGCCTGAATTCGCCATTCATATCGGAAATTGTCCCGATAGTTAATCCTTTTACGGCCACAGATGCTCCCGGGATAGTGCTTCCATCGTCACTGGAGTTCACCGATCCGGAAATGTCCCTGGTCTGCGCAAATACAACCTGTAATCCGATAAAGCCCAGGAAAACAAGTAACAGCGAAAATTTTTTCATAGACAAAATTTTAGAGATTTATAAAAGAAAGGGTTAAAAAGAAAGGGTTAAAAAGTGATACTTTTTGAAATTATATTGTTCGGCTAATCGATTCCGGAAACTGAAAACGACCTACTTAAAAAGTTGAAATTAGTTATATTACAAATGTATTAATTCAACGATATAATACAACTTACAATTTTTATCATATAGAAATAAAATTGAATTAAATGGTATAAATTGGAACAAAAAAAATCTTTTTTTCCTACCGAATAAAAGATCCCAAACATGTTACTGTTTCACTATTAGCATTTTATACTCATTTTAAAGAAGGGAACGAGAAATTGATTAGAATGTTTATAAATTAACACCATCCGTATCTTGTTAACTATTTAGTTATATAACCATACCTTACGTACAACGTATTGAACATTTCGGCTTAAATTCCGCAATGTGCCCGTGCAATGCCGAAATGTCAGATGGCTGTGGTGCAAAATGGTTTTCACGTGACGCGGTGTCAGATGACGGATGCGCGCAATAATTTCATCACGACGCTGTGTCAGGTGTAGGTGCCGCGGAATACTTTTACAGTGACGCATAGTCAGGTGGCGGTTATGCAACGTGGTTTGAACCTGTAGAAAATCATCAGTCGGTTTCGAAGC
>JBBRGI010000268.1:0-5192 GCA_038240855.1 Bacteroidales bacterium | reverse complement strand
AGTCCATTTGATAAAAATCGTTTCATAATAATAAAATTTTGGTAATTAATAAAATGCGTAATTTTGAAAATGTTGTTAACTGTTTTATTTTCTGTAGAATAAAGGATAATTTGTATTTATTTAAAAGCGAAACCCTAATTCTAGCGAATAGCTGCTTCCAGGTTTGTAACTTCGCAGTACCTGGTCTCGATCGAAATGTTTGATGTCAGAAGCACCGCCTGTGTAATGGCTCAGATCTACCGTTGTATTGACATTTTGTTTGTAGACAATACTTTGGTTAAGAAGGTCTTTGATGCTGAATTTTAGCTCGGCATATTTTCCTATTTTTTTACTGATCACAAAGTCAACAAGGTTGCGCGGCATTTCATAAACATCAGGAATATCCTCCCATGCGTTTTGAACCGGAACCCCCACAATATGAATCCGTTTTCCGATCACATTGTATAAGAGATTAACCATCAGTCTGCTTTTTTCCTGATCGCTGTAGAATATTCCCGCATTCAGGATAAAAGGAGACTGTCCTGCCATCGGCCTTGTCCGTTCGGTTAACTTATTTGTAAAATTGATTTCACTTTGGATCAGTGCTCCGTTCAGGAGGACATTGATCTTTTCGAAAAAGCCTGCTGATCCTAGTGTTTTACGGATCTCTGTTTCTACGCCATAGTTAAAGGCCTGTTCTGCATTTTGATAAGTGTATTCCAATCCACTCCCGGTCTGAAGATACTTAACCTCAATAGGATTATAGAATTTTTTATAAAACAGACCAACCGAGATAATTTCATTTTCTGAGGGATAATGCTCATACCTGATTTCTCCATTGTGGATTGTGGCGTTTTTCAGGTTCGGATTTCCTGAATAGACTGCATTATTGTCAAAATCGTAGAAAGGGAAGGGGGCAATTTCGCGAAATTCGGGACGGTTTAATGATTTTCCATAAGCCAGTCGGACCAGATTCTTATCGTTGAATTTATAGATGGCATTGATAGAAGGAAGTATATTGAATGTATCATTCATGACAATGATTGGTTGCTGAAACCGGTCGTAGCTGTCGATCGTTTGTTTATTTTTCTCACCCCTGACCCCTGTATAGATGGAAAACTTTTCGGAAAATGGAATTTGGAAGGCAATATATCCGGCAATCTGATCGTTATTTCCTGCATAGGAATCTGATTTGCCGGTCTCTTCGGCTAATTTTATTCCGGTGGTAGTATTGATGTTTTCATCATTAAACATTTGGTCTAACGGCAGATATCCAATTTGGTTATCGTATTTCGATCCGTCAGAAACTACATAGCCTAGTTTACGGGCCGTAAAATTACGCTCTTTTTTTTCTGCATAAATTCCAGCCTTCAGTACAGGGTTGATATCAAATAACTTAAAGGTGTTTTCAATATTGGCAGCTGCTGTAAAGACATTCTCCTTCAGGTTCTGATATACCCTTCCTGCATTACTTGTGAGGGGATTTGAAGGAAACACCATGTAATATCGGCCATAGTTGGGATCGGAGTGGGTTTCATTCATGATTAGCTTTAACCTTTTTAAATCGGGTTCATCGCGGGTTGCCCTTGAATAACCAGCAATCCAGTCGATCTTAGTTTTATTCTCATTAAAGGAGTGTGTTCCGTTCAACTGACCTAAGTAAGTATTGCGGCTCATAAAGCCATATTCGTAGGATTTGATTTGGGTATTGCTGTAATATTCGGTTCCCCTGCGAAAGGAGGTTTTGGTATTTCCAATGTGATTGAACAGGTTACGAAACTCGATTTTATTCCCTTTGCCCAGAAAAGCACTCCAGTTATGCATTGCTCCAAGCTTAACTGTGTTTTTATAGACATCATCTTTAAACGAAAAATCATAGCCTGGTTTATCCTCCACAAAACGATAGACTCCGAAATTATTATTTTCAACCTCATCCGAACTATATGTATTTGAGTAGTTGACAGATGTTACTTCACCAATAATTACTTTCCTGAGTTTGAAGCGATGGGCCATTGTATAGGAGAAACGTAAATCGGGTATCGCTGTTGAAGCTTTTGCAAGCCAGTTTTTATTCAGCATCCGGCCTAATAAAGCCTGGTCATTCGCACCGACTTCACGTAAATCTTTGGGAAATTTCGATGGCAGTTTCCTGGTACCGTCATCAAATCCCAGCCAATCGTATTTACCGCCATCGTATTTATAGGTATCATTAAGTGTAGTGCCCGGCGTAAAAGAGGAACCAATTGAAAAGGAATAAAGATTTGATTCTGGAACATCTTTGGTTGATAGTTTTACAAATCCTCCCGAAAAATCACCTGGAAGTTCGGGAGCAGGGGTTTTGAAAACCATCATATTTTCGAGCATTGAACTTGGAATGATATCAAAAGAGAATGCCCTGCTGTCGGACTCGGAACTTGGTGCGGCTGAATTGTTTAGCCAAACGCTGTTGTAGCGTTGTCCCAATCCCCTTACAATTACAAACCGGTCATCAACGATGGTGACACCGGGAACCCGCCTTACAACTTCAGAGGCATCCCTGTCCTGCGAACGCACAATCTGCTGGTTTGAAATTCCACTTGAAACAATCAGACCCGATTTAATCGCGCTAATAATTGATACATCCGAACCTTTTCGCCGGGTTGCCGTAACTGTGATATCACCAATCTTGATACTGGATTCTTCCATATCGGCTTTAAGCTGTACTGTTTTGTCGGCAACCACTACTACTCCGTCAAACACAAGCGGGTTGTAGGATATATAAGAGACTTTAATATTATAAGTACCAGGTTTAATTCCGCCGATCTTAAAATGGCCGTCAAAATCGGTAACCGTTCCTGTAGTTGTTCCTTCCAGAATGATCTGGGCTCCGACCAGTGTTTCGCCGGTTTTTTTATCAATCACCAAGCCTTCGATGCCTCCAGTGGCAGCCATTGTATGGCTGTTAAATGCTAAAATAAAAACAATCCCAAATAGCATTTGAAGTATGGTTTTTCTCACAGGGGTCTTGTTTTCACGAAGATCGTCCCTGCTTTTACCTGCTTGTATTACTTCCGGAATACCGGACGGCGCAGTGGAGTTGTGACCATTTTTAATCATCGTTGCTGAAACATTCATAAACACAGTATATCGATTCATATTTATTTGTGAGCAAAATTGATGCTTTGGTGTTACAATGATGTTTCAGAAATAATACAATGTGATTAAATTGATATTTTGCATTCAAATTGTTCACATGACACATCAATGCTCTGATTAAATGCGATTCAAGGATTTTTAGGAATCTTTCAGTTGTTTTTTTTCTGAATACTGGTGTAACCATTTTGTAACCGGATATTATTAATACTGCTACAATTTTCAATGGTGCCGGATATTTTCCAGTGATTTAATAACCTGAGATTTAAGCCTTTTATTTGGTTTTGCGGGCATATTTTTAATTATAAAGGCTGCACCTTTTGGGGCAGCCTTTAATCTTCGATTGAATTATGTCATTTTTGTGCAATTTCGACCATATAAAAGAGTTTTACAATATGATCTGTTTCCTTTGCTTTTGCCAACGCGAACACAAAATCTGCTGAATCAGAACAATGACAGATTATAAGCTAAACTTAATCTCGTATTCGAGTGGTTTACCCGCAGCAACCTGAACATTAAGGACCTTTAATTTAACCGAATATACCTCTCCCTTCACGAATTTGGAGGAGCTTATCATTATGGCATTTTGTGAAAATGCATCAATTGTAAAATTGTTAAGATGTGAATTAAGCCGCAGTTTGATTCCGGGGCTATCTAATACAACCAATTGGTAAGCAATGCCTGAAATGTTTTCAATTTCAAGGCTGGCACTTTTGTCATTGATTTGTCTGGCCTTTATGATTAGCGAGTTTTCAACCAGAGGTTTCACCCATTCTGCTTTACCGAAAAGTTGGCCATCCATGCAAGCAATTGTACGGTGATTAACAAGCGCTTCCTGAATCCCTTTTTCACTCCGTTCTTTGGCCAGTACAAGTGTCATCGCACGGTATTGCCCGGGATATTGAATCATCGGGGTGTGAATATCTGAATTTGACAAAACAGTTAGGTTTTTATCGAGACACCATTTAAAAACCAGTGAGTCGTAACGATCACCGTTAACCACTTCGATTCCGGAAATCAACCCTTTCTGATTGAGTTCTTCATGTATTGGCTGCCATTCGCTCCTGTTTTCAGGATGCTGAAACCAGGGATGATTCCAAAATACAAAGGCACCCTGCTTTTTAGCTTCAGCTAATGTTTCAACAATATTTGTCCCATCGCGTGTATCAGCTTTGTTGACAAAGGTTTCAAAAACATTGGCATCTTTTACAAAAATCGCATTGAAATGACCCGGTGCCATTTTGCGGGTTATTTCGGTTCCCTTAATTAAAATCACACCACAATCTGCAGCCGTTTTTTCAGCAATCTGGAAAGAGTGCATATGATCTTTAGATATGAAATCCTCTGATTTTGGCTGGTATTCAATATGTTCAGTCAAAGCAATAGCATCCAATCCTTCCTGGTAAGCCTCCAGTACCCTGGTTGTGGGCCACACCATACCATCCGAAAATACAGTGTGCATATGAAAATCACATTTAAGTAATTCATATTCGGGTATCGCAGGAAGCTTCAGACTATTCTTCTTAACCTGTCCGAAAGTTGTTAAGGCTGCCAGAAATGCAAACGCAACGATTGAAAATTTAATTGGAAATGTTCTCATTGTTTTAATCATTTAATTTATTATTGAGTTTTTGTTTTCGTTATTTTTGCCACCAGAGTTTGTTATTAAAAGTGTCACCACCTAATTTTGCAACTGCATCCTGATAATTTTTCAGGTTTGTACGCTGAACTGTTTCAGGATATTTAAAACGGTTGGGCATCTGGTTTCCAGCAGGAACCCCATCTCCTAAAGGTAAAACAGGATAACCGGTACGTCTTAATTCGAACCATTGCTGATAGTCACAGAAAAACAGTGCATAATACTTTTGTAACATGATGCGCTCCAGTGTGTTATTGTATTCCGTAGCCGTATTGGTGAAATAATTTGCCGGAACTACACCTCCCCATTGTTCAATTGCTGCCCTAACACCTGACATGTAAGAGTCATTCGCCGTTTTGCCGGCGGTATTCCAACCGTAGTAAGCTGCCTCAGCCTTGATGAACTCAATCTCAGCGTAAGGCAACAGGACCACCTTAACGGG
>JBBRGI010000267.1:0-5237 GCA_038240855.1 Bacteroidales bacterium | reverse complement strand
TAAACGATTTCGATGTTTTTTAATTTAACATTTTCAATCTTATATTCGGGCAAACCGATGATGCTGGCCGGGGAGATGTTCCGGGGCAGATCTTCGATCGGACCTTCGTAATTGTAACCGGCATCGGGTTTATTAAAAGGGACTTCGGCATACACATTTGAAATCACGATATTTCTCATAATGGGCTTTTTGCCTTTGCTCCAGCGGTTGCCGATGCGCAGGTAGATAACATTACCGGTATTGATGGAGCGGACTCCGTCTACCACAATGTTTTCAATAAGGGCGCCATCAACTGCAGCAAAGGTAATGGCAGAACGGAAAGTGTCGAAGATGGTCAGGTTCGTAACTTTAAAGTTACGGAAACCGCCACGCGAAACAGTACCGAATTTCAAACCATTGGCGCTCGAACGGCCTACACAGTTGTCGACCACCACATTCTGACAGATGCTGTTCACATCGTGCGATTTGAAACAAAGCACGTCGTCGGCTGCATCGAAGTAAGAATTTTTGATCACCACTCCATCGCAGTCTACAACATCAATGCCGTCGTTGTTCCAATACGATTTGCTGTCAACGTAAATATCGTCAACATACAGGTTTTTGCATTGGTCGTAAGTCTGATTCCAACTGGCCGGATCGCGTAAAGTGATACCGGTGATGGTCACATTTTTGCATTCACGGAAATAAATATTCTGAGGACGGTTGGTTTCATTGGGACGATCGAGCTTAAGCGGATCGGTATAAATACCCCTGTGAATGTAATCTACCATATTATTGGCCGTGATAAAACCCCGCCCGTTGATCGTCCCTTTTCCTGTGATGCTGATGTTCTCCTGGTCAATAGCGAAAATCATTGACATCCAGCCAATTCGTTTGTTCTTATCGAAATCAAAAGGGTTGGTTGAACCCAGTAACGTTGAACCATAATCCAGGTGAAGGGTAACGTTCGACTTGAGATAGATACTGCCGGTAACATAGTTGCCGGCTTCAAACACAAGACGGCCTCCTCCGTTCTCATTGATAAAGTCGATGGCTTTCTGTATTGAGCAGGTATTGATAGTAATTCCGTCAGCTTTCACACCAAAGTCAGCTACTTTATAGTCTTTGGCAGAAAGTTGAAAATTAAAAAGCATTAATAAGGCTACTGATAGTAATTTTGCCTTGCCCATTGTTTTTATTTTTAAGTGATGTAGTTAAATAGTAAACTTCTGAAACCGGATATCATTTTTTATTCTGAACAATTCCTGTCGATTTGTATGCAAAAAACTGTTTTTTGCCGCTGCCTGGTTCATTGTATTTCATGCCTGAGAAAGTCGCCCCTTTTACATCATGCAAAACGATGGCCGGGCGGTAATCCTTCGCTTTGGCAGTGAGTGTCACATTTTCAAACACGATGTTTCGGACATGGCGAATGTAGAATCCCCAGGCAGGTAGCTCTTTAAATTGTGAAAATTCGGGGTAGGCTGCAGGCATCTCCGGAATACTGTCAAGGTCGGCAGGTTTTATCCCCCGATAAGCGTAGTTGGGATTACTGCCGCCCGGGTAAGCAATCCGGATATTACGCAACGTTACATTTGTAATATCCTGACCGGGAAGACCTACAATACTTGCAGGGGAGATGTTCCGGGGTAAATCCTCAATCGGACCTTCATATTCATACCCCGCATCGGGTTTTGTATCCGGAACTTCGGCATAAACATTCTGAATGGTGATGTTATTCATTGAACCTGTACGACCTTTGTTCCAACGTGCGCCAATACGCAGGTAAATCACGTTGCCTGTATTGTAGGAGTAAAGGCTATCCACAAGGATGTTCTCAATTACCCCACCGTCGGGTGTTGCAATGGTTATGGCCGAACGATAGGTGTCGTACACCTTATTGTTGATGATTTTGAAGTTTTTATACCCCCCGGAAGTTACGGTACCGAACTTGATTCCGCTGGCACTTGAACGGGCGACACAGTTACGTACCTCAACATTTTCGCACATCTTTGTTGCATCGTGTGATTTGAAGCAGATCGCATCATCGGTTGAATCAAAGAAAGAGTTGGTAACTTTCACATCCTTGCAGTCTACTATGTCCAGGCCATCGTTGTTCCAGAAAGCTTTACTGTCAACAGTGATCCCGTCAATCTTCAGGTTTTGGCACTGGTCGTAAGTTTGTACCCAGAAAGCTGCGTTTTTGATCACGATACCTGATATATCTACGTTTTTGCATTCGCGCAGGTAGATACACCCGGGGCGACGCGTTGCGGGACGGTCGTTTTTGAGTTCGTCAATGATGATGCCATTATGGATCTGGTCGACCAGGTTATTGGCGACCTCGCGACCCTGACCGTCAATAACCCCTTTTCCTGAGACGCCAATGTTTTCCTGTTTATCGGCAAAAACAAGGGCGCAGTAAGGGTTGTTGATGTTATAATCGTAAATATTGGTTGATCCCACCAGGATGGCACCTTCTTCCAACCGGATGGTTACATTGGATTTGAGTTGAATGGTTCCCGTGAGGTAACGTCCAACGTAGAACATAAGCCTGCCACCGCCTTTTTCATGAATGTAGTCGATTGCTTTCTGTATAGCAGTGGTATTTAGTGTTGTACCATATGACTTAATTCCAAACATCGAAGCGTTATAATCTATTGCAGAAAGCTGAAGTGCACAAAGTAATGTCAGGGATAAAACGATGATTTTTAATGTATTCATATTATTAGTTTGTAAATTAATAATTAATAAAGCGTTACAGGTCCGATCAATCCCATCGACTGGATGGGCTGGTCCTTATTTTTAAGTACAGTAAATTTCTGCGCAGTCGGATTGTCGGTCAGTGTCTTCATATAGTTTCCCATGGTCGTGGTTACGCGAACTTCAATTTCATTTGAACCTTTATGTATAAGATCTGCAATATTGTAGATCCGGTTTCCATACCACTTTACCCCGCAATTATTTCCGTTAACCAATATCTCCGAGATGCCCCAAACTTTACCCAGGTTAAGGAAACCGGGAATCGCCCCGGTGAAATTGATTTTTTTGCGATAGGTAATTGTTCCGGTGAAATTGACGAATTCGGTCTCCTTTATATCTTTGAGCTCATCCATTTGCACGGTTTTGACCCAATCCTCGCGACTATGGTGCAATTTCACTTCCCAGCCTTTATTCATCGCAATAAAGTCCGGTCCGGTTGTGGGAACCTGGATCCATGATTTTCCATCTTTTACATTATTGAAGATGACCAGGCGGGATTCGGCCGGTCCGAGGTTCAGGTCAATACTGCCGTTTTTGAGTTCTGTCCGGTACCTTTCGCCACTTTCAGCATCCCAAATCCAGCAGTAACGGCCTTTGATAATCTCTTTTGAAAAGGTCACTTTAGTCTGGTGACCGTTGTGCATATGTGCATTGGCGAAAAAGAAAATCTCGCTCCCGTCATCACCCTGGTATCGGTTCTGCATCACAAAACGATCAGGATTTTCAATTTCGAGGTAATGCGGAATAGTATACTTTTCCATCACATCACGGTACCATTCCAGGAATAGGTTGTCTTTCGGTTTTTTAATCAGGACAAACCGGGCAGGAAAGGTCATGAGTTTTTCGACCCAATTCTGCACCTGCTGGTCCCTTTCCCGGTAATTAGTTAGTCCGATCGATTTTTCAGGATATTTTTCGATGCAGAAAACCCGGCCACCGGTTTTAACGAAATCGTAAAGTTTGGCCAGAATTTCAGGGCTTAGGCTGGTTACCTCAACAAGGAAGAGTGTCCTGTATTTTTTGGGACCGTAGCAGAGCTGCCCGTTTCTGACATCAGAATCCTGAATGACAATTTCGCTCGTATAATCGGCTGAGCCACCATTTTTATTAATTGATTCCCAGATGATCGAAGTATACGGTACATTAAGTTTTTCGGGAAATGGATCGGTCTGCACCCCCATCTCTCCCCACATGTCGTAAGTTGCAGGCATAACAGCAATATCGGTGTACATATCCGCATTCAGGAGCAAGGAGGAGATGCGGGCTTTATAATTGGTCAAATAGTTAAAATAGGGCCATAAGTTATTGTTTTCGTTGTAGTATGATCCGTATTGAACCCATCCGGGGAAAGGGGCTTCAGGAGGAGAATAGTTAAACCCTTCCAAAACAGAATGAGTGATCCCGGACATGATGCTTTGATCGGAACCGATCTTAAGCAGTTCCAGCGTAGCGTTAAATACCAGGTAGGTATTAGTCATTTCCTCACAGCTAATCATCCTTTTACCGGTAAGGTGGGCTGCCGAAGAGACAAATTTATTAATCCAGGTATATCCCCGTCCCCGGCGATAGTCCTCGTCGGACATCTCTTCTCCAAGGCGGTGCTTAAGCCAGTTGGTGGTCCACGATTCACCTTCGGGGATATCGTACCCGATGCTGGTTTCCAGCGGGAAAAATCCACGGCCATAAGCTTGTGCCCGTGATTTTACATTCTGATCCTTGCACCATTGAAGAAAGGTACTGGTGAATCGTTCGCGCAGCAATTCAGCTTTGGTCAGCTCAAAATCGAAGCGGACACGTTTGATTTCTTCTGCAAAACCGGGTGTTTTAGCCGCTCCGTATTTATCATCAATAACACCACCCAGGCGGCCAACCTTAAACATCGTAAAAGGAAGGTAGGGCATGATATTGTAACCCCTGCGTTTTTTGAACTCTTCGGCGAGGTCACCCGTCCAGTTACTACCTTCCAGTTCCATCGAGTCGGTAAAAAAGGCACGTAAATGATTTGAAAGCGGACCCGTTTTCATCTGAATCGTATCCGACATATGGTCGAGGTACTTCCTGACGGCCACTTTGTCCATGTGGTTGAGGATAGGGCCTGCTGCCCCCGGTGCGCCATTGATAACGCTGGCAAAAGAATTCACCTTAATCAGTGCATAAAAGACGAATTTGCCGGCAGGAACTTCGACGCGAATGATCTCATCTTTTCGTTTGTCGGAGAGCTCAATCACCTGGTCCAGTCCACTCATTGGGTCAGGCACCAGTTTGAGTGAAAGTATTTCAAAAGTACGGCTGGGACAAGGTTCGGTTACACCCGGATCGACCGTTTTAAAGAGATTGAATTGCGATGTCTCATATACAGTCGGACCTTCAAGTTTCTCAGCATCAATTATAACCACCTGTGCCCTTTCGTCACCTTTTAGGGTTTCTGCGCCAAAAGGCCAGCCCGATCCAACGATCAGATCGCAGGTCATATCGAGTTTTTTTGCTTCAGCAAA
>JBBRGI010000266.1:0-5271 GCA_038240855.1 Bacteroidales bacterium | reverse complement strand
TGCCAACCCGGCAATAATACCAAACCTGCTGCCAAAAGCTATGGCGGTAATTATAGGAAAAATTAACGACCATGGTATACTGATATTGATTTCGCCCACTCTGGTCTCAATGCCTGAAGTTGAAAACAATAAACCTAAAATACCGGATAGTATGGATATTACTATCATTTTTTTAATGCCATAACCGCTCTTGCAGTTCATAGATTTTGATTTTATGCGACCTGACAACTGCACAACAATTCTTTCTTATTACCTTTTTATTGCTAATTAGACAATAATACGTATTATTTACTTAATGTTACATTTTCGCCATAATTTATAAGCATTAAACGCAGAGCTTTTTTTTACTTATTGTGCTCATTCATCAATACATTATTTACGAAAATACCTATGTATTAATGCAATTAATTCTGCTTTGTTAATCGGTTTTGAAATATAATCGTTACAACCTGCTGCTATTGACTTTTCTCTGTCACCAGATAGGGCAAAGGCAGTTTGAGCAATGATGACCACTTCATTGTTAAATTCTCGTATTCGTCGGGTGGCTTCATAACCGTTCATTACAGGCATCTGCATATCCATCAATATTAAATCAGTGTCTGGATTGTTGCGACAAATTTCAACAGCATCAAAACCGTTTTTAGCTTTCAAAATTTCTCTGCTGAATTTTTCGACTTCGATTGATAGTAGGGTTTTTGACGTTTCATCGTCTTCGGCAATTAGTATTTTTAGATTTTGAATATTATTTTTTGGTTCATCTGCTGCAACAACCTCAACATTTACACTTTTATCTTCCGGTTCAATACTAAATGGAATGGCAAAGAAGAATGTTGAGCCTTTTCCTTCTTCACTTTCTACCCAGATTTTCCCACTGTGTTTTTCAACAAATTCTTTGCAGAGAATCAAGCCCAATCCAGTTCCTGTTTCTTTTTGTGTCCCGGGTGTTGAATAATTTTCAGCAATATTGAATATTTTATTAATTGTTCTGCCCGTGAATTCAAGCCAGGTTTTATTAAAATAGTCACATAATTTGTCTAAACGTGAACGCCAAATTAAAGCTGGAAATTCTTCAAATATTTTCAAATACAATTCTTTGGCTTCGGTAATCTCAATTTGTTGTTCTTTTAGAATTGAATTCTCTTTTTCAAGTCTCTTAATTTTCTCAATTAAAAGATTAGTTTCTTGTTCCTTTTTATTGCTTATTATGCAATAATACGTATTATTTACTTAATGTTACATTTTAATTTGCTGTCGTTTAATTGTTAGTTTACTTTTAACTATTAAATGAAATATTTTTGTACTATTGAAAGCAATACGGCTCTGTTGAAGGGTTTCGAAATGTAATCAGTACAGCCTGAGGCTAGCGCTTTTTCACGGTCGCCTCCCAACGCATAAGCGGTTTGGGCAACAATGATCACCTTTTCATTGAATTTCCGGATTTGCCAGGCAGCTTCATAACCATCCATTTCGGGCATCTGAATATCCATCAACACCAGATCGATATCCGGATTCCGGCGACAGGTTTCCACTGCTTCATTACCAGTTTTAGCAATGATAATTTCGCTGCTAAATTTTCCAACTCCGATTGTAATTAGCTTTATAGAAGTCTCATCATCTTCAGCAATCAGTATTTTCAGCTTCTTTATTTGATTTTCATCTTCAGGAGTTAGTATCTGAATTTTTGTATCGTTTTCTTCTTTAGGTTCTATTTTATATGGAAGTGTAAAATAGAAGGTGCTTCCTTGAACTTCTACGCTTTCGACCCAAATTTTACCACCAAGCATTTCAACATAGGCTTTCGAAATGGCCAAGCCCAGACCTGCTCCCTGCCTTGCCAGTTTATCAACCATTTCGGCCTGAATAAAGCGCTCGAAGATGGCTTCCTGCCGGTCAGTGCGGATTCCAATTCCGGTGTCTTTAACAAAGAACTCCAGTTCGGCTTGCTTTACAGAATATCCAAATTCAATACTACCTTCATTTGTATATTTGATTGCATTTTTCACCAGGTTGGTCAGAATGGCGTAAAGCTTTTCACGATCGGTGCTAATAATGGCTTCAGCGGAAGGCAGCGATTTTTTCATCGACAGCCTAATCCCTTTTTGCTCAATTTCAGGTTCAAAAAAGGTGTAAATAAATTCAATCTGCTCGTTTACATTGGTTTCGGTTATAGAAGTTTTCATCTGACCCGATTCGATCTTCGAAATATCGACGATGTCGTTGATGATATTGAGCATTCTTGCGCCGCTTTTTTCAATAATTTCCAGATATTCGCGCTGTTGGTCGCTGGTCAGATCAGGTTCTTTCAAAACTTCGGCAAAACCAAGTATACCATTCATTGGTGTGCGTATTTCGTGGCTCATGTTGGCCAGAAAAGCTGATTTCAGGCGGTCGCTTTCTTCGGCTTTTTCTTTGGCAACAAGTAATTCTTCATTCTTTACGTTTAATAACTTTTCAGCCAGTTTCCGTTCGGTTATATCTTGCACAGTGCCATGAAGCGATATTATTTCACCATTTATGTTAATGGTTGGCAAACAACGTGATGATACCCAACCTATGGTACCATTCTTTTCTGATTTCTTCAAATCAAGTTCAAATGGGTCACCTGTTTGTATTGTATTTTTAACAGCTTTATCAAGTCGTTCGATACTTTCAGGTGCATAAATTTTGAGATGATCTTCGTATCCCGGTGGATCTTGATTATTCTCAACACCAAAAATTTTATATAGTTCTTCCGACCATGTGATAATATCGGATTTAATATCCCAGTCCCAACTACCAATTTTTGCTAAATGTTGTGATTCCTGTAAATCTTTTACAATTTTTATAAGGTTTTGTTCATTTATTTTTCGTTCTGTAATATCTTGGGCAGCTCCCCAAAGTCCCATAATTTTATTATTTTTATCAAGCACTGTTTCTCCACGCGCCCATAACCAACCGTTGCTTCCATCTTCTTTCACCGTTTGTAGCTCAAGTTCATAAGGGATTCCCGTTTCTCTTGTATTTGCAAGTGATGTAGATAAAATCTCCCAACTTTCAGCAGTAAATAGCTTTTGGTGTTCTGTATATGGTGGCACAGGAAGTAATGGGTCAAAACCATACATTTTGTATAATTCTTCTGTCCAAACTACTTCATTTGTTTTAATATCTAAATACCAACTCCCTATGTGTGTAATTTGTTGGGCATTTTTTAGTTCTATTTCATTTCTTTCAGCTTTTTCTTTGGATTTGATGAGTTCTATTTCAATCGCCCTTTCTCTTGTGACATCACGTGCCGTCGCATAAGTAATTCCTGCTACTTTGTTAAAGTAAGCACACCATGATAACAAAACATAACTGTCATTTTTATTCAAATAACGGTTTTCAAAATTAAGTGTAGAACCTATATTAATTTGCCTTGCCATTTCGTCAAGTGTAATCTGTTTGTCATCAGGATGAACAAAATCTATAAATGGTTTTGAGATAAGTTCTTCTTCTGAATATCCAAGTAACTTCGTTGCAGCAGGATTAACTGCTGTGAAAGTGCCATTCGGATCGGCAATTACCATAATATCAGGAGAAAGGTTAAAGAAACTAAAAAACTGTTCGCGTTCTTTTTCTTCGGCTTTTTCTTTGGCTTCAATTAATTCTGCTTCACGTTTTTCTTTTTGTTTTTTTAAAGAATTATTCTCTTGAAGTAATTCCTTCAACTCTCTTATAAGTTCATTTTTGGTTTTGTTCTGAATGTCCATAGCAATTTTTTTTTATTGATGAAATGTCAGTCATGCTGTCCTTAGCAATGGCTATTACGCCCGAGGTTAAATGCCGGTGGGTACTTCAAAGCACCAACCTGCCAACCCCGCACAAAACTTATTAAGGGCTAAAAACCTTTGCATCAGCAGTATCCGCTCACTGGAATTTAGCCCATATGTGTGCCCTGCATAAATAGCACACAATTTTTGTAAACTCTGGAAAGAGTTCAAATATACAAATAAACTTTACTATGCATTATTACCAAGTCTTGATGGATGTGAAGCCTTCACTTTAAGCGTTAGCTCTGAATTTATTGCCTCGGTTGACAGTGAAGGCTTCACTAAACAAGGATTGGTCTTGCGTATAACCTGTTAAACTTAGGATTTTGTCTTTATGATTTAAAATCTCCTCTTTAAGTAACTCAACTGAATAAAAATCAAAATATTTTGAACCATTTATTATCAATTGTCCAATTCCTTTCAAGTATCAGTTGGATCATGCCTGCCAGTGGAGCCGGAGCAGGAAAGGTGGATGGGCAATAGCTCAACCTCCGATACTGAACACGACCATAAAGGAAGCAAGACTTGACCCGGGATTACTGAAAGTCCTTCATTATCAATGACGAATGGATTTTGAATGCTGTAAGAAGAAAAATGATTCGTGCAGGATGAAGAATGATTAGTCCTGCAATTCTGTCAAATTATACTTCACGCTTTTGTATTCTAATTCGCCATAAGTAAAATCTCCTTCAGGTTTCTGATAGATTAGTTTTGCCTTGCCTGGCAAAAAATATCCGTTTATTAAGCGGTAGTTTGTAACTGGCGTCGCCCAGGGATAACTGTCATATTTTTTACCGTCAGTGTCGTAACGGTCATTACTTATGAAGTTCACAAGTTCACCTTCTGCATTAAAATAGAGTACAGCACTTACGCTGATGCTTTCATTTTTAAATATTGCTGTTACTGCTGTATCGTTTATGATTTTCCATATTATCCTGCTATCAATTAATGTTGCAGGGGCAATAAAACACATATCGTTGAGCAGCGTAACCGTTTCTGCCTGATTCATTTTGTCTCCCCGGGCATCTACAACTTTAAACCAATTCAAAAGTCTGACCTCAAAGGTGGCGGTTTCGTTTTGGTAAAGATGCAGGCCAGTTGCAGGCAGCCTCATTTTACTTGCTGTCATATAAAAATAACGTGATGGTTTCTGGTAGAAGTTGTATTGAACTGATTGCAACTTCATATATGCGTCTTCGGGTTTAGAACGCATTCCTCCGACAAATTCCGCCCTGAAATTCGTTATTTTTGATTGTCCTACCGACTTTGAATAGTAAAGATACTTTTGCACTATCGGAGGTAAATGAGCAATGTCGTTTTCAGTTAATATGTCAGTAGAAAGCGTGTTGTTTTCTAAAAAATCCACTTTTACTCGACTTGTAAACTCGCTGTGTAACAAATACGAACCAAGACCCACCAATGTAACTGACAGAATAATCAGATTGGGAATTGTACCAAATTTGGCATCTTTCCAAAAGTAAAT
>JBBRGI010000265.1:0-5297 GCA_038240855.1 Bacteroidales bacterium | reverse complement strand
GCCTGGGATCGTGTTTTAGGTTTGGTTGTTCAGCCAGGTGTTGAATTTGGTGATGATCAGGTATTCAACTACCAACGGGAGAAAGCCAAAATTCTAAGCAATAAGATTCTCGAATACAAAAATCTTGTGTATGAAGCACATTCCACAGATTATCAACCCGAAAGCTGTCTAAAGGCGCTGGTTGAGGACCATTTCTGTATTCTTAAGGTAGGGCCATGGCTGACTTTTGCATTCCGCGAAGCTCTTTTTTCGCTCGAAGCTATGGAATTGGAAATTATGGGAAGGAATCATCCTGAATTGTCAAAGCTTAGGGATACACTCAGGAAAGTCATGTTAAATGAACCCGGGTACTGGAATTCATATTATGATGGAGACGATAATGCCAAAAATTTTAAACAAAAATATAGCTTTTCGGACAGGTCAAGATATTACTGGCTAAATCAGGAGATTGAAAATTCAAAAACCAGGCTTTTTAATAACCTTACCCATAACAAGATACCCCTCTCAGTATTGAGTCAGTTTATGCCAAATCAGTTCTACGAGGTATGCGAAGGTAAAATTGATGCGAAACCTAAAGCTCTTATTCATAGCCATATCCGGACGCTTGTCGGCATTTATGCGAGGGCTTGCGGTCTGACAGTGAAGAGAAATAATTAAATATAACTTATAAAAATTTATACGGGTGAAACTTCAGGACAAACTTAAAGAATTGCAAAACAAGCCTACGGCGCTGCTTGCAACAAATTTTTACAATCTGGAGACCTTACAAGGTGTTCTTAAAGCAGCTTCGGACTGTAAAAGTCCTATAATACTGCAACTTACGCGAAGTTCGATTGAATATATGGGTTTGCCGGTTGCCTATCAGATGGCCAGGGCAGCTATCAGATATTACAACGTTGAAGCCTGGATTCATCTCGATCATGGTGATTCTTATGAACTTGCGGCCGAATGTCTTGAGATCGGATTTGATTCAGTGATGATTGATGCCAGTGAGAAATCTTTCCAGGAAAATATTACGGTTACGAGGAGGGTCGTGGAGTTAGCCCAAAAATATGGAGCCAATGTCGAGGCAGAATTGGGATTTGTTGCAAAACTTGGCCAATCTGCCGAAAATAAAGGTTTTACGGAGCCTGAGGAAGCCAGGTTATTTGTTCAGGCGACTGGAGTAAATGCTTTGGCGATTGCTATCGGAACGGCTCATGGGTTCTATAAACAGGAGCCTAAACTGGATATGGAACGGCTCGAACAAATATACAAGATTTCCAATGCAGCACTCGTTTTGCACGGAGGTTCTGGTGTTCCTCACCATGCACTGATTGAAGCCATCAAAAGAGGTATATGCAAAATTAACCTGGCAACGGAGATAAAAAATATCTTTGTAAAGACGCTCAAAGAAAAACTTGTTGACGAAACTGAAATCGATCTGCGAAAAGTCTTTCCGATCGCAACAAATGCAGTCACAAAACTGGTCACTGAAAAACTAAAAGTGGTCGGAGGATTTCAAAATTGTTATTCCGCGTGATGCATCTGCAGCAGAAATTACAAGTTCTGCTTTGTTTGAACTGGGATCAGCATCTCAATCAAAAAGCAAAAAATACACCAGGGCTGCTACAACAATACTTCAATCGCTCGCTTCTCCGGCTTTTATGGAATTGGCTTCAAATGAGTATTTTATCCTGAACCATAGTGTAGGGAGCATACCTCATGGAGCTGAAATTGACGTTCCTCTGGTATACGCTGATTACTATTTTCTCGAAGCAGCTCTCAGATACCGTCAACTAAAATAAAATTGTTTTTGCATCGTATCAGTAATATTCAAAATCTTATTATTGATACCTTTGTGCACCCGGGATATTTTGAATTTAATAATCCGGGTTGTCAGGTTAAAAAAGGTTAATTTATATTTTTGATTACCAGATGCTTTTTTATTCTGCAAGATTTAAAGAGGAGATTTTACATATGAGATTTAAACTGATCCTATCGCTTACAGACCGGAAACAAAATACCCTGCCGGTTAACTACCAATACCAATTAAGCGAGTGTATTAACAAATTGATCAATCAAAGCGATCCGGGATTTACTGCATGGCTGCAGGACAAAGGATTTTTGGACATTAAAAAGCATTTCCGGCTTTATACTTTTTCAAATCTTAATGTCAGGCATCGTGAGATCATTGGTGACCGGCTGACTGTGAAATCGGATCCTGTTGAACTACTTATTTCCACATTACCCGATGAGACGATTCAACATTTTATAAGTGACATATTCCGTAGCCGTAAATTTACACTGGCAGATCGGGTTTCGGGTGCCGGTTTCAAAATTACTTCCATTGAGGCAGTTCCTGACCCGTTTTTTACGGACGAGATGACATTCCGGTCGCTCTCTCCCATTTTTGTTTCCCAAAAAATTGAAGGTCGTAAACATGCCAAATACCTTTCTCCTGCAGATGAAGGATATATTCAGCTGATTATTGAGAATCTTAAAGAAAAGCTTCGCGTATTCACGGGCCAGGTGAGTTCATTTGACACACAGGACGCAACACTGGAACTGGTGAGTTCTCCCAAACAGAAGGGGAGTACCATAAAAGTAGGAACACTACGCGAAACCAGGCTGGTAGGCTATCATTACAACTTTAAAATCAAAGCTGATAAAGATTTGCTGCGAATCGGATATTTCTGCGGGTTCGGTGAAAAGGGAAGCCAGGGATTCGGATGTTGCGAAAACCTCGACGGCATCCGTTAGTTAATTAAATGTTTTATCAAGAGCAACCTGCAGATCGTTTATTAAGGCAGGAACTAACGCAAACGGGTCGTAGGGTTTGCCACGAACCAAAAGTGTTTCGACTGAGTTGATTAATTTTCCTATTCATATTTTCACTGCCCAAACTCTTCAGTATGATTATGATATTTCTCATAATTGGTTGCCCAAAATCAGTAATCGGACCTTGGCCGTTACTTCAGACCGGATAGAAAACCGTCGTATGCTTTCTTTTTCGAGTAATTTGAGTCGAAAAGCAGAGGGTATTCTTTTGGATGCCACCACCCTGTTAGCCAGGTATATTTGTCCGTTATTCCCCAGGTGGTTATGGCAAATTTCTGCACCTGAGGCAAAGTCTCATACATTTCAACAATCGCCTTGTACATGTCTGACTGCTTTTGTTTTTCGGCCTCAGTAAAAATATACGAATCCGACTTGTTCTGGTTTACCCGTATGTCCAGTTCCGAAATATGGATCAGCAATCCGAGGCTTGCAAGGTCAGTTAATCCGGTATTTATGGTCTGTTTGCTGGTCCAGGAGGTAGTATGGAACTGATCACCGATACCGTCGATAGGGTAACCCTCATTTCTGAACCTTTCAACCAGTTTTCGTACAGCGTTTCTCTTGGCCGAATTAAGGACCATGTCGTAATCATTATAGAAAAGTTTCACAACCGGATCAGTGTCTCTTGCATACCGGAAACAACGGCCATAAAAAGCAACCGGATCCTTAAATGTTTTGTAAACAGTGGCATCAGTCCTTAATGAACCATTGTCAGCAAAAATCTCGTTTGCCACATCCCAGCTTCCAATTTTTCCCTTGAAGCGTCCAACTACGGTCTGAATGTATGTTTTTACGTTGTTTTCGAAGTTTAGTGAGTCGTAAGCGGCAGTTTTAAACCAATCAGGAAACGAACTGTACCAAAGCAGTGCATGTCCGTGTATCTTCATGGAATTCTGTATCGCATAATTTACCAGGTAATCAGGATTAGTGAATGAATACCCTGCCGGTGATGTCCAGATATGGGTCATCTTCATTTCGTATTCAGCCGATAATTGGTTATAATTGTTTTTAAAAGCCCCCGAGAAGTTAATATCTTTTAAGCGGGCAACTGAAACGGCAGCACCGATCGGAAAAAGCGCTTTCCCTTTAAGGGTTTTCGTCACTGTGACCGGAGGCTCCTGCGGTGGCGCTGTCTCTTCGTCCTTTGAGCAACCTTTTAACAGGACAGGTAGTATTAACAGAGATAAAATAAAATTGAACAGTTTCGTTTTCTTACAAATAGAGTTTAGCATATGTTTAGTTTGATCTTTTGACTTGCAAATATATCAATTCTTTCACAAGCAAATTTCGACACCTGTTATCGGCAGAATATCGTTTTGTTTCGTTATTTTTGGCTGGATCTTCGTGAGCAAAAGTTTAAAGACTAAATGGCTGAGGAATAATTAGCCTGTAAGTAACCGGCACAAACGATTCCCGGAATATTGGCGTACTCCGGGTTTCAGAATAAAATTAATGATTACTAATTTAACCAATATGAAATTACAAAATCTAAACCTGAATGGGTTATTTCTCCTTTTTTCAATTGTCCTGACAGGGCTATGTACAGAAGCAAAGTCTGAAGGATTAAAAATTTATGTGGCTGTTTCGGGGAATGACGCAAATCCGGGGACAAAAGCCCGGCCACTTGCAGGTTTAAACGGAGCGGTCGCGAGGTTAAAAATGTTGCGGTCTGCCCGGAATCTTTCCGAACCCGTTGAAATCATTATTGGCAACGGCGATTATTTCATGGCAGAACCTGTCTTTTTTGATGCCGGTGATTCCGGAACGGAAAGGGCATCGGTTATTTTCAAGGCCGAAGAAGGTGCACATCCCGTTTTTTATGGTGGAAGAAATATTTCGGGATTTGAAAAATTGTCGGAAACGTTGTGGCGTACAAAAATTCCTGAAGTTGCTCAATATGGCTGGTATTTCGAACAGTTGTATGTTAATGGTGTACGTGCTAAAAGAGCCGCTTCACCTAATCATGGATTTTATTTTCTAAAAGATGTCTCTGAAACAATTATCGACAAGGGAACCGGACGTACCGCTGATCTAGCCGTTCAGAAATTTAAACTTTTCCCCGACGGACTGCGTGATCTGGAAAAGTTTTCCGAAACCGATTTTGATGATGCGGTGCTGGTACTTTATCATAAATGGGACAATACCCGTAAAAGAGTTACCTCGCTTGACAAGGATTCATCAGCTATTTTTACAGTAGGTGGCGGTATGAAACCGTGGAATAGGCCTGATAAGAAAACACGTTATACGCTTGAAAATTACAAGGCTGCTCTTGATACTTGCGGCGAGTGGTACCTCGATCGTACCGGTTATTTGTATTATATGCCACTTAAGGGGGAGTCAATCGAAAGTATAAAAGTTACTGCACCGGTTACTGATAAGTTTATAGTCATACAGGGTGACGGGAAAAGCTCACGGAAGGTGGAAAATATTCGGTTCGAAGGTCTCTCTTTCAAGGTCGCAGGATATAAAATGCCGGC
>JBBRGI010000264.1:0-5297 GCA_038240855.1 Bacteroidales bacterium | reverse complement strand
AAGCTCCTGGAACGGCAGGGGTATGTTTCGTATATCGAGAATGTGGATAATTATTCACGTATCCTGTTCACCATCAGGCGTGATGATCTATATAAAATACAATTGCAAAATAGTGAACTCGATGCATTTATTAAGCTGGTTCTCAGATCTTATACAGGAGTGTTTACCGATTTTGTAAATGTTGATGAGGCGTTGCTTGCAAGGCGTGCCAATATGACAGGAGATTTTGTTTATCAACAGTTTAAGTTGCTGGCTCAAATGAAAATAATCGATTATATTCCTCAAAAGAAAACCCCTGTAATCGTCTATGAGACCGAAAGGCTTGATACAAACCGAATTCACATGAGTGCTGATATTTATCAGCACCGGAAAGTTAAATACCAATCACAGGTTGATTCGGTGATCGACTATGCGCTAAACAATAATAAGTGTCACAGTGTGGTTTTACTCGAATATTTCGGTCAGTATGGATCCGAACCCTGCCAGCGGTGCGATGTGTGTAATGGTGATCACGTTTCAGGCATCAGGTTTGCCGATTTTAACAGAATTTCGGCAAAAATCCGGAAAATTTTACTTTCTGAGAGTTACCCCATCGACCAGTTAGTAAAAATGATTAACGAACCTGAACCTATTGTCCTAAAGGTTTCGCGGTGGATGCTGGATAACGGAATGCTGAAATCGGGTTCAAAGGGATTGCTGACGAACAATTCCGTCGGGCAATAAAATGTTGAATGCCTACACTATCGGGATTTTAATTACCTTTGCGGGGAATTCTTAAAAAGAAATGGATTTTAATGAGTAAAGAGCCATTTTCAGAGGTGGTTTATTCGAAAAATGTGATCGAATTTGCCACTGTAGCCAATGAGTATTGTTCTTTTATTGAGGCTGTTGATCAGTTTCAGCGAAAGGATTTTATTACACGTGTACAGAAGTTGTTTCCGCTGCTTTACCTCAAGGCAGCGTTACTACCCGAACCTGACATCGAGATGTCGGATGATGCACCCGAGAAGTTTGTGAGTGAGGAGGATTACAATTTCATTCTGCACAAACTTCAGGTAAAATTCGGACAGTTTGATGCCTATCAGGAGGTCTTCGATCCTTCGATGCAATACAGCGAAGTCGCTCTCGAGGCCAGTATTTCGGATAATATAACCGATATTTATCAGGACCTGAAAGATTTTATACTGTCCTACAGAATCGGAACACTCGATGTGATGAATGATGCACTGTGGGAATGCCGCACCAATTTTGAGCAGTATTGGGGTCAGCGGTTGGTCAACGGTCTTCGTGCGATTCACAATCTGGTTTATGGAAATTCCGAACTTGACGAATCAGACGAAGATTTGGATAAAAAAGACAGCAAATAAATGGTTGGAAGCACCATTTGAATTAGATGAACAAAATTATGAGTCAGGGACTTAAAATAATAAAGAAATGTATTTCCAATGATGAATTAGCTGAATTGCCACTTTCTTCATTCGAAGGTAAAGTTCACTTAATTGAACAACCTGAAGATTTGGGACTTGCATTGGAATATCTTAGCAATCAGAATATTATAGGTTTTGACACAGAGACGCGGCCTGCATTTAAAAAAGGTCAGACTTACCCTGTATCTTTACTTCAACTCTCGACCTCCGACCAGGCTTTTCTGTTCAGAATCAATAAAATAGGTTTGCCAAATGGACTAATAAAGATACTGGCCTCTCCGAATATTTTAAAAGTCGGGGTAGCTATCAGGGATGATATTAAGATCTTACAACGTATAGTTGCGTTTAAACCCGGGGGATTTATCGAATTACAGGATCTTGTAAAAAATTACGGGATCGAGAATTTCAGTCTTAAAAAATTATCTGCCCTCGTTTTAGGGTTCAGAATTTCCAAATCTCAACGGCTCACCAACTGGGATGCGCCTGAATTAACGGAGCAACAATTAATTTATGGAGCTACCGATGCATGGGTTGCGTGCGAAATTTACAAGCAATTGCTGATCACCCCGGTTGAGACAGTATTATGCGAATCAGAAATAGCAGAAAGCGCCCTGGAGGATTGATCCTATCGCAGATTCCTGCAAGAATTTTTATTTAAGAATGTCGAAGTTTAGCAAAATTATTTTAAAAAAGGGGAAAGAGGAGTCGATCTTCAGGTTTCATCCCTGGATCTTTTCGGGCGCAATTGATCGCATTGAAGGACTCGTTGAAGAGGGTGACGTTGTAACGGTTTACACGAGTGATGATCGTTTTTTAGGAATCGGTCATAGCTCTATTGGATCTATAGCGGTGAGAATCTTTTCATTTAAGGATGTTGTTCCGGATACAGCATTCTGGTGCGATAAAATACAATCTGCATTTAATTTGCGTCAAAGGATCGGGTTAACTTCCCGAAAGGAGACCAATGTCTTCAGACTGATTCATGGTGAAGGCGACGAAATGCCCGGACTGATTGTCGATTTTTACAACGGAACGGCTGTTTTACAAGCTCATACAGTCGGAATGTGGCTTATCCGGAATATGCTAGCTGAGGCCCTGAAAATTGTCCTGGGCGATTTGCTGTCGGCAGTTTATGATAAAAGTGCGAAAACAATGCCTTTCAAAGCGTCAGTCGAACCGGTTGACGGATATTTATACGGCGGACTAACAACCCGTGAGGTGATGGAAGACGGAAACCGATTTCTTGTCGACTGGGAAGATGGACAGAAGACCGGTTTTTTTGTCGATCAGCGCGAAAACAGAAAATTATTAAGCGAATATTCTTTCGGAAAGGATGTTCTGAACATGTTTTGTTACACGGGAGGATTTTCGTTCTCCGCGATGCAGGGAGGGGCTAAGCTGGTTCATTCGGTGGATTCGTCTGCCAGAGCGATTGAACTTACCAACCAGAATGTCGGACTTAATTTTCCCGGCGACCAGCGGCACGCGGCTTTTACTGCCGAGGCGTTCGATTTTATGAAGGATATAAATGACAAATACGATTTAATTATTCTTGATCCGCCTGCCTTTGCAAAGCACCGCAGCGCATTGAACCATGCCCTTCAGGGTTATAAGAAATTAAATACCAGAGCGTTTCAACAGATTCGACCCGGTGGTATATTGTTTACTTTTTCCTGTTCCCAGGTTGTCACGAGGACTAATTTTCGTGAAGCTGTGTTTTCGGCTGCAGCAATATCAAAACGGAACATACGTGTTTTGCACCAGTTATCGCAGCCCGGTGATCATCCTATTAATATATATCATCCAGAGGGTGAATATCTTAAAGGATTGGTATTATATGTTGAATAGAGTGATTTTAATTTAATCCAATAAATAACTTGAAATTTAAAGAGTTTGATTTTGTTCCCGAGATCATGGAAGGTCTTGAATCCATGGGCTTCGAGGAATGTACACCTGTCCAGGAGTTGGCGATGCCGGCCATCTGGAGTGGGAGTGACCTGATTGCCTGCGCGCAGACAGGCACAGGAAAAACAGCGGCCTACCTGTTACCTGTTTTGAACCGCATTACCCAAACTAAGAGCCACGGTATAAACACATTGATCATTGCCCCAACACGGGAACTGGTCTTACAGATTGATCAGCAGATAGAAGGGTTTTCTTATTTCTGCGGAGCAACTTCGCTCGCAGTTTACGGAGGCGGTGAAGGGGCTGCATTTGACCAGCAAAAAGCTGCGCTTATCCAGGGTGCCGATATTATCGTGGCAACGCCCGGCAGATTATTATCGCACATCAACCTAAAATATTCAGATTTCAGTACCATCAAACATTTGATCCTTGATGAGGCTGACCGTATGCTCGATATGGGCTTTTTCGATGATATTATGCGTATTGTGCGTGAGCTTCCCACAGCCCGGCAGACATTGATGTTCTCAGCTACTATGCCATCCAAAATCAGGAAGCTGGCTGAAGGTATCCTGAATAAACCACTGAATGTAAATATTGCTATTTCGAAGCCGGCTGAGAATATTATACAGGCAGCTTACATGGTATACGAGAGCCAGAAGGTCGCGCTCGTGAAATCGTTACTCAAGGGGAAAACAGATTACAAGAGTGTACTCATTTTTACTTCGCGCAAAATCAACGTGAATGGTCTTGTTCGTGAACTAAAGAAGATGGGTTTTAAAACGGACGGAATGTTGTCGGATCTTGATCAGAAAGAACGCGAAGATGTGATGCTGAGGTTCCGGAATCGTGAAACACAGATTCTTGTGGCAACCGATATCGTGGCCCGGGGAATTGATATTGACGGGATTGACCTGGTGATGAACTATGATGTTCCGCGCGATCCTGAAGATTATGTACACCGCATTGGCCGTACGGCGCGCGCCCAGAGTTCCGGAGTTGCCATTACGCTTATTTCGGATATTGACCAGCATAATTTTAAGAAAATTGAAGAATTGATTGAGCGTGATATTATTAAGATTCCGCTTCCGCCTGATTTTGGCGAAGCTCCGCTTTATAATCCGTCAAGTGCAAAACGTTTTGGACGTCGCCCTTCCACCGGCAGGCCAGGAGGAAATCAGCGTACAGGACAACCCAAATCCAAAAAAATATTTATTCATCGCGATCGGGGCACCCATCAGGGACATCAAAGCGAGTAGAAAGATTACAGACTTTCAGACTTTAGGCTATCAGGCTTTAGGAATGCACGTGCATCCTGAAGTTTATAGCCTAATGCGTTTTTTCATTCAGCGTTTCTCCAATCCCGCAAATGTTGGCACTGTGCTAAAGAAGATTAAGGTTTCGGGCCGGTCTTTGTTGCTTACCCCCGAAGGACAGTCGGTGAATGTGCTGAGAATTAAGCTTTAAGGAATCAGGATCGGCACCTATGAAACTACAATTTTGAGATTGCAATTTGCTATGGACAACAGTGAGAAATTATTCTGTTGGCTCTAATATTTTCCATGTTTAAGAAATTCATAACCCCCTTTTCGAAGGTTGATTCCGTGTTCCAGGTATGCCTTCAGGCAGGCCAGGAAATTTGCACAACCTTCGGTATTGCCTTGCAACCATTTTATTCCGGCGTCGTCATTTTCCATGCTTTTCTCCGTAATATTTACCAGGGTGGCGTCATTTTCCCGAGGGGTGAGAATCATTTCTGTAATCAGTAAATTTGAAATTACAGTTTTTAGCTTCAATAAAGCCCTGAATACAATTACCCGGTACCTGTAGTTCCTTTACCCAAGCGCTACATCCAGGAACATCATGGTTGCGAATCCTAACATAGCGCCGATGGTCGATAAGTCGGTTTCATTCCCGGTTTGAGATTCAGGGATTAATTCCTCAACAACTACAAAAATCATAGCACCG
>JBBRGI010000263.1:0-5300 GCA_038240855.1 Bacteroidales bacterium | reverse complement strand
TATACACCGGGTGCTTTTCTGAATGTGACCAAAGAACAATATAAGAATCAAACACCTGCAGTTGTATGGAATACACGTGCTGCAGAACTTTCCAAGTTTGTTATTTACGAAAGTCCGCTTACCGTAGTGTGCGATCATCCTGACAATATTCTGAATCAACCCGGTGTCGATTTTTTGAAAATCGTTCCTACAACCTGGGACGATATCCATTTTATTGATGGTTATCCGGGAGAATACGTAGCCATTGCTAAAAGAACAGGCAATGATTGGTTTATAGGCGTGATGAACAATAGCAAAGAGAAAGAAATAACGATTAAATTAGATTTTATTTCAGCAGGAGAACATGCGATTGAGATATGGGCAGATGCCAAAGATGCTAATAAAGCACCAAAAAATATGAAGATCTCCTCGCAGAAAGTTAAATCCGACGATCTTGTAAAAATTAAACTGGCAAATAATGGTGGATGGGTAGCGAGGATAACAACGCTTTAGCTAAATGCCCGAATAGCGGCTTGCAACTGGCTACTGGCAGCTATTTGCAAGTCGCCAGTGGCCAGTCGCCATTTTTCGACATGAAGCATTGTTGCATAATTAAATAAAGCATTCTGAATGACATTTGCCCGCAATAAGTAATTCCGAAAATTTTGTGCTTACGGTTTCCTGAAAAACCTCCTCTTTTTTGAGCCTTTTCTGATCCTGTTCCTGCGTGATGTTGGGCTTAACTATACACAAATTGGATTGCTAATTAGTTTTCAACTAATTACTCAAAATATTCTGGAGATTCCTGCCGGAATTCTGGCTGATTCGATGGGCCGGCGTCGTACTTTAATGGCATCGTTCGCATTTTATATCGGAGCGTTTATTTTCTTCTTTTTCAGCTATCGCATTTTAGGTTTTACGGTGGCTATGTTTTTGTTTGCGTTGGGTGAAGCGCTTCGTACTGGCACTCACAAAGCAATGATTTTTGATTATCTGAAAATTAACGGGTGGCAGTCTGAAAAGGTGGCCTATTACGGTATTACAAGGGCCTGGTCGCAAAGAGGCTCGGCCATTTCGGCCTTACTTGCAGCTTTTTTTGTAATTTTAACACGCGATTACCGGATGATCTTTATCATTTCTGTTATACCATATCTTGCTGATTTAATTCTTGTTGCTAGCTATCCAAAAGAACTTGACGGATCTAAAACCGGTTTTCATTTAGCCGAGATCAGGATCAATTATTACCGGAATTTGAAAGAATTTTTTTATTCTTTCAAAAAACCGGGACTGCTTAAAACGACCATCAACAATTCAATCTATTCGGGATATTACAAAGCCGTCAAAGATTTCCTGCAACCAATCCTGGCCGCTTTGGCACTTAGCCTGCCCGTGATGATCGGTTATTCCGATGAACAACGCAGTGCCATGGTCGTTGGAATTGTGTATTTCTTTATCTACCAGTCAACCAGTTACGCATCACGCAAATCGTCTGCATTTTCGAAAAAGACGGTGAATCTTCAACAAGCCCTTACCATTTCGCTTTGGACAGGTCTACTGGCAGGTATTATCAGTGGAATCACTTATTATGCTGGTTATCCGGCAATAGCGGTTGGCTTCTACGTTATCATCTACCTGGTTGAAAACCTGCGAAAACCTATCGCTATCAGCGAAACAGCCAATCAGCTTGATACAGATATTCTGGCTACTGTACTCTCGACCGCATCGCAGTTTGAAACACTATTTGCTGCGCTCCTCTCCGCTATGTTGGGTATCATTGCTGACCATTTCGGACTTGGAATTGCCATCGCTTTAATTTCTGTTTTTGTGTTGATCACTGCACCACTTTTTATTGTGCGCCATTCTTCCCAAAATCAACCATTAAGTAAATTCTAAGATGCATTTAAAATACTGAAAACAACTAAAAACTATGAACTTACCCGGTTTTGATCCCGAAATTCTAGAGAAACGGTTCCCCTACTTCGAACCAGCCCTGCGTCAGGCGATTGGTCTTGAAGGGAGGATTACAGAACTAAACGAAGGCGATGAAATGATACGCGAAGGTCAATACATCAAATCATTTCCTTTGTTACTTGAGGGGGTTGTGCGTGTGTGCCGCATGGATGAAGATGGACGGGAACTATTGCTTTACTACCTTAATCCTGGTGAGGTATGCGCCATGGCTTTAACATGTTGTATGGGCCATACTTTAAGCAATATCAGGGCAATTGCAGAAAGTAAAGTTACAGTAGTACAGATTCCGATTCCATGCCTTGATCTTTGGATTGTACAATTTCAAACATGGAAAGAGTTCATTATGTATGCCTATCGAAAAAGGTTCGACGAACTGCTCGAGACAATCGATAGTATCGCATTTAAAAAAATGGATGACAGGCTGATCAAATTTTTTACAGACCGCTACCGTACAACCGGATCTGCAATTTATACGGGAACTCATCAGGAGATTGCGCTTTTGCTGAATACTTCGCGCGAAGTTGTATCGCGATTGCTGAAAAAGCTGGAACACGATCAGAAAATCATCCTTTCGAGGAATAAAATCGATTTCGCATTACTGGTTTCCTGAAAGAGATAATTTCATCTCCCTAAATATTTTACAAACTACTTTGATTTTTCTTTCTTTTATTTAATTTTGGTAAGAAATTCCTGAAAATCATATTTCTAATACCTAAAAGCATTCCTCGTTTCATAAGCCAGCCATTAAATTTTCTGGAATTGTATCTTTTTTTTGTTGTGTTGCAGCTGATTTCAACAATAAACTTACATAGTTACCATGAAAAAGCCAATCAATCAAAATGGATCGAACAAACAATTAAAAAACAATAAACAACCCCAAACAGGGTTTATGCCTTTTAACCGAAGAAAATTTGTAGGAACAATTACATCGGCAGCGGCTGCAATAACCATCGTGCCACGTCATGTTCTGGGAGGAAACGGATTTGTTGCCCCGAGCGATAAAACAACACTCGCTTACATAGGCGTTGGAACCCAGGGACTCCGTGAATTACTTCCTCTATTGGATATTCCTGAACTACAAATTATTGCAGTATGTGATCCGCAAAAAACTGCTATCGGTTATCTCGACTGGGGAAAAAACGGTCTACGGGATGAAATCAGGGAAAAACTTAAAAATCCAGGGTGGAAATCTGGCGGGGATAATACGATTCCGGGGGGGTGTGATAATGGGAAAGCTATTGTAGATGAGTACTATCAAAAATTCCGTCAGGAGCAAAAACTCAGCGGATGTAATGCCTATGCCGATTTCAGGGAGCTTTTCGAAAAAGAGAAAGACCTGGATGCGGTTAAAGTGATGACACCAGACCATCTACACGGACTGATTGCGACCGCAGCGATTAAAAGAGGTAAGCATGTTTCGATTCACAAACCATTATCAAACAGGCTGCACGAAGGGAAAAAAGTAATTGATCTGGCACGAAATAATCCTCAGGTTACAACTCACCTGATTCCTTGGGATTACAACGGTTCGATGGAATTGGTGATGAAATGGCTCAACGACGGGAAAATCGGAACGCTTAAAGAAATTCACAACTGGTCGAACCGACCGGTCTGGCCGCAATATCCAACTTTGCCCACCGATACCATTGCAATACCGAAAGATTTCAATTGGGATTTATGGTCAGGACCGGAAGCCAAACGCCCCTATCATCCAAACTATACCAACATGGTTTTCAGGGGATGGTACGATTTCGGCGGAGGATCTATGGCGGATATGGGGCATTATAGTCTTTGGACAGTATTTAAAGCCCTCGAACTTGAATCTCCAACCATCATTGAGCCAAATTTCAGCCACGTTTGTGGCTTGCGTGACTCAACCGCGTTCCAGATTAAAAACGACTTCTCTTTTCCAATGGCTTCTTCCGTGAGGTTTAAATATCCGGCTAAGGGTATACGACCAGCTGTTGATTTAATCTGGTATGATGGTGGAATACGTCCTCCTGTTCCAGTTGAGCTATTAGAAGATAATAAGGAATTAGATCAGGAAGGGATGATGTTCGTCGGCGACAAAGGAAAAATACTTGCAGGTTTTCATGTAGATAACCCCAGGTTGATTTCCGAAAAGCAAATGAAAGGAATCGAAACAGCTCAGGCAAATACAAAAGTCGACAAACGGACAGGATTTCAACTATTTCTGGATGCCTGCCGAAACGGGAAACAATGCCCGGGCAGTTTCATCGAAGCGTTGCCGATTACCGAAGCGGTAAATCTCTATGCTGTGGCGCTAAGAGCCGGCCGATTGCTGAAATACGATGGATCGAATATGAAAATCACCAATGTCCCCGATGCTAACAAATACCTGTCGCGAGAGTACCGGGCCGGCTGGAATCCCGATACTATTTAAAAGACTTAAACCACTAAAAAAAACAATATGAACACATTAAACAGAAGGCAATTTATCGGAAAAAGTGTGCTGGGATTGGGTTCCGCAGCCCTTTTATCACATCTCCCATTGACCGGCCACGCTGATATTATAAGTTCACATCCAAAACATCCGGTTGGATTTCAGGTCTATACTATTCGGGAAATGTTGGTTAAAGATTTTACAGGAACATTGAAAATGATGGCAAAATTAGGCTACCAGGGGGTTGAAATGTGTTCTCCTCGTGGGTATATATCATCCGGATTTGAACCGCTTGTAAAAATGAAACCGGGCGAGATGCGTAAAATCATTACCGATGCAGGTCTGACATGCGAAAGTTCTCATTTCACATTCGGAGAATTAAAGGATAATCTGGCAGAGCGGATTGAATATTCGAAAAAACTGGGATTAACACAAATGATCTGCTCGAGCTTCTGGCTTCCCAAAGAGGCAACGATGAGTGACTGGTTAAAAGCCTGCGATCAATTAAATGAAATTGGGTTGAAAACAAAGAAAGCCGGAATTCAATTAGGATTTCACAATCATCATATGGAATTCGAAAAAATCGATGGGGGGTTAATTTACGATGCCTTACTAAAACAACTTGATTCAAAATTGATTAAAATGCAATTTCAGGTAGCAGTAATCAGTATCGGTTACAAGGCATCATCCTATTTTTTGAAGTATCCCGGTCGCTTCATCTCAGCACATCTTGCAGACTGGTCCTCGGCAGAAAACAAGCAGGTACCTGTTGGTAAAGGCATTGTAGACTGGGGAGAGTTTTACAATGCAGCTGAAACAGGCGGTGTAAAGAATTTCTATGTAGAGATGGATATGGATAAATTCAAAGAGAGCGCCGAAAATATTCACACCATGTAGAAGAGAAGATCTTAAATAAATAAAAAAAGTCGGTTGTGTGACAAATGTT
>JBBRGI010000262.1:0-5324 GCA_038240855.1 Bacteroidales bacterium | reverse complement strand
CGTTAACGGCGACCTTGTCTATGGGGCTGACGGTTTTGCAGGTGAATGCGGACATACGACCCTCGTTCCTGACGGCCGTTTATGCGGATGCGGCGGCTACGGGCATCTCGAAGCCTATTGCTCTGCGACAGGTATCAAACGGACAGTTTATGAGCTTCTTGCCCAGCACAATGCAACAGAAAGCCAACTGGCAAAGATACCTTATGCTGAGATGACTGCCAAAATTGTTTTCGACGCTGCCGAAAAAGGCGATCCGATTGCAAAGGAAGTATTCCGGCACACCGGTGAATTGCTTGGCCGTTCATTGGCCGATACAGTACATTATCTGAGCCCGGAAGCAATATTCCTGTTTGGGGGGGCCGCAGCAGCGGGTGATTATATCTTCAAACCGACAAAAGATAGCATGGAGCGACACCTGCTCCCGATTTTCCGCAATAAAGTGAAAATACTCCCGTCAAAACTTAAGGAAGGATCAGTGGCAATTGTAGGCGCAAGCGCATTGGTTTGGAAGGAGATGGAAAAAAGCCATTAAAAGGAAATACTTAAAACATCAAAATAATAGTAAAAAATTAATCCCGATCAATTATCTTTGATTGGGGTTTTTTATTAAGTAATTACTTAAATCTTAATATGATGAAAAGAGTGATTATCGTTCGACACGCTAAAGCTGTATCCTATGGATATGACCAGGATTACGACCGCACACTGACGGAACGAGGAGAAAAGGATGCCCGGAAAATTAGCTCCGAACTTCATCAAATGAGTATTCATCCCGATCTGATTATTGCCAGCCCGGCGGTAAGAACCAGCCAGACAGCCCGGCTCTATGCCGATGCCCTGGGCTACCCTCCTAATTCCATCCGTTTCGAAAAGAAGCTCTTTAGCGGTAAGACTTCGGAAAACTTCCTGAAGATGCTGCAGGAATTAGAAGATGAGAAAGAAACAGTGCTCATATTCGGACATAACCCTTCGGTCTATTACTATATGCATTTCCTGTTGCGCGATTTTAACGACGATGTTCCGACGTGTTCAACAGTGGCAACTGATTTTGCGGTAGATAGCTGGCATGAACTGAAGCCAAACCAGGGTGAAATGGCCTTCAGACTAATTCCCGATATGTTCATTTAATGATATATGCAATCGGCGAAGGGACGAATTTGCCAATTTGCCAACGTTTTCAGATTTGAAGAAGTTCCCTGATTCCCGGGACAAACAGTGTACCTAAAGGCGTTGAAAACTCCGGGCCGCTTGAAAACGGTTCTACTCGGAATCCCTTGCCCAGATCAGTTTTTTTCCGAATCCGAGCCTGTTGTCAGTCATTTTTGCATAATCAATCCTGAACTCCCAAAGAGTGGTACTCATCAGAACTGCAAATGGAAATTTTTTGAGATATCGGTTATTAACCTTTTCGGCTGCCTCCCCTTCGGGTAGAGACAATACACCTGAAAACTGGACACCCTGGATTTTCCCGACTATGCTGGTTTCAAGAACCACATTACCGGCGACAAAATTGTTTAGCAGGGCCTCTTTTATATGACGGGTTTCGGTACCGGAGGTGAAGATCATGGTCATCATTTCATCATCAAATGCGTAAAAACAATTCGCACACCAGGGATGCTGACCTATGCAGGTTGAAAGGGTCATGACATGATGCTTTTTGAAAAAAGCAACTATTTTAGAATCGGGCTGTGCCATCAAAAATCACCAGTTGAATTTAACAGTCTGTATTACATCCGGATGCAACGATAAGGCTACCGGACAAGTCCTTGTCACTGCCTCAAAAATCGTTTTTTCCTTCTCCGAAAAATTGTTCTTCGGTAAGGTTATTTCGACAACGATCTCACCAATTCGCCTGGGATCGTTGGCCATGATCTTTGTCGTTTCGATGGTCGTTCCGCTGAGATCAAGGCCTTTGTCCCTGGCTTTAATTCCCATAATGGTCATTATGCAATCGCTCAATGCAGTAGCTACCAGATCGGTGGGCGAAAATGCCTCACCTTTACCCTGGTTATCGACCGGGGCGTCGCTGATCAGTTTTTGTCCGGAGCGAATATGCTCGTTTTCGGTCCGAAGATCTCCAGGATAAATGGTTCGCGAAGTTGCCATATTGATAAAATTATTGGCGCAAGGTAATAAAATCAGTCTACTCTTCATGGAGTTTATAAAAAAGTTAACTTCGTCACCAAATTTAAAGTATTGCAATATGTTTTCTGGAATTGTTGAAGGAATGGGCACTGTAGTGGCAATCGACAGGGATCGTGAGAACGTTCACCTGACACTTAACTGCGAATTTGTCGATGAATTGAAAATCGATCAGAGTCTCTCCCATAACGGAGTTTGTTTAACGGTGGTGAAAAAGCGTGAATCGACCTATACGGTCACCGCTATAATGGAAACTTTGTCAAAGACGAATCTTGGCTTGCTTACCATTGGTAATAAAGTGAATCTTGAACGAAGCATGATGATCAACGGTCGTCTTGATGGCCATATCGTACAGGGGCATGTCGATCAGACAGCAATTTGTTCAAAAATTGAAGAATCAGAGGGAAGCTGGTATTTCACCTTTCAGTACAACTTTGATATCGGAAAAGCCCGTCAGGGTTATATGACAGTTGAAAAAGGTTCGGCAACAGTCAATGGTGTGAGTCTGACTGTTGTAAACTCAAAAGATGATTCTTTCCAGGTCGCAATTATTCCATACACCTACGAGCACACTAACTTCCATACTTTCAGGGTAGGAACGGTGGTTAACCTCGAATTTGATATCATCGGGAAATACCTTAGCCGTTTGGCGGGTTATAAGTGAAAAAATGATTAAGAAATATTCGGTTTTGATATGCGTGGTCATTTCTGTGATTTTATTGGTAATAGCAACCTTGGTTTATCCTGGCGGCTCGTTGATTGACAAAGATTCTACAGGATTTGATTGGTCAAAAAATTTTATAAGCAATTTGTTTGCAGCAAATGCGATAAATGGTTCTGAAAACCCTTCCAGAATTTGGGTACTCATCGGAATGGCTTTCCATTCAGTTGGTTTTGGAGTTTTTTTTATTAACACGTCAAAAAAAATGCCTTTAAGACATGCTTCCAACGTCTTAAAATACATAGGCGCAGCCAACATTCTCTTTACTTTCTTAATTGCAACTTTTTTACATGACATAATGATTACAATATCAAGCACTCTGTCATTGATAGGTCTATTTTATCTTACTACTGATTTTAGTAATAGAGTATTTTACCAAATTGGAAGACTTTAGCCTGATCAAACCACGCAAAAATAAAATACAAACAACGAACCACTAACTATTAATAATATATAAATCCATTGCCTTATGAAAATCCGGTTTTTCTCTGTAGCATTATTAGTGGTCTGCGCAGCTTTTCAACCAAGTCAGAAAGAATCACTGGCTCAAAAGGCAGCCCGCATTCATCATGATGTACTGACCATCGATACCCATACCGATACCCCGATGAATCTTATCAGTTCAGACTTTAACCTGGCGGAACGGCATGATGCGAAAATAAGTGGCTCCAAGGTAGATCTTCCCAGGATGAAAGAAGGGGGACTTGATGCCCAGTTTTTTGCCGCTTTTCTAAGCCAGGGAAAACGTACGAATGAAGGTCATGCCAATGCAACTAAAAAGGCATTCGAAATTATAACAGCGATTTACAAAAATGTGGAAGCTTCACCCGAACTGGCACAAATAGCAACGACTCCGGATGATGCTTACGCGATTGAAAAAACAGGTAAAAGGGCGATCTATATCGGCCTCGAAAACGGGTACGCAATAGGGCATGATTTATCGATGGTTGAAAAATTCAGGCAAATGGGCGTACGCTATATTACGTTGTGTCACAGCTCAAATAACGATATTTGCGACTCTTCGACAGATAAAAAGGGGGCTGAATACAACGGTCTTTCATCCTTTGGTACTGAGGTGGTTAACGAGATGAACCGGACAGGAATGATAATTGATGTCTCGCATATATCGGATTCTTCGCTTTACGATGTTCTTCGGATTACTAAGTTTCCTGTAATTGCAAGTCATTCCTGTGCGAGGGCAATTTGTGATAATCCACGAAACCTAACCGATGAAGGACTTTGTGCAATCGCCAAAAACGGAGGTGTAGTCCAAATGTGTATCCTGTCCGATTATGTGAAGACGCCTGATCCAAACCCGTTACGTGATTCTGCAAGAGCCGTATTAAGATTGAAATACAATAATTTTGAAGGACTTACCCCTGAACAGGAGAGAGCAGGCTGGGACGAATGGCGTGAGGTCACCAAAAAATTTCCTCAAAAACTGGCATCCGTAAAAAATGTCGTCGATCATATCGACCATATTGTAAAAATTGCCGGAATTGATCATGTCGGGATTGGAACGGATTTCGATGGAGGAGGAGCAGTTTCGGGTTGTTTCGATGTGAGCCAGATGGGGAATATCACGCTTGAACTTGTCAAACGAGGGTATGATGAAGAGCAAATCCGGAAAATCTGGGCCGGTAATTTCATGAGGGTATTTCGAAACGTATTACAAGGGGCAGAAAATCTTTAAACATAAGATTACTGCCTTTCAGTTCACCGACATCCAGTATCCGGTTTGAGGTTCAGCATCCCGAAGGGTTTTTAGCGCTGCTGTGGCTTCGTTTTTATCCGAATATGATTGAACAATAACTAAAAAAGATTCCTTTGGCAGAACTTTAAGTTCCGATTTAAATCCGCTTGCCCGGAGTTTTTCGCAGAATTTATCGGCATTCTGACGCGATTTGAAATAACCGCCAATCACACGATAATTCGCACCTGCAGAAATCGTAACAGGCTCATCTGTGATCTGCACGATCGGAGCTTGAACCTCAACTGATTCAACTTTGGGCGCAGCTTTGATATCAGCGACTGAATCATTAACGGCTGAATTATTAATGGCTGAGGTTATGCTACTGCCAAACTTAGCGGTTGTAGTATCACCCATAATACTCATAGGTATGGCAGTTGTGCTCGATACCTGCGTATTGCGGTTGGTATTTTTCGAATATTTGGAGACGGGAATAAGTATCACGGCAAGGAATATCGGTATTCCTACAAGCAGAGCTTTCACTTTTCGTGAACTGAAAATAGGTCGCACGGCGTCCTTATCGGTAAAGTTTCTTTTTGTAATGATCTCTTTATTTTCGAGTTGTGGAAATTGAAATCCTTCCATACCGTAAGCATCAAGTAAAAAATTCTGATGTATTTTTGGTTCAAATATCAGTTTCCCGTTACGGTCAAATTGTAATATTCCAATATTTTGAAATTCAATTTTCTCTCCGTTTTCGAGTTTTGACCA
>JBBRGI010000261.1:0-5389 GCA_038240855.1 Bacteroidales bacterium | reverse complement strand
ATTGGTGTCGCCACCGGTATAATCCTGGAATTTGAATTCGGAACGAACTGGTCATACTACTCATGGTTTGTAGGTGATATTTTTGGCGCCCCCCTTGCCATCGAAGGGATCATGGCATTTTTTCTTGAGTCGACTTTTATTGCGGTAATGTTTTTTGGCTGGGATAAGGTGAGTAAAAAATTCCACCTTATTTCGACCTGGCTGACCGCAATTGGCGCAAGTTTATCAGCATTATGGATACTGGTCGCCAACGCCTGGATGCAACGTCCGGTCGGTATGCAGTTTAATCCCGATACCGCGCGGAATGAGATGGTTAATTTTTGGGAAGTTTTCCTTTCTCCGTTAGCAGTTAATAAATTTCTGCACACGATTTCTTCGGGCTTTGTTCTGGCAGGGGTTTTCATCGTCGGAGTGTCAGCCTGGTTCCTCCTTAAAAAAAGGGAAGAATCATTTGCGAAAAAAAGTATTCTTGTCGGAGCGACATTTGGCATGCTAAGTTCCCTTTTTGTGGTCATCACCGGGGACACCTCTGCCAGACTGGTTGCAGAGGAACAACCTATGAAACTGGCTGCGATGGAAGGTCTCTACGAAGGTAAAAATGGGGTCGGCCTTGTAGCTTTCGGAGTTTTTTCCCCTACTAAAACCGATCCGGCAAATGAACACCTTAAAGATTTTTTATTCAAGATCGAAATACCAAATGCATTATCTTACCTGATACACAGGGAGGCCAATGCATTTGTTCCCGGAGTAAAGGACCTGCTCGCCGGCAACGAAAAAGAGGGCATCATATCCTCAGGTGACAAAATTGCCAGGGGTAAGATGGCTGTCGAAACGCTTCGCAACTACAAAAACGCAATTGCAGATGGGCGCAAAGAAGAGATGCAGCAATTGCGGGAGAAATTTGTTTCAAAAGATTTTCAGGATAATTATTTTAAATACTTCGGTTACGGATATTTAAAACATGTGAACGATACAATACCATGGATATCGCTTGTATTTTATAGTTTCCACATCATGGTGATCCTGGGAAGCTGGTTTTTACTCTTCTTCTTTCTTTCATTATTTTATATTATGAACAATACAATTACCAGGCATACCTTATTTCTTAGGTTGGCTATTTTTACAATTCCGCTGGTCTATCTTGCACAAATGGCAGGATGGACAGTTACTGAAGTTGGACGGCAACCCTGGGTTGTGCAGGATTTACTGCCGACGATAGCGGCAGTAACGCTCATTGACGCCAACTCAGTGATTGTTACCTTCTGGCTTTTCGCACTGATTTTCACAATTCTGCTTATAGCCGAAGTAAAGATTATTACTACACAAATTAAGATAGGACCTAAAGAAGGAGGACATTGATTATGTTTGAACAATTAAGCCATTTAGCCTTGCAGCAATACTGGTGGGCCATCATTTCCCTGTTAGCCGCTCTAATGGTATTCCTGTTTTTTGTCCAGGGCGGGCAGTCGCTCATTTATGAACTAGGTAAAAAAAGCGAGGAAAGAACCATGATGATCAATGCGCTTGGACGTAAGTTTGAGACCACATTTACCACCCTTGTAACCTTTGGCGGAGCTTTTTTTGCTTCCTTCCCACTGTTCTATTCAACCAGTTTTGGCGGTGCTTACTGGGCATGGATGTTGCTGCTGTTTTGTTTTATTATACAGGCGGTATCGTTTGAATACCGTAGCAAACGCAACAATTTCCTGGGGAAAAAGACTTACGAAGCATTTCTGTTTACCAATGGATTATTGGGGCCGATACTGCTTGGTGTGGTTGTCGGTACGTTTTTCAGTGGTTCAGAATTTTCGGTGAACGATATGAATGCCTCGCAATGGCATCATCCGGCCAGGGGTCTCGAAGCAGTGCTGAACATCAACAACGTAGCGCTTGGTTTAGCGATTTTTTTCCTTACAAGAATTCAGGCATTGCTCTACTTTATGAATACAATCGATGACGAAGTTCTTTTCGCCCGGTCGAAAAAACATTTGCTCTACAACACCCTTCCATTCCTGTTATTCTTCCTTTTCTTTGTAATCAGGCTGGTGATAAAAGACGGTTATGCTTATAATCCGGAAACAATGGTTGTCTCCATCGAACCTTTTAAATATTTTAACAACCTGGTTCAGATGCCACTCGTGTTTCTCTTTTTCGTTGCAGGCGTTCTGGCCGTTTTATGGGGAATTATCTCATCCCTGATAAAAGACAATACTCAGGGAATATGGTGGACAGGTGCAGGTACAGTTCTGGTTGTATTTAATCTTTTCCTGATAGCAGGTTATAACAACACCTGCTATTACCCGTCAAATTACGATTTACAGTCGTCGCTGAACATTGCCAACAGCTCATCATCAAGATTTACATTAATAACAATGAGTTACATATCGTTGGCTGTTCCCTTTATCATGGCTTATATCTGGTACGCCTGGAAAGCAATCAATAAGAAGAAAATTACCGAAAGTGAGATGGAAGGTAAAACTGAAACTCATATTTATTAACCCATAAATAGAATAAAATATGGACTATTTCATTCAGATACTTTGGTTATTAAGCTGGCCATTACTGATTTACATCAGCTATCTTACAATCCGGTGGGCGGTGGAACGATTCGAAAAAAGAGAACTCGAAAAACCACCAATTGATGAATTTTAAAAAACTCAACTGAGGCTGACCAAATGGTTGGCCTCAGTTTTTTTATACAAATCGCCGGACCGCTCCTTATTCAGACAGATTCTTACCGATAAAACCATCTCAAACATATTGTATTTTGATGAGTAAATGTTTAGCTTGCGATCCTTAAACAGCAACAGGCGTAAGTAGATCCGGAACGGTGTAACCATGCGCAAAAGCCTTTAAACCAGTAAATACATTCCATTATATATTTATATTAAACAATTATGAAAAAGAGTGAGAGGGAAAGTTTAAGCAGGCGTAAATTCCTGGGATATTCTGCACTTGGTTTGACCGGATTGACCATACTACCAAGCTGGACAATGGCTACCGGTGAGCATATAGCCCCGAGCGACAGGGTAGTTTTAGGATTTATTGGAGTTGGAAGACAGGGTTGTTCCGATTTTAATAGTTTTTCCAAATGTCCCGGAGTCCAGGTAGTTGCCTGCTGTGATGTTGAACAGATAAAACGCGAACGATTCAAAAAACGGGTCGAGGCATGGCAAAAAACAAGTAAGATGGCTTCACGCTGTGATATGTATGAATTCTACGAAGAGCTGCTCGAACGTAAGGATATTGATGCGGTTTCAATTGCAACACCCGACCATTGGCATGCCCTCACCGCCATTCATGCCTGCCAGTCGGGGAAAGATGTTTATGTTCAGAAGCCATTGGCCTATACAATCCGCGAAGGTCTCGGGATGGTTAAGGCTGTTCGTGGTAACGACCGCGTATTGCAGATCGGCAGCCAGCAGCGGTCCTCAAAGGAATTTCAACAGGCAATCGCGTTGGTACGGAGCGGGGCCATTGGCCATATCGAAACGATCTTTGCCAAAGTCGGTAATCCGCCAACGCCACTGAATCTGCCCGAACAGCCCGTTCCGGCAACACTAAACTGGAATCAATGGATGGGTCCGCTAAACGATCCAAAGATCCATTATCATCCCGATTTGTGCCCTCCTGTCACGCTTGATCCTGAACAAAATGAAAAATTATGGGGTGCATGGCGCTGGTACAGCGAAACCGGCAACGGGTTTACTGCCGACTGGGGCGCACACATGTTCGATATTGCACAGGCCGCCATTGGTATGGATGGCTCAGGACCCTGCGAATTTATCCCCAAAGGCTATAAGGATGCACATTTTCTTACCATGAAATACCAGAACGGTATCGTGATGACAGAACAGCCCTTCCGTGACGAGGGTGGAAATGGAATAAAATTTAATGGCACAAAAGGGTGGCTGAAAGTCGCACGCGGTTTTATCGAGTGTTCCGACCCTTCACTCCTTCCCAAAGAAGAGAAAAAAGTTGGCGAAGGTCAATATGAGGTAAGTTCTCCACATATGCAGAATTTTGTAGATTCAGTTCGCTCGCGCAAAAATCCTATCGCCCCGGTCGAAGTGGGATGCAGTACCAATACACTTTGCTGTCTCGCCAATATCGCAACCGAATTGCAGCGCCCGGTTAAATGGGATCCTGCAACATTGAGCTTTATAAATGATAAAGAAGCTGCCGGTCACCGGCTATATCATTACCAGTACAGAAGACCTTATTCATTATAAGAATATATTTTAATTTATACGCAACATGAAAAAATCAACAGCACCCAGGTTCCGGCTTTCCGGAATCAAGGCAATTATCGTTATCGTTATTGCTTTATTTAGTTTTCAAACTTCCGCCAATGCAGCCGGTAAACAAAATTCCAAATTCGGTGGGGTCCAGGTAGGGGCTATCACCTACAGTTACAGGAGTATGCCTGATCAGTCAATCCCTGCAATTCTGAATTATATTGTTGAGTCAGGCTTGAGTTCTGTGGAGTTGATGGGAGGGGCAGTGGAACAATATGCAGGAATTCCCCAGGTAAAAGATGCCCAGGCAATACGCGAATGGCGAAAAAACGTTTCCATGGACAAATTCAAGGAAATCCGTAAAATGTTTAAAGACAAAGGGGTAAAGATCGATATTTTGAAATTGGGCGAAAGTAAGTGGTCTGATGAAGAAATCGATTATGCCTTTAATGTATGTAAAACATTGGGTGCTCGTGGAATCACCATGGAAATTTCTGAAGAGTCGGCCAAACGTATGTCCCCGTTTGCAGACAAGCATAACCTCTATGTGATCTTCCACAACCATGGTCAGCCCGGAGATCCAAATTTCAGCTTTGATAAAGTCCTGGCTCACGGACCTAAACTGATGCTTAATTTTGATGCCGGCCATTATTTCGGCGCCACGGGTCAGGATCCAACTTTACTGATCGGGAGACTTCATGATCGCATCGCGAGCATTCACATCAAGGATAAAACAGGCCCCAAAGCTGCTGAACCAAATAAAAATCAGCAATTCGGAAAAGGAGAAACCCCTGTCGTTGAAATTCTTAAGTTAATTCAAAAAAATAATTGGCCCATCACCTGCGATATCGAGCTGGAATATACCATTCCAGCCGGTTCAGATGCTGTAACAGAGGTGAAAAAGTGCGTTGACTATTGTCGAACAGCACTTTTACCAAAAAATTAAAATTTCTACCGGTGACTCCGTAAATCTGATGACAGGCGGAATCACCGGTATTTTTTTGTCAGCGTGCTTTGGCAAATACCTCAGTGAATTCGGAAAATCAGGTCAATCGGGTGAAACGCTGACCATCCATTTCAAGGGAACAGCTATCGGTGCATATGATGTAATGGGTCCCGATGCCGGAAAAGTAATTGTAGAAATTGACGGA
>JBBRGI010000260.1:0-5393 GCA_038240855.1 Bacteroidales bacterium | reverse complement strand
TTCTTCATATCTTCAATTAAACAACGAATCAACAAATTCGTTGCGGTGAAAAATCTGCAAATCTTCGATTCCTTCACCCACTCCAATATATTTTACCGGTATTTTAAACTGGTCAGAGATTCCTATCACCACCCCGCCCTTTGCCGTTCCGTCGAGTTTTGTCAATGCCATTGCGGTTACTTCAGTAGCAAGCGTGAACTGAGTTGCCTGCTCAAATGCATTTTGTCCTGTAGAACCATCCAGTACTAAAAGTACTTCGTCAGGAGCAGAGAGGTAAACCTTCTGCATCACTTTCTTGATTTTTGAAAGCTCATTCATCAGGTTGATCTTATTATGCAGGCGGCCGGCAGTGTCGATAATCACTACGTCGGCGCCCATTGCCTTGGCCGACTGCAACGTATCGAAAGCTACCGAAGCCGGATCAGAACCCATATTCTGACGAACCAGATGCACTCCTACCCTGTCGGCCCAGATTTGCAACTGCTCGATTGCTGCAGCTCTGAAGGTATCGGCAGCACCAAGAACCACCTTCTTCCCGGCGCCCTTGAACTGGTGAGCCAGTTTCCCGATGGTAGTAGTTTTGCCCACGCCATTAACACCCACAACCATGATGACATAAGGCTGACCGGTCTTTGGAAGATCAAAATCAGCTACATCAGTCGTATTATTTTCAGCCAGCAAACCAACAATCTCCTCTTTAAGCATCCTGTTCAGCTCCGAGGTGCCTATATACTTGTCAGCGGCTACCCTTTTTTCGATTCTTTCAATAATTTTAAGGGTTGTTTTCACCCCTACATCAGCCGAAATCAGAATATCCTCCAGGTTATCCAAAACTTCGTCATCAACCGTAGACTTGCCAATAATTGCCCTTGAGAGCTTTGCAAAGACACTATCCTTGGTTTTTTCAAGACCTTTATTAAGGCTCTCTTTCCTGGATCTGGTAAAACTGAAAATTCCCATAACTATATGAAATATATCGTGTTAAACTAAAATAATTCAGGCAGGTAAGGTACAGAATTGTGATTAATAAAAAAAGAGCTTTCATCAATGACGACGAAAGCTCTTCTTTTACAAAAGATGTAAATTATTTATTTTTAAAATAATCATTTACGGTATCGTTAGGAACAATTTCCTCGACGAATTTGTAAGCTCCGGTTTTTTCAGACTTAACCATTCTGATTACTTTGGAATAAGCTTTACCGGCTCCTTTTTGAAGTGATGCAACTACTTTCTTTGCCATGATTCAATTTATTTAATTTCCCGGTGAACGGTAATACGTTTAAGAATTGGATTGAATTTTTTCAGTTCCAGGCGTTCCGGTGTATTTTTCCGGTTCTTTTTGGTCACATAGCGCGAAGTTCCGGGTTGTCCGCTCGCCTTGTGTTCTGTACACTCTAAAATAACCTGTACTCTGTTACCCTTTTTTGCCATTGCTCAGTAACTATTAAATGTTATCGATAAAACCCTTGGCTTTTGCTGTCTTTAAGGTAGCCGCCAATCCGTTTTTGTTAATTGTTCTCAACCCTGCGGCTGTAACGTTCAATTTGATCCATCTATCCTCTTCCGGAAGATAGAATCTTTTGGTGAATATATTCACCATAAATTTTCTGCTGGTTCTCCGTTTTGAGTGGGAAACATTGTTCCCAAACATCACTTTCTTACCTGTTATCTGACAAACTCTCGACATTTTGAGTAAATTTTAACTTTCTTCGTTACATTTTTCAAACAGTTCGCAAAGTAAAGACTTTTTGTTTAAATAATCAAGCACTTGACTTCTTTTTTATTGATAGTTTGTCCAATTGTTGATAATTCGGGAAATAGAACTGATTATCTGATAGATAAAAAAAAATAAAGTGTTTAAAAGATTCAAAACCGGAATCAGAATGAACCAATCAGGAGATAAACATAAATCCCGGCTCATTTTAATTCCGTCACGCAGTGCGTTGATTCAACTCTTTCATTAATTTTGGTAACTAAATAAACAAATAAATTTGAAAGATTCACCCTACAAATATTATCCAACTTTCTGGCAGGCCGCCAACCTGATTGTTATTTATATTTTCATTCAGACACTTATCGATTTCCCGCTGGCCATTTATGATTACAATCACGGAACAGACTGGTTGTACCAGCAGTGGATAAAATTACCTGTTTTCGTGGGTTCGACCTTACTGATTCTTTACCTTGGCTATTTCTTTTCGGGATTAACCATCAAACAGGTCTTCCCGTTTAAATGGTTTAATTTACTGATTCTCCCGGCAATGGTAATTACTTTTGCGGGATTACAGTATTTTCTTAACGAGATAAATATCCGTTTTGAGAAAATTCTTCCTCCACCTTCCTGGTTTATGGAACTGTTTTCCCGGCTTTTCGAATCAGACCTGGGGATCTGGGGTGGAATTCTTCGCATCGTCATCATCGCACCTGTTGTTGAAGAGCTTATTTTCAGAGGAGTGATTATGTCGGGATTTACGCGGAATTACAATGCGGTTTTTGCCATCTTTTTCTCTGCGCTGCTGTTTGCCCTGTTTCATCTTAATCCATGGCAATTTCCCGCAGCCTTCTTCCTTGGCCTGATACTGGGATGGATAAGAATACGCACCGGATCGGTTCTCGCCTGTATTGCCGGTCACGCCATACATAACGGGCTTGTCTTTCTCTCGGTATTGCATTATAACGATCTGAAAGACCTTTCCGTTATGCAGACAGGCGATTCCCTAAACTATGTGATCTACTTTTTGTTATTGGCAATTGGGTTAGTATCGGTACGATTCCTGACTCCAGGGGTTGTAAAATCAACAATCTGACGGATAACCCCGATTTTTATTTTACGATCATAAGCGCCAGTGATTCCTTGTCTTTAATGACAATCCTGTTACCTGCAAGTACCGGGAATGAATAGGTTGGTGTATCAGCCACTTTTATCAGCGCAACTTCGGTATATGCTTTTTCATCGGGTTTATAAATGACAAGGTTCGATGTTTGAGGTAAAGCAATGATCACGGAACCGGCATCGACAATTGTGCCGAAGTCGTTGTGCAATTTTTCGTCAATCCAGGCGGTCTGACCCGTTTTGGCATTCATACAATATAATTTGCGCCCATCAGAAAGGCCATAAAGGAAACCATCCTTCAATACAGGTGTATTCCATTTTGTTCCAAGCTCATCATTTTTCCAGAGTTCACTGGCAACATACTTATTCCCCTGTTTTTCAATTTTGATTGCCTTTGTTCCCTTTCCCTGCCCGGTAATAATCACATGCTGTCCATCGATAACCGGACTGGCAGAATTATAAAAACGGTTCTCTACGGGGACTGCAAAATCCCATAACATCATGCCATTTACAGGATCGATTCCTACAAGACAAGTCGCGGTTAAATCCACAATCTGTTGCTTTCCATCGATTGTTATCATTGCAAGAGAGGCGTATGATGGTCCATCGCAGATACATTTCCATTTTGCCTTCCCGGTTTTGAGGTCAAGTGCAATAATCTCGCCAGTCTCTTTTCCACCCAAATGAACTACACAAATCCCTTTCGATATCATAGGTGATAGTCCTGTAAAAAAGACTGGTAATTCCTTCGTATAATCTTCATTACGCCATAGCAGTTTTCCGGTTTTAACATCCAGACATGTTATGACGCCGCCAACACCCAGTGTGACGATCTTTCCCTCACTGATTGCCGGTGTACTTCTTGGGCCTGGATGCTGTGAACTTGCGGGTCCCGTGATCGTCATTGCAGGATACTTGTTTTGCCATAATTCCTTACCCGTGACTGCATCAAGACACAAAATAACTTCATCGTCTCCCTGTCGGGTGAAGGAATAGATTTTGCCACCTGCCATGACAGGTGAAGCATCACCCAAACCTACCACAACTTTCCATTGCGGAGTCAATTCAGCGGGCCAGGTTCCGGGAGCTACAAAGCCTGAAACTTTACCGTCGCGGTTGGGGCCCATCCATTGCGGCCAATCCTGTGCGAAAGAGTTGAGGTTTACTGCCAGTAACAATAAACCTGCAATCGGAAAAAGCAAACGAGTTGAAGTTTTCATAGCAAAGATATTTATGTTTGATTAATTGGGTTGAATTTTTCTTTTGATTATTAAGGCGCGGGTAAACCGGGTTAAATCTAAATACCATCCCTCCAGGGATATAAAGTTACATTGATCATTTCCTTGCTGCAATGACCTCAAACCTTTTTTACACCGGCTACTTCCTCACTGCAGTGGTTTCAAACCATATTTACAAGGACCATTTCCTTGTTACAGTGGCTTCAAACCTTTTTACATTGATCAATTCCTTCCCTGCTTTGACTTCAAACCTTTTTCATCCTGATCAGTTCCTTTATGTAAAGGCAACAAACCTTATTTAAACTGATCAAAACCAACTTACAGGGGGTTCTATCCTCAATGCAGATGATTTTTTCCTTTCCATTTAGTGTACCTTTCGTCTATGTAGTTTGCGGAACACCGTATAACGCTTTCTGTCGCACGATGGTTGCCTGCATTTTTTCACTTATACACAGCAAGTGAGCTCTGTGGGTATATAGTCTAAAGATAAATCTGTTTAAAGGAATCAGACTTTAACAGACCTGAAAGGGATATTTGACACCTGCTTGTATTGAGGACTCGATGCCCCGAACAGTGATTTAATATACGCTTTGGCGTCTGAGGCAGTATCAACAAGACCCGTATTCGGCTTGTAAAGAATTTCATTCCGTGAAATACGGGCATTGCTCAAAGGGGTTCTGGAGGTTAAAACTGCCGTATTTTTCTCCGTCAGATCATTGTATAACGCGGTAAGCGACTCTACCTTTAAGTCGGCTTCGTTAGGGGCATAAAGCTCAATAGTACTTAAGAGTTTTATCAGTTGGTCGAAACTTGCCAGGCGGCCATCGAAGCTCATTTGAGAAGATGAACTTTCCCTGACTTCCTTCCCTTCGGATTCAAGAATTTTTTTCTCTTCTTCGGTTTTTTTGGGAGTAGCTCTTTTGCCTTGAATTTTACGAATGTAGGTTCGTGCGTGGTCATCCACCTGATCTGATGTATCGGTGGCAATGATGGCATTCTTTACGCGCGTAGCCAGTTTACTTAAAGGCAGAAAGGCCACTTCACGTGCAGCTACAGCATTACTGTAAGCCGGAAATGCAGTATTTACCACATTGATTGCATTTTTGGCATTTGCAGCGATGGATTGCAACGATTCGATTTTGATGGATTTTTTTGTGGGATTGTAGGCTATCCCATAACCAATTGTGAAAGAAACCAGGTGATCTAAACCGGCCACATTCTTTGAATGGCCTGACTCGATTGTGTTTGCCATTGTGAGGAAATTTAGAGGTGAAAGATTAGGAATTCTGAATTAAAATTTCTTTTGTGAAATATACTCTAAA
>JBBRGI010000259.1:0-5407 GCA_038240855.1 Bacteroidales bacterium | reverse complement strand
CGAAGTACAGGCGGCACGATATGGGGTTAAAAGTGCAGAATCGAGTCTGAACGAATCACAGGAAAACCTCACGAAAACCAAAATTTATGCCCCAATCTCGGGTACTGTTTCAAAACTAAATGTCGAGCAGGGTGAAAAGGTGGTCGGTACCAACCAGTTCGCAGGAACTGATTTAATGATTATTGCAGATCTCAGCCGGATGGAGGTGAAAGTTGAAGTCAATGAAAATGATATCGTGAATGTTGAAAAATCGGACACGGCCGATATTCAGATCGATGCTTATCTGAAACGCAAATTTACCGGTATGGTAACCGAGATCGCAAGTTCGGCTAATGTTACCGGCGCTTCAACAGACCAGGTGACCAATTTTGATGTGAGAGTCCTTCTTTTACAAGATTCCTATACCGATCTGATGGAAAGCAAGCCGCAGCGCTACCCCTTTCTCCCTGGAATGTCGGCAACTGTTGAAATCCGCACAGAGACCCGACATGGGGTAATCTCTGTTCCTATCCAGGCTGTAACAACCCGTTCAAATGAAGGAACCTCAAGGAAAGATATGAATCAACTTGAAACAGAGGAAAATCCCACAGAAAAGGAAGATAACAAAAATGCAGCCCCCGATCCCGAACAATTCGAAGTCGTTTTTGTAAAACGCGATGGATATGCACGTCAGGTAAAAGTTAAAACAGGAATCCAGGATAATACAAATATCGAAATTATTGAAGGGCTAAATCCTGATGACGAGATAATTGTAGCACCTTATGGACTAATTTCCAGGACACTGAAAGATTCAACGCAGATTGAGGTTGTGAAGATTGATGCATTGTACACGACGAAAAAATAGTGCTTGCTTCGACTTAGCTCAGCACACGTTGGCTTGCTTCGGCTACGGTCATGCTTCGGCTTTCTTCGGCCTCACTCAGCATACGTCGGCGAAGTTGAAGTATGCGATTTAATGGGTATCTTCGCTTCAAATATCACCTAATGTTTGGAAAGATTATTCATGCTATCAGATGGCTTTTAATTAAAATACTGTTGGCGCCTGTTTATTTTTACAAATATGCCATCTCTCCAATGACTTCCGCCTCCTGCCGGCATTTCCCAAGTTGCTCGGAATATGCGGTCGAAGCGTTAAGAATCCATGGTCCGGTTAGAGGCATATACCTGGCTACGAAACGAATTTTAAAATGTCATCCCTGGGGCACTTATGGCTATGATCCGGTTCCCCCAAAAAAAATAAATGAAAAAGAAAAATGAGAACATTATTAATCGCTTCACTACTGATTGGAATTTTGCTTTCGGGCTGTATCTCAGGAACCAGGTCAACAGACGAAAAAATAATATTTGTCAGTATCCTCCCCCTGAAATACTTTGCTGACAAAATCGTGGGTGAAGCTTATAAAGTTGAGGTTACTGTCCCTCCGGGTGTTGGTCCCGAAACTTATTCTCCCGCACCAAAACAGATGATGCGGCTCGGAGAGGCAAAGGCATATTTTTCGGTCGGTTATCTCGGATTTGAACAAGCCTGGCTTGAGAATTTTGTATCATCCAATCCTCAGCTCCGGGTTTTTCAAACTTCAAACGGGATCGACCTGATTCAAGGCGGGGAACAACATGAAGATCATGTTCACATCCAGGGGGTCGACCCACATATCTGGTCATCGCCAAAGGCGGCCGTGCAGATTGCAAAAAATATCTGCAACGGAATGATTGAAATTGATCCTCAAAATGGTGAGGTGTACCGTAAAAACCTTGATCTGCTTCTCAAAGAAATTGAACGGGTTGATTCATTGGTGAGCAAGTTGTTATCACAGGTATCTTCCAAAGAGTTTATTATTTTTCATCCCGCGCTGGGCTACTTCGCCCGCGACTACGGTCTGGAGCAACACTCGATTGAATTCGAGGGGAAAGTACCCTCCCCAAAGCACCTGCAAACAGTAATCGAAACTGCTAAATCAGGAAATATTAAATTCGTACTGATTCAGAAAGAATTTGATCAGGAAAATGCGGAGATCATCGCCAGGGAAACCGGCAGTAAAATTATTCAGATCGATCCCCTGGACTATAATTGGCCTGAACAAATGATCTCGATTGCCGAAAAGCTTTCAAATACGGTGCAATAAAAATGGAATAAATGGAATCACTAGTCGAAATACGCAAATTATCAGCGGGTTATGGACAACAAATTGTACTTAATGATGTAAATTTAGCCATCAAACCGTTCGACTTTATCGGTGTGATCGGGCCGAATGGCGGGGGTAAAACTACTTTATTAAAGGCATTGCTTGGCCTGTTGTCTCCTGTATCGGGCGAAATTGTCTATGATGAATCAATGACACAGGGAAGCACACATCGCATTGGTTACCTGCCACAGATCAACAACATCGATCGTAAATTTCCCATAACTGTTTTCGATGTTGTCCGCTCCGGATTGATGTCGCGAAACCGGCTTACCGGACGTTACAGCAGTGAAGAGAATGAACGGGCTAACAACCTGATGTCTGAAATGGGTATTTCGGGTATTCACAATAAGGCGATTGGTGAATTATCGGGCGGACAAATCCAGCGTGCGTTGTTATGTCGAGCCCTTGTAAACAACCCTAAGCTTTTGATTCTTGATGAGCCAAATACATACGTCGACAACCGTTTTGAACGTGAATTATACGAAAAGCTCAGGATATTAAATGCTAAACTCGCCATTTTGCTTGTTTCGCATGACCTTGGAACGATTTCGACCTATGTCAAATCCTATGCATGTGTGAACGGTACATTACATTATCATTCAGGTAACAGGTTGACGCCTGAATTACTAAAATCGTATGAATGTCCGATCCAGATTATTTCTCATGGTGAAATTCCGCATACCGTGTTATACAACCACAAATCGTAATGGAAAACCTGATTAACTTATTTGACTTCGGATTCTTCCGGAATGCATTTCTGGCGGCATTAATTGCAAGTATAACATGCGGTGTAATTGGCACCTATATTGTTGCGCGCCGGATTGTCTTTATCAGCGGGGGTATTACACACGCATCTTTCGGAGGCATTGGAATGGGATATTATTTTGGTTTTGATCCCATTGCCGGCGCCATTGTTTTTGGAATACTATCAGCGCTTGGCATTGAGTTTTTTACAAAAAAAGCCGATTTGCGGGAGGATTCGGCCATCGCGATGCTATGGTCACTTGGAATGGCAGCCGGTGTTATCTTTATTTTCCTTACTCCGGGTTATGCTCCCAATTTAATGAGCTATTTATTCGGGAATATTCTCACCGTTTCGACCATCGACCTTGTCTACTTGTCAATGCTTGCCGTCTTTGTAATTGGGTTTTTTATGACCTTCTACCGGATGATTATCTTTGTTTCATTTGACGAAGAGTTTGCCCTAACCAATAACGCTCCTGTCCGTCTTTTTAATGCCTTGCTGATCAGCCTTGTCGCCTTAACTATCGTATTAAATATCAGGGTAATGGGAATTATACTGGTGATGTCATTGCTCACCATTCCACAAGCTATCGCGAATCTTTTCACAAAAAGGTTCGACATTATGATGATTTATTCGATTGTTTTCGGGTTTTTGGGGTCAATTACAGGTCTGACACTTTCGTATATCTATGATATTCCATCGGGCGCTGCAATCATTTTTACCCTGGTAGTTCTGTACGGCCTGATCAAAATAGTATTCTCAATTACGGGAAAGGCCGGTTTACGAAAGAAAAAGGTGAAAGGTTGAATTGAAAAACAGACAGACAAACGGTACATCATACGAGACGCATGGGGAAGACAACGGAACGCAGGGTGAATTTGGAGGGACCCACCCTATTGCAGAGACGATTAATAATTTGTAGAGACGCACAGCCGTGCGTCTCTCGGCCGTGCGTCTCTACATGTCACCTGTCATTACAACATGCGTCTCAACAAATTAGTTTCTGATTTTATTAAAGGAATCAACATCAAACAATAAGGTAAACCGGATCGTATTTGCAAGGGGATTATTGCGCTGAACCGGAATCACATACGAGAAATCAATTGCAGCAATATTCATCTTCACGCCTACTCCGGCTGTAAAAAACTTACGATTTCCTTTATTTTGTGCCTCATTAAAATATCCCATCCTTAATGCAAACTGCTTGTTATACCAGTACTCTGCACCTAATGAGACCGAGAACTCCTGCATCTCCTCATTAAAACCTCCGGGTGCATCGGTAAAAGAACCAAAGACAGCACTGATAACCGATTTGTTCGAGTTGTTGTAAGGAAGCACGATCACATCCCCGTCGGGGTCATAAGCTATTTGTGAGGAAGGTGTCGGTACGAGTAGCTTATTGAAGTCAAGTGATACAGAAATGGAATTCAAATCATCAAATTCGTTCGAGAAGGTACCGCCCAGCTTCATGTTTGCCGGCAAAAAATCTTTATTCGATCCCTGATCGTAGGATATTTTAGACCCTATATTTGAAAAATTAACACCTCCGGCAATTGATTTTGAAGCTCCAGTACCACCCCATGAATTAAAGTAATAAAATGAGACATCCGTGGCAACAGCATTGCCTGCAGTGTAAGTCTCTGATCCTGCTCCGGATCCTGCCATTCCTCCCGACAGATCTGAACGGATATATCTCAATGAAACCCCTCCCGAAAATCTGTCGGATAATTTCCTTGAATAACTAAAATCAAGTGCAAATTCGTTTGGACTAACAGTTCCCATGTTCATTTGATCCAATCCCGTTAGGGTAATATCACCCATTGAGAAGTAACGCAGTGATGAACCGATTACCTGTTCATCATCAATACGGTAATAACCGGCCAGGTAGGCAAGATTGATATCATTGACCAACTCGCGTAACCAGGGAGTGTACGAGAGTGAAAAACCGAATTTTTCCTCTGTGAACGCGTATTTAGAAGGATTCAGGTATTGTGAATTGGCATCCGGCGAAGTAGCAACACCTGCATTACCCATTGCACCATGTCGTGAATCGGGTGTAATAGTCAAAAAAGGCACCGCCGTGGAAATCGGGTTGTATCTCACTTCCTGTCCCGTTGGCAAAGGTTGTCCTACAACCCATAAGCTTAAAGTGACCGATATTATAGTGAGTAAGATCTTGAATACTACAGATTGGTTCATTTGATAATGGTTTTAAATAAAAAATAATAGCTAACAGAGTTCAAAGATGCAATTTAAGATTAATTTATTAAACGGTTTTGGAAATTTTTTTATTTATACAGAGGGATTTTATGTATTTGGATATTTTCATCATTACTTTAGGATTTTGGGATTTCAATCGTGCACGGGTCACTGCAAAGAATTAAGTACAGTCACAGGTATTGTTTTTAATGTGTGATCATAGTCATAATCAACAATCAGATTCCCGGAAGAACAATCGATTAACAGACTATTTACCGGC
>JBBRGI010000258.1:0-5430 GCA_038240855.1 Bacteroidales bacterium | reverse complement strand
GTCGGCATTTGTACGCACTTTCATTCGTGAAAAGGTTTCGGACAAATCCATGATTTTCGCGAAATCCTTACTCAAGGCAGCTTCCTGTGTTTTTACTTTACCATCATAAACTTCACCTGTTGAGCCGTTTAATGAAATCCAGTCTCCTTCTTTAAATACCTTACCAATGGCTTCCAAAGTCCTGGCTTTATAGTCAATCCTCAATGATCCGGCACCCGACACACAGCATTTACCCATTCCGCGGGCAACAACAGCAGCATGCGAAGTCATACCCCCACGGGCAGTAAGAATACCATTGGCAATGACCATTCCCTCGAGATCTTCGGGAGAAGTTTCAATACGAACGAGTATGGAATTTTCAAATTTTCCGGCTTCGTCAGCAAAGAAGACAATCTGACCTGTGGCAGCACCCGGAGAAGCGGGTAATCCTTTTGCAATCACCTTTGCCGATAGCAGCGCTTCAGTATGGAAAACAGGGTGAAGTAATTCATCAAGCCTGTTAGGTTCAACACGCAATAATGCGGTTTTTTCATCGATAAAACCTTCTTCAAGCATATCAACAGCCATCTTCACCATCGCAGCACCCGTACGTTTGCCGTTACGTGTCTGAAGTAACCACAGCTTGCCATTCTGAATTGTAAACTCGATATCTTGCATGTCGCGGTAATGATTTTCAAGCTTCTGCTGAATCTCCATTAATTCGGTATATGCAACCGGCATAGCTTCCTCGAGTGAAGGATATTTGGCAGCACGTTCCTCTTCGCTCACACCCTGGAGTGCAGCCCAACGATACGATCCTTCCAGTGTAATTTCCTGCGGGGTACGGATACCTGCAACAACATCTTCACCTTGCGCATTAATCAGGTACTCACCGTTGAAAATATCTTCTCCCGTTGATGCGTCACGTGTAAAGGCTACACCCGTTGCGGAATTATTTCCCATGTTACCAAATACCATGGCCTGAACATTCACAGCTGTTCCCCATTCAACAGGAATATTGTTAAGCTTGCGGTAGTAAATAGCCCTGTCATTCATCCAGCTTTCGAATACGGCACCAACCGCACCCCATAATTGTTCCCAAGGGTCGGAAGGGAAATCTTTGCGTGTTTTCTTAAGTACTGCCTGTTTAAATCTAAGAACCAGTATTTTAAGATCTGCCACTGTAAAATCGGTATCTTCCTTGATTCCGAGCTCCTCTTTCATCGACTCGATGATCTCCTCAAAAGGATCGATATCTTCTTTGGTATGTGGTTTTAATCCCAACACAACATCACCGTACATCTGAACAAACCGGCGATATGAATCCCACGCAAAACGTTCATTTCCGGATTTTTTAGCAATCCCCTCAACGGCCTGGTCATTCAATCCAAGGTTAAGGATAGTATCCATCATACCAGGCATAGACGCTCTTGCACCTGAACGAACCGAAAGCAGACATGGATTTTCCTTTGATCCAAATTTGGTTCCCGTCAGCTCCTCGACGTAGGCTACCGCTTGTTTCACCTCTTTACTGATCGTTTCGAAAGCTTCGAATCTGCCACTTTCATTAAAGAGCGTACAGACTTCGGTTGTAATCGTAAATCCCGGGGGAACCGGTACTCCGATCAGGTTCATCTCCGCAAGGTTGGCTCCTTTGCCCCCCAGCAGGTTTTTCATTTCTGCTCCACCTTCGGCGTGTCCGTTGCCGAATGTATAAACGTACTTAGTCATAATTACAATATTAATTAGAGAATAAATCTTAGACTTAATCAGAGAACAAATTTAAATTAATTTTTTAAAATTCTATTGATCAACCTCTGGTAGTTCCTATTTTGTATCTATTTATTATCCTTATCTTTCGCAAATTCATCTTTTTCTTATTCCAAATAAACTGTTATTCCGGCAAACACAAGATTTGCGATTTACACATGGTAGAATGATCATTAAAAGATACTTTTGTAAAAAATTTAAAGTGCATGAAGATTTGTTTGATCGGAGCAGGAAATCTGGCTACCAGGCTTGGGATGGCTCTTTCTGAAAAGGGGCATCAGTTTGTGCAGGTTTGGTCCAGAACCGCTAAAAGTGCGTCAGACCTTGCGACGAAACTGAATTGTTCATACACCACTGATCTTTCAGCATTAAGTTATGAATCTGCCATTTACATTATTGCAGTAAGTGATATGGCAATAGAACCGGTTTTATCATCACGGTCCTGGGGCGATGCTTTGATCGTTCACACTGCAGGTAGCATTCCGATGGATATATTTGCTCCATACTGCACGAATTACGGTGTTTTTTACCCGTTTCAGACTTTTTCTATTGAAAGGAAAGTGGACTTCAGTCATATCCCTGTTTGCATTGAAGCTAACACTTCACAAAACATTGACATTTTAAAAAACCTGGCGAAATCCATTTCTCAAAATATCAGGCTTGTCGATTCGGGTCAACGACTACATATCCATCTTGCAGCAGTCTTTGTATGCAATTTTGTCAATCATTTTTATTCAATTGGTGAAGAATTGCTGGCCGAAAAAGGGATCGGTTTTGATATTCTTAAGCCGTTGATCCTTGAGACAGCTGCCAAAATAACTGACCATTCACCTCAATCATCACAGACAGGTCCTGCAATCAGAAATGATAAAAACGTAATGGATAAACATCTATCAATGCTCGCGGACCATCCTGACCTGAAAAATCTCTACGCGCTGGTCAGTGAACGAATAAATCAAACACATAAATAGTAATAATGGCATTTTTCAAAGAAGAATTAACAAAAGTCAAAGCATTTGTATTTGACGTGGATGGTGTATTATCCTCCGCAACTCAGCTTCTGTCACCCGAAGGAGAAACAGTTAGAACATCAAACCTTAAAGATGGATTTGCATTAATCTATGCAGTAAAAATAGGGATTCCAATAGGTATAATCACCGGCGGAAACACGATCGAGGTAATCAGTCGTTGCGAAAAAATCGGGATAACCAATATATACACAGGAACCCTTAAAAAATTACCCTGTTTGCTCGATTTTCTTAAAAAAAACAACCTGAATGCAGATGAGATAATGTATATGGGCGACGATCTGCCCGATTATCCCGCTATGCGGATGGTAGGGGTGCCAGTTTGCCCGAGTGATGCCTCACCCGAAATCAAAGCTATTTCTCACTATATTTCGGATAAAAAAGGAGGCGAAGGTTGCGTTCGAGATGTTATCGAACAAGTCCTTCGGTCACAGGGGAAATGGATCGATCTTGAAAAAATGGACTGGAGTGTCTTTTAAATCAATGGAAAAAAATTACAACATAATACTTGCCTCAAAATCGCCGCGACGGAAGGAACTGCTTGAAGGACTAAATATTCCTTTCGAGGTGGTTATTCACGAAGTAGATGAAGTATTTCCGGATGGATTGCCCATAGAAGAGATCCCGGTTTTTCTGGCAAAATTAAAAGCAGAGCCTTTTCTCGAGGAGATAAAAAGTAATTCGCTGATTATTACCGCAGATACAATTGTCTGGATCGATGGTGTTGTTTTGGGAAAGCCCAATGATTACGAGCATGCCTCCGCGATGCTGCGACAATTATCGGGCAAAAAACATGTGGTCGTGACGGGAGTATGCCTTACGTCGAAAGATAAACAGGTTACCTTTTCCGCTTCGACGGATGTTTATTTTAAAAATTTAACGGATAGTGAGATTGATTACTACCTGAAAAATTATCATCCATATGATAAAGCCGGCTCATATGGCGTTCAGGAATGGATTGGCTATATTGCGATCGACAAAATCGAAGGTTCCTATTTCAATGTTATGGGACTTCCGGTTAAACGTTTATACGAAGAGTTAGCTAAATTTTGAATTTTTGTACTTATAGATTGGGAACTAATAAAACCATCATATTTAAGGTATGGCATTTGCGGCTGGCTACTGGCGGCTGGCACAGATATCACAAATAATCAATTAATTAATTAATACAACATGATGCGCCACTTATTTATTATTATCATTTTCTCAGCTACCGTCACCCATTTGTTTGCCAAAGAGGGAATGTGGATTCCATCGTTACTTCAAAAATACAATATTGAAGAGATGTCGCAAATGGGTTTTAAACTTACGGCAAAAGATGTTTATGATGTTAATAATGCCAGTATGAAGGATGCGGTTGTTCTTTTCGGCTCAGGTTGTACAGGTGGAGTAATCTCTGCCGAAGGTTTGATGATCACCAATCACCACTGCGGCTTTGGCGAAATTCAGCAACACAGCTCTGTCGAACACGATTACCTTACGAACGGATTCTGGGCAATGAACAAATCAGAAGAACTCGTTAATCCGGGGCTGACGGTGAGATTTCTGGTGAAAATGGACGATATTACAGACCAGGTTTTGAAAAATGTTACCGATAAGATGGACCAGGTTGTCCGGCTTGATACAATTCAAAAAAACGCTGAAAAGATCAGGAATGTGTATATCACAGGAACGGACTATATTGCTGATATAAAACCATTATTTAATGGAAATCAATATTTTATCTATGTCTACGAAGTATATAAAGACATCAGGTTAGTCGGCGCTCCACCTTCTGCAATTGGTAAATTCGGTGGCGATACGGACAACTGGGTATGGCCACGTCATACCGGTGATTTTTCGCTGTTCAGGATTTATGCGGGAAAAGACAATAAACCGGCAGCTTACTCACCCGAAAATGTTCCATACCGGCCTAAGAAATTTTTTCCGGTTAATTTGGCCGGTTTCCGAGAAGGTGATTTTACAATGGTATTTGGTTACCCGGGTACTACACAACGCTATATTCCTTCGCAGGCAGTGAACCTGATAATGAACCAAAGTGATCCCACAAAGGTAATGATCCGCACTGTCAAACTGAATATTTGGGCAGAGCGCATGAAAACCAATCCTAAAATCAGGATTCAATATGCTGGTAAATACGTGTCAGCTTCGAATGCCTGGAAAAAATGGCAGGGAGAAGTCAAAGGTTTACAACGTATGGATGCCATCAATCTGAAAAAGGCGGGAGAAGCCGAATTTAAAAAATGGGTAACGGTCGATCCGGGTCGCATCCAGCAATATGGAACAGTACTTGACGAATTCGACAAACTTTATACAGAATATCTTCCTTACCAGGCTGCATATGACTATTATACTGAGTGCATTCAGCGGGGATCCGATATTTTTACCCTTGCCTCAAGAATTGAATCACTTGGAAGAGTTACAAAAAAGGAGGCCTTGCCGTTGGAGATAGAAAAGTTCAGAGAATTTCTCGCAGGATATTTCAAGGATTATGATCAACGAACAGATGAGTTGGTTTGGACAGCACTAATGCAGATTTATGTAAAAAATGTTGACAAAAATTTCCTGCCGGAAAAACTGATCAGACAAATTCCGAATTTCAGTAAAAACGGTTATCTGGCAAAGATTTACAATAAGTCAATATTGACGGACA
>JBBRGI010000257.1:0-5436 GCA_038240855.1 Bacteroidales bacterium | reverse complement strand
CGAAGCGGGTTCATACGGTAAAGACGTGCGCGGATTAAACCGTTTGCACCAGTTCGATAAAGTTGAGATCGTCCAGATTGCGCATCCTGATAAATCGTATGAATCGTTGACCGAAATGGTAGCCTATGTTCAATCGCTTGTTGGGAAACTCGGTTTGCCCTACCGTATTTTACGTTTATGCGGAGGTGATATGGGCTTTACATCTGCAATTACCTATGATTTTGAAGTATGGTCGGCAGCGCAGGAGAAATGGCTTGAAGTGTCGTCAGTATCCAATTTTGAATCATTTCAGGCGACCCGCCTGAAACTTCGCTTTCGTGAGGAGGGTCGTACCAAACCACAGATTGCACATACCCTTAACGGCAGTGCCCTTGCTTTACCACGAATAGTTGCCGCCATCCTTGAAAATTACCAGACTCCCGAAGGAATTCGTGTCCCTGAAGTTCTTATTTCCTACATGGGTGGTTGTAAGTTAATCAATTAATCTCTATATCAGGGAAGTACTCGAAGATCTTGTAAAGAGTTGTGAGATCAGCATGGTAAGTCAGAACTCATGTATGAAGAGAGATTAAAATTCGAGTCTGGATTTATCCTGGTCAGAGATGAGTTGTATCCAAAATTTTTAATAAAATGATTTGTTTTATTTCGATCAAATAAATACCTTCACAATTAAAATGTCTGCTTTGAAATTCCGTTAGTTACGTCTGCAATACATTTTATATGGTGCATGGAATGATTTTTACTGAATTACCATAATCATGGATAATATATATCTTCAAATTTTGGATATTCAGAAAACCGATACCCCCCTGGTATTGGCAACAGTGACGAAAACTGTTGGATCGACTCCCCAAAAACCGGGAAGTTCTGCGCTGTTTAGTAACGTTGGTCTGCTACGCGGGACCGTCGGAGGCGGATTTATCGAGGGAGAAGTTCAACAAATCGTTCAAAGTGCCATCCGTTCCGGCAAATCAGGTTATTACAATTTCAAACTAAACAACGCCATTTCAGATGGTAAAGGAGCGATATGCGGCGGGTATGCAAGCGTATTAATTGACGCATCCCCAGGGGATCATTATCTTGTATTCGAAAATATTAAACAATCACTCCTCCACAAATCTCCTGGTGTGCTTGTTTCCAGGGTGATAGAAATAGCCAATGAAGGTGTCTATATTCAACGTTACTGGCTAACAGATAATGACCATCAAACTATTCCCGGCCTTAATATCCATAAGATTGAAGATGAGATTCAACATTTATTGTCAGCCGTAAATCCCAATGGTTACAGCGAGTTGAGAATTCCTGAGCCGGATGAAAATTCAGGTATATTGTATCTGATTGAAACAATCATTCCCCCGGCCCACCTGGTTATTGCCGGAGCAGGCCATATCGGTAAGGCACTGTCCCACCTGGGAAAACTGCTTGATTTTGAAGTAACAGTCATTGACGACCGGCCTGAATATGCAAATGCTGCAAATCTTCCGGATGCCGATCACGTCATCGTGGATGATATCAGTACAGCGATCGGGAGGTTGAAAAAAACTACTGATACTTATGTAGTAATCGTGACACATGGTCATAAAGATGATGCCCGGGCATTGAGAGCTTGTATCGGATCTGATATTGCCTATATCGGGATGATTGGCAGTAAAAACAAAATTGCGCTGATGCGTAATGATTTTGTTCTTCGGGGATGGTCTTCATCGGAAGAATGGGGCAATATTCATACGCCAATCGGTCTTGATATTCAATCGAAAAGCATTCAGGAGATCGCAATCAGCATAGCCGCTCAACTGGTGCGCGTAAAAAATAGTAAAAATCCTGCCTATGTCTGAAATCTGGGGTATTGTACTTGCTGCAGGAGAGTCAAAGCGGATGAAAGTGCAGAAACTGTTACTGCCTTATCACGGTAAGTCAATGATCGAACAGGTGATCGGAAATGTGATCAGCTCTGAAGTAGACAATACCCTCGTGGTGGTTGGATGCGATAAGGATGAAATAGTTGGTGCGACGGATCATCTGCCTGTATCCTATTGTTTTAATGAACAATACAAACAGGGAATGTTGTCATCGGTGAAATCCGGGTTCAGATCATTGCCCGATGAATTTGATGCGGCGCTTGTTTTTCAGGGAGATCAGCCAGGTATTTCACCTGAGGTAGTTAAGGTAATTATAGAAGCTTACCTGCAATTCAACAAAGGAATAGTAATTCCTGTCTTTCAGAAGAGGCGCGGACATCCCGTACTGATAGACCACAAATACAGAAAGGAGATAGAAAAGCTTGATGAGAATGTAGGACTGCGCGACCTGGCGTGTAAATTTCCCGCCGATGTGTTGGAGGTAGAAGTGAATCTTCCAGGCATTCTTATGGACATTGATACACGGGAGGAGTACCTGATATCGGTTAATTCCAATGAGACGATCACCGGTTATCCGGGAGTTCATTAATTCAATCGCGCACTGACGCGATAAACCAATTATTTTCAAAGGCATATGGAAGAAATGATTCGTTTTGAACTGAATGGTAAGAAGAAGGAGATATTGCTGGATCCAAAACTCACGCTGTTATGGGTGCTTCGGACGCAGTTCGGTTTTACCGGAACCAAGTATGGATGCGGAATAGGATTTTGCGGAGCTTGCACAGTGCTGATAGACAATGAGCCTGTGAGGTCTTGCATGTTAGCCGTGAGTGACGTGAAGGGGAAAAAAGTAATCACCATCGAAGGACTTTCAACAAACGGTAATCTCCACCCGGTACAAAAGGCGTTTATTGAACATGATGCACTGCAATGCGGGTATTGTACCCCGGGCATGATTATGAACGCAGTAGGACTATTGCTTAAGAATCCGGAACCAACCGAGCAGGATATCGTTAAGGGAATGGAAGATAATCTCTGCAGGTGCGGAGCCCATGTTAGGATTGTAAAAGCTATTCAGACAGCAGCTAAAGAAATGAAGGGAGAAAAAATATCATGAAACGCGCTGAAAGGAGTAAAGCAATTGCACCAGAATCTCCGGAACAAGGCGGGATGAAGCGAAGGGATTTTTTTAAGCTTTTTGGTGCCGGTATATTCATTGTTTTCGAAACCTTTGACCCTCTTGAACTGCTCGCTGTTCCGGCTGAACAGGGAAGGTCGTTACCCACAGATTTTAATGCCTTTCTGTGGATTGCCGCAGATGGCTCCGTAAGTTGTTATACGGGAAAGATTGAAATGGGGCAGGGAATTGTGACCTCCCTTACCCAGATGATGGCTGATGAGCTGGATGTTGAAATGGAAAAAGTAAAGATGGTGATGGGTGATACCGATCTTTGTCCTTGGGATATGGGCACTTTCGGATCAAGGACCACTCGCTTTTTCGGGCCACCCATGAGGGCCGCCGCGGCTGAAGCCCGGACTATTTTATTGCAACTCGGCGCTCAGCATCTGGGTGTCCCGCAATCGCAACTCGAAGTTAAGAACGGGATCATCACTGACAAGACCAACACCAGGAAATCAGTAAGTTATGCCGAACTGACTAAAGGTAAGAAGATTGAAAAACACCTGGACTTTAAACCGGATGTAAAGGATTATACCAGGTTCGAAATTGTTGGAAAGCCAACTCTTCGTCAGGATGCCCGGATAAAAGTCGTCGGCGAGGCAAAATATTCGGGTGATATGTTGTTTCCCGATACATTGCATGCACGAATACTCCGGCCCCCATCGCACGGGGCAAAACTGGTGTCGGCCGATGTGTCTGCAGCAGAAAAGATGGAAGGAATTACAGTGGTCAGGGATGGCGATTTTATTGCTGTTTTGCATAAAGACCATGACAAAGCAGATGAAGCGATCGTTAAGGTGAAAGCTGAATATTCTTTTGATGAGTTGGAAGTTGACGATACGACAATTTTTAAGCATCTGCTGAAAACTTCTTCCAGTGGAAGGTCGATTAACAGCAAAGGGGATCTCGCTGCCGGTCGGCAACTTTCTGAAACTGTTGTTGAATCAGAATTTCTTAACAGTTATGTCGCACATGCTCCAATTGAACCTCACGTTGCCGCTGCCCGGATGGAAGATGGAAAAATAACGGTTTGGGCATCGACTCAGCGCCCGTTCCCCGTGCAGGAAACCATTTCGCGGGAATTGAACCTTCCACTTGAAAAAGTGAGAGTGAACACACCATTTGTAGGAGGAGGTTTTGGTGGTAAGTCGGCTTCATTACAAGCATCAGAAGCCGCCAGACTTGCGAAGATTACCGGTAAAACGGTGATGGTAGCCTGGACCCGGGAAGAAGAGTTCTTTTACGACACCTTCCGGCCAGCCGCAATTGTTAAAATTACCTCCGGAATGACAAAACAAGGTCAAATCAACCTGTGGGATTATCATGTTTATTATGCCGGCGACAGAGGTTCCGAAACTATTTATGATGTTCCTAATGCCTTTACCACTTCCTATGGAGGTGCATCGGGTTCTAAATCCCACCCGTTTGGTACCGGAGCGTGGCGTGCACCTGGAAATAATACAAACGTTTTTGCCCGTGAGTCGCAGATCGATATCATGGCATCAAAATCGGGAATTGATCCACTGGAGTTCCGCCTAAAAAACCTTACTGATCAACGGATGATTGGTGTACTGAAAGCTGTGTCTGAAATGTTTGGCTATACGCTGTCAAGCACTCGCGGCAGGGGCATTGGTATCGCATGCGGCACCGATACGGGAACCTATGTGGCACATATGGCAGAAGTTAAAGTGGATAAAAAAACAGGAAAAGTAGAAGTGGTGCGGGTTGCCTGTGCACAGGATATGGGTCTGTGCATCAATCCTGAGGGGGCAACCATTCAGATGGAAGGATGCATCACGATGGGGCTTGGGTATTGTTTTACCGAAGAAATACAGTTCAAGGGGGGAAAAATTGCCAACCGTTCCTTCGATACCTACGAAATACCCCGTTTTTCCTGGCTTCCTAGGATCAGCACACTGATTCTTGATAAAAAAGATCAGGCGCCTCAGGGAGGGGGGGAACCCGCAATCATCTGCATGGGGGCACTTATGGCCAATGCTATCTTTGATGCCACCGGCGTCAGGCTTTTCCAGTTACCTATGACTCCTGCAAGGGTATTGGAAGCGATAAAAAAGTTGGGGTAAACTAGTATTTGGGAAGGTTGTTTAACTGCTTATTCCGCCGAAGGTGGATAAATATTAATGACCCCCAATTTTTATTGGGGGCTATTGTACGACTACTGAACGGCAACCCGAAACGGGTTGAATTAAATGATGTTCAACTGATCCCTGTAATTATTAACTTAATGATTATTAATTTTTTAAATAAATCTTATATCATGTCCAGCTATCGCCAAATCCTTTACCACATTACTTTTCATACCCAGAACAATGAAAAAGTATTACATTACTCAGGGAATGAGGAACTTTTCAAATATATATGGGGAGTAATAAAAAA
>JBBRGI010000256.1:0-5448 GCA_038240855.1 Bacteroidales bacterium | reverse complement strand
TGCTATCAATCAGGTTCGTTCTCGTGGTGATGTGAATATGCCCGCTGTAGCTGCCGGAAGCCAGGCAGACATGAGGAGGATTATTCGCAGCGAGCGTAAAGTTGAATTGTGGAATGAGAACCTTCGTTATCAGGATCTTTTGCGCTGGAAACGTGCAGAAGTGGTTTTGACCCGACCAATCATGGGAAGACCTGTATTAGGCGATTTTGACAAATATCCTGCTGTTACTTTCGACGAATATGGTGATCCTATTTATAATGTTGCTTCTTATGTAGCTCACCCTTCAACCGATTACAGGGTGCTGATATTAACGAACTTCAATAAGAATCGTGACTATTTGTGGCCGATTTCTGAAACCGAAGTAAGTTTGAATCCAGGCTTGGGACAAAATCCAGGTTGGTAATTTCTTATATTGACGCAAAAGTTTGATTAAGTTAGTAATTTAGAGCGCGAGAGGCTGGTTCATTTTGGCCAGCCTTTCTTTTTAAAAGTATTGTCTATAAATTAGTCAGGTGGCAACAGTCCTTTAAAGTGAAAAAAATTATCGGTTATTTGGATCTTGTGGCTAGTAATCAGCAGTAAGCAGGTAATAGCCGAAATATATATCGAAACAAATGAAGCAAATCTTATTATTGACAATGTTTGTCATTGCCTTGACAGGCAATTTATTCGCACAAAAAATCCAATGTGTCCCTCCCGGCGAGTTGGATCTTCATTCAATGATCCAACCCATTCCGTCGAGTGCAAAATTCATTAACGACACTTCCTACATTTGGTGCGGCACGCTTGTTAAGTCGCATATCGATCAGAAATACCACCTCTTTTATTCGCGATGGCCACGGAAATTCGGGATGAATGCCTGGGTAACCAGTTCGGAGGTAGCCCATGCCGTTTCCGATTCACCTTTTGGACCTTTTGTGTTCAAAGATGTTGTATTGCCGCATCGTGGTCCAAAATACTGGGATGGCATGTACACGCACAACCCAACCGTTCATTTCTTCAATGGGAAATATTACCTCTATTATGCCGGGAATTTTGGCGATGGAAAAATTACCAGTCCGCAGCTTAACTGGACACACCGCAACAATCAGCGCATTGGCGTTGCCATTGCCGACGATCCCAACGGTCCCTGGAAACGGTTCGATAAACCGCTTATAGATATTTCAGCCGATACAACAGCGCACGATGCACAGATGGTGGCCAATCCTTCAGTTACCCAAATGCCCGATGGCCATTTCCTGATGGTTTACAAAGCCGTTGCCCGTAAAAAGCCACAGCCTTTTGGCGGTCCGGTGGTTCATCTCAGTGCAATTGCAGATAAACCTGAAGGCCCGTTCGTGAAACAAAACAAGCCCATTTTTACGGCTGAAAATGTGGACTTTCCCGCTGAAGATCCTTTTGTGTGGGTTCAGGATAACTGCTATTACGCTATTGTGAAAGATATGAAAGGCGCTTTCACCAATGCAGGCCGCAGTTTGGTACTTTTCTATTCGCTCGACGGACTGGATTGGAAACTGGCCAAACATCCGCTTGTCTCCGACTTAAATATTCATTGGGCCGATGGAACAACTACTAAACTGGAAGCATTGGAACGTCCGCAACTATTCTTTGAAAACGGTATTCCGGTTGCTTTGCTTTGCGCAGTCAACGAAACACTTGGGCATTCGTACAACATTCAGATACCGTTGAAAGTCAGTGATGTGAAATGAAAATCTGATGTTCTTATATTCCCTGAAAGGGATGGTAATTATAGCCCGGGGCAAGTGAGTTATGAACGTCGCCCCGGGGAATGAAAGTAAGTTTGTAATCTGTCCCCGAGATAAGGTTTTTCGACGCGGGAACCTATATTCGGACGGAAGAAAGTGCCAATTTTAAGAATCAAAATATGGATAAAAGATTTCAGACAATTCTCTTATTGGGTTTATTGCTGTTATTGTCAATCAGCATTTCGTTTGCACAAACTCCGTATTTAAAAAACTACAATATAGTCTGGACTTCCCAAAGCCAAAACTCTTCCGAATCCATGCCCTGTGGCGGCGGCGATATCGGGCTGAATGTCTGGGTCGAAAAAGGCGAAATTCTGTTTTATCTTTCCCGAAGCGGTGCTTTTGATGAAAACAATGTTTTTCCCAAGTTTGGCAGGGTGAGACTGAAACTCACTCCCAATCCGTTTGAAGATGGTGAATTTCGTCAGGAACTGAAATTGAAGGAAGGATATGTTGAGATTTCAGGAAAGAAAGAGGGCAGGAGCTCACTGGTGAAAATCTGGGTCGATGTTTTTCGTCCGGTGGTACATGTGGAAACCGAAAGCAGCCAACCGGTGACTGTTGAAGCCACTTACGAAACCTGGCGGTTTGCAGATTTGGAATGGACAAAAGCCGGACAAACATGGGCAAGCCTGGCTTTTCGCGATGCCCCGATGAAGGCCTTCATTCGCGCCGATTCAATTCAATTTGAGGAAAACAAAGTACTCTTTTATCACCGCAACCGCAACGAGTCGTTGTTCGACATTACCGTAAAACAACAGGGACTGGATTCGGTAAAAGACCAGCTTTGGAATCCATTGAAAAACCTGACTTTCGGCGGAATGATGGCTGGCGAAAACATGAAACCTGCCGGAATTATTTCAGGAAAATATGCCGATACCGAATTCAAAGGCTGGAAGTTGCAAAGCGTAAAACCTTCCCGGAAAAGTCACCTGAAAGTGTATTTGCACATCGACAATTCAACTTCAGTTGAAGCATGGAAAAACGGATTAAATCAAATCGAAAAAGAAAGTACTGCCGCTCAAAAAACTCAAAACTGGTGGAGCGATTTCTGGAACCGCAGTTATATTTTTATCCATCCGGATAAAAAGGATGAAACTTCTCCCGAATGGCAGGTAGGCCGCAACTACCAACTGTTTCGCTACCAGTTGGGCTGCAATGCCTTCGGGAAATATCCGACGAAGTTCAATGGCGGACTGTTTACATTCGACCCATCGTATGTGGATAAAAACCTGCCATTTACACCCGACCACCGCAATTGGGGCGGAGGAACGCATACCTCACAGAACCAGCGGCTTGTTTATTTTCCGATGTTTAAAAGCGGCGATTTTGATATGCTGCCATCGCAATTGAACTTCTATTTGAGGGCTTTGGGAAATGCGGAGAAACGAACCGAATTTTACTGGGGCCATAACGGCGCTTCGTTTACCGAACAATTGGAGCAATTTGGTTTGCCTTTGGCGACTTCATACAGTTGGAACCGTCCGGAGAATTTTCCAAAAGGATTGGAATACAATTACTGGCTCGAATATCAATGGGATACTCAACTGGAATTTGCATTGATGATGCTCGATTTGGAAAGGTTTGCTGGACAAGACATATCGAAATATATACCTTTTATTGAGAGCGGGTTGACCTTTTTTTATGAACATTACCAATATCAGGCAAATTCAAGAAGCCGTTCAACTTATGATGGGGACGGACATCTGATACTTTATCCCGGTTCAGGGGCTGAAACCTACAAAATGGCTTACAATTCAACTTCCACAATTGCCGGATTGCAAACCATTCTCACCCGTCTTCTGGAACTTCCGGAGAATTATCTTTCAGCCGAAAAACGTTCGCATTGGGAAGGAATGCTGAAACGGATTCCGCCGATTGCATTCCGCGAAAAGGACGGACACAAAACCATTTCTCCGGCCTGGACCTGGGGACGCATCAATAACCAGGAAATTCCGCAACTGTACCCGGTTTATCCCTGGGGAATTTATGGTATTGGCAAACCCGATTTGGAGGTAGCCATCAACACCTGGAAATACGGAACCGATTTGCCCATTCAGAAAAACCACATCAGCTGGCACCAGGATGCAATTTTTTGTGCCCGGCTGGGATTAACCGATGAAGCGGCTGCAATTACCATCAAAAAACTACAGGATTCGGAACGACGGTTTCCCACGTTCTGGGGGCCAGGCCACGACTGGGTTCCCGACCACAACTGGGGCGGCTCAGGAATGATTGGGCTGCAGGAAATGCTAATGCAAACCGTTGACAAAAAGATTTACCTGTTTCCGGCATGGCCGAAAGAATGGGATGTTTCGTTTAAATTACATGCACCTTACAACACCACTGTTGAAGGCGTTTTGAAAGATGGAAAGGTGGTCAACCTAAAAGTTATACCCGAATCGAGGAGACAGGATTTGGAAATAATGTTAAAATAATAGGATTGAAAAATGAGAAAGAAAAAATGAAGTCAACAGACTAAAAGTAATTTTATCAATTATCTAAAAAAAAATAAAACAGCATAAAAAATGAAATTAATTAGTTCAATTATCCTTTTGGTTTTTATTCTTGCTGCCTGCACTCAATCAGGTAAAAAGAACTCACCTGAATTTGAAAAAAATGGTGTCGAGAAGTTGTCACTCAACGGACAATGGCTATTTTCTGCCGACTCAACTTTGGCAGGAAACAACGATTGGTTCCAGCCCAAACATCCGGCAACAGATTGGGACAAATTAACGGTGCCTGGCAACTGGGATACCGAAAATGCCTATGCCGACTTTGTTGGAACGGGCTATTACCGCAAAGAATTTAAGGTTCCATCCAATTGGGACGGCAGCATCATCAGGCTATGTTTTGGTGCGTTTAATCAAACCTCCGAAGTTTGGTTAAATGGTCAATACCTGGGCAAACACGTTGGGGGTTACACGCCATTTGAATTTGATGTCACAGGAATTATTCAGCCCGGAAAAACCAATACGGTAGCCCTGACCGCCAATAACGAATACCAGCGGGGAGCATGGTGGCACTGGGGCGGTATCAGCCGCGAAGTCAAATTGGAAAGAAATAATCATCAGCAAATTGTTTGGCAACAAATTACCTCCGAACCTGATTTGGAAAATGGAAGCGCTTCTGTTTCTGTTGCCGTTAAAATTAAAAACTATTCAAATCAGGAATTTTCAGGGGTAATAAAATCATTCGTTGAGAATTCTCCGGGAGGAATAACGTTGAATATCAACGCCGAAAAAAGAGTAACAGTTGATGCAAACAGCGAAAAGATTGAACACTTAAACTTTATTCTTCAAGCTGATAAAGTAAAACTTTGGGATTTTGAACATCTCAATCTTTACCAAATGAATACTTCGATTGAGTCAACTGACAGTTTAATCGTACATAAAATCGGGAACCGTTTCGGGATACGCAAAATTGAGACACAAGGTACAAATGTGTTGTTGAACGGGAAAGAAATTCACTTGAATGGGTTTAACAGGGTTGCCGACCATTGGGCTTACGGTCAAACAGAGCCTGACAATTTGGTTAGGTTCGATATTGATGCGATGAAAGCAATGGGTTGTAATTTTACCCGTATAATGCATTATCCGCAGGCCACAAATTTACTGGATTATTGCGATGAGGTGGGCATGTTGCTCATTGAGGAAATTCCTGTTTGGGGCAAGGGCGATCC
>JBBRGI010000255.1:0-5475 GCA_038240855.1 Bacteroidales bacterium | reverse complement strand
GGATTAACAAAAAATGTTTTTACCCTGGCGCTTAAAGGTCTACGAAAACTTGAATCCAATGGTAAATTACGAAATCCCGATATTGTAACTATTGCCGACTATTCGCAATCAAGCAACAGAAAACGTTTATACGTAATAGATCTGAAAAACAAAAAACTGTTATTTAATACCTATGTGGCACACGGAAGAAATACAGGAACCGAATATGCACGATATTTTTCAAACGTAGAAGGTTCATATAAAAGCAGTCTTGGTTTTTACATCACCGATATTCCTGTTACAGGTTCACATACCGGATTTTCGCTGATGCTTCAAGGGGTTGAGAAGGGATTTAATGACCATGCGCGAAAACGCTCCATAATTATGCACGGGGCAGATTACGCAACCGAAAATTTCATCAAAAAATACGGTCGTCTTGGCAGGAGCCAGGGTTGTCCGGCCCTTCCGCCTGATATGAATAAACCGATCATTGAAAGCATAAAAGGCGGAACCTGTTTGTTTATTTATAACCCCGATATCACTTACATATCCAGCTCATCGTTACTTAATTAACCCGTACACATCGGGAAGGAAAGTAACCACTTCACCTGAAACTACTACCGGCATATAGATTATAAAGACGGGTATTTTCCGGGTAAGTTTATTGGATTTTGATGCCGTATTTTTTGTCCTTTTCTTTAGTGCCTTACTGTCAATGATACCCTCGAGAAGGAGATCGGCAAGTTGAACAGGATTTTCCAGACGCACACATCCGTGACTTAGAAACCTGAAATCTTTGGCAAAAGAACTACGCAAACTGGTGTCGTGCAAATATATGCTGAATGGATTATTCATATTGAATTTTAAAACACCCAACGAATTGCCTGCACCCGTACTCTGGCGAAAAAAATAGGGAAAGTTTCTTTCTGTATAGTTCTTCCAGTTCAAGTCCGACTCATCAACTTCGTTTCCTTTAGCATCCACTACTTCAAAATTATTCTGTTCCAGGTAATTACTGCTTCTTTGCACTTTTGGCAATAGCTCCTTTACCGCAATGGAATGGGGTACATTCCATGGTGGAAAGGTTACAATATCAGTTATATAGGATGCAATAACAGGAGTAGGCGTTGTTTTTCTGCCGACAACTGTGCGCATTTTTTCCTTGAGAAAATTGTTGCGGTAATATTTTAATTCTGTTTCCGGAATATTCACAACAATGCGTTCAGGTTGATTATTGATGGTTAAATACCGTCGATAATTCATGGCCAGAATTATGGATTTATATTTTAAGGTGTCCTTCATAGTAACCGAATCGGCCATAAATTTTTTCAATACCTGATAATCATGATCTTTACAATCGAGCCATGATACAATCTTTGAGACAGATTCCCTGGGTTTTGAATTCAACAACTGTTGAATATAAACCGAATCACGCGGAATACTCACCTCATCATAATCGAAATGGACCGCCCCTTGCTGCAGGTTTTTAATAAAATTTAATACAATACCGGTTATCTGCCTGTCTCTTTGAAATTTACTAATATCGTCCAACCTATCGTTTGTAAGTAAGGCTATCCGGATTTGATCAGCCTGATCTTTATCAGGTACAAGACCCAGGTTATCAGCCGACCCAATCATTGTAAGCCAATCAGCGGCTTTGTTTTGGTTTTTAACCGACGAAAACCAAAACAGAGGTTTCTGATAAGCGGCATAAAATTGGTTAACGATCGTATCTTCCCTCAGACTGTCCTGCTGTGCGAAACTGCTGGTAGCCAGAAGACTGATCACGACCAGGGACTGAACTCCCTTAGCTAAAGCATTATAGAATTTGTTGGAAATAAAAAGCATAAGTTTTCATAGTATTATTGAATGATGCAAATGTATCGGGCCAGTGAGGGTCGAATGTTACACAACTTTTTAAAAAATTTACATCATTCTCACATCGCGACAGGTAAGGACGCCTTAATTCGACTCGTAAAGACGCAGTCTGTTTCGGAGTGTTCTGATTTCGTCCTGCATCGCCTCCATACGATTTAATAACCAGGAAATTGTCTCAATTCCCTCCATATTAATATCAAGCTCGTAATGAAAATTTATGAATTTTTCGATTTGCTTTAGCTGATCCGCGTCTATAAATTCTGTGTCCCGTGTAGTTGCCATTTCAATCAGACCATGCTGGTGCAATGTGCTGATAAAGGCAATATCAATATTATGGATGGTACAGAATTCATTTACAGCTATAAATTTTTTTGTATGCATGGCTGCTGATTTAAAAATTATGATTTAGACAAATCAGACAACTCGCGGAAAAAAGCTTTTTGCTTCTCCGTTAAGTTTGTCGGAATTTTTATAGTGTACGTGACATACAAATCTCCAAATTGACCTTCTTTTTTGTAAACCGGAAAACCTTTCCCCTTTAGCTTTACTTTACTTCCATTTTGCGTTTCGGGCGCAACCTTTAATTTTACCTGACCGCTTAAGGTACCAATGGTGATTCCACCTCCGAGTATTGCGGTGTAAAGATCAAGATCTGTCGTGGTGTAAAGATTATCACCCAGACGTTTGATCGTTGGATGATTGGCGATTGAAAATTTAATATACAGATCTCCGTTGGGTCCTCCGTTTATTCCAGGACCTCCATGCCCCGGAATTTTAATCGTTTGACCGTTTTCAATTCCGGCAGGGATTGTTATCCGTATTTTCCTTCCGTTTACCGTTAATGTTTGCTTATGGGTTGTGGATACTTCCACGAGCCCCAGTTGTAATTCTGCGTTAAAATCTTCTCCCCGGTATTTTACCTGTCTGCCATAACTGCCGCGAGTGCCTCCGCCAAACATGGATTCAAAAAACTCGGAAAAATCTCCTCCAAAATGTTCCCCCGAAAATCCCTGTTGTCGCGAGCCTGCCGATTGGCCCTGGTACTGTCTGGCTTTTGCAAATTCATCAGCATGTTCCCAGTCTTTTCCATACTGATCATATTTCTTTCGCTTCTCAGGATCACTCAATACTTCATTTGCTTCATTTATCTGCTGAAAATTCTGCTTGGCATCCTTCTCATTGGGATTCAGATCGGGATGATATTTCCTGGCGAACTTCCGGTAAGCACTTTTGATCTCTTTTGTTGATGCCGTTTTATCTATTCCCAATACCTTATAATAATCAATAAACATGATGTTAAATTTAACTGCATAGAAAATATTTTACAACGCACGAACCTGCAATGCACCATTTAGCGGTTTCAGTCAAAGCCGCATTTTTACCTGGCGAACCATCACACCGAAAAATGCTTTCGCTTTCCAGCTAACCTTTTTTTGTCGGAATAATGTAAAGCGGTATTTTAGTGTGTTGTAAAACTTCTTGTGTAACACTTCCCATTACAATATTTTCAAGCCATTTTCTGCTGTGCGATCCTATTACAATAATATCGGCGTGTATCTGATGGGCAGTCTTTAATATAGAATCGGCAAAATCACCTTCCGCAATCATCGTTTGAATAGTTGGATCGCCAAGAAAATTCTTTGATTTCTCCAGATAATTCAACGATGCTATTTTCAGATTCTCCACCGTATTTTGTTGTAGCGGATCTAAATTCAGGTAGCCTGTAAATCCCATAATCGGGGAATATTCAGTTGAAGAATAATATACAGGATCGGAAATCACGTGGAGCAATATTACCTCTGCGTTCATTGCTTTACCCAATTCAAATCCCATTTCTGCTATTTTCCGTGCGGTTGGATCATAATCCAGTGCAATCAATACTTTCTTCATCTCTAATGTTTTTAATTTTTAATTCATCCTACTTTTATCTGATACTAAAGCTAACCTTAAACTTAAACAAAGTTCAGCCAAAAAGTTCTTAAATATTTGCAAAACTTTTGAAAATAGTTACATAATTCAGCACTAAGTCGGGCAGAATGCTGATTAGGACTGCTTAAACTACAGCGGGGTTAATGAACGACGGCTATGATTTAGCACTTCAGCAGAAGAATTGGATCAATTTACCCATTTATTTCTGTACAGGAAAGATTTCTTATTATCCACACGAGGTGGGTGTAATTGTCATAATCTTACCTCAAAATAGATGAATCATGTAATTCTAAATAAAAGTTGTGTAACATTTGAAGGTATGATATGGGCTAATTTTGTACCATACAATTTTGAGTTGATTAAGAATTTTTAACAATTAAATACAGGTAATTATGAAAAGTTTTAGAACGGGTGCAGTTTTGGTCTTAAGTGCTGCGCTGATTTTATCAGGTTGTTCATCCTTAAACAAGACCCAAAAAGGTGGTGCAGTGGGTGCAGTTGCAGGTGGTGCCATGGGAGCGGTCATTGGAAAAGCCACCGGAAATACAGCACTGGGAGCCATTATTGGTGCCACAGTTGGGGGTGCCACGGGTGCTGTCATTGGTAATAAGATGGACAAACAGGCCAGGGAAATTGAAAAAACAGTACCTGATGCAAAGGTTGAACGTGTGGGGGAGGGGATCGTTGTTGAATTCAGCAGCAATATACTTTTTGATTTCGATAAATCGAGCCTTTCGGATGAAGCAAAAACAAATCTGAACAAACTGGTTACGGTTCTGAACACCTATGCAGATACTGATATTGAAGTGCAGGGCCATACGGATGATCAAGGCAGCGAATCGTATAACAAAAGCTTATCGCAACGAAGAGCAGGTACAGTATCAAGCTATTTGAGGTCAAAAGGGATTGCAGGAAACCGGACAAACATAAAAGGATTTGGCGAAACGGTTCCTAAATATGACAACACTTCAGATGATGGTCGTTCACAAAACCGCAGGGTTGAATTCCTGATCACAGCAAATGAAAAGATGAAGGCTGAAGCTCAGAAAGAGGCTGCGAATTAATTTTAAAAATCACAATCATTAAATTCTAAAAAACAATTTAAAATGAAAACAAAATTATTTTCTTTAATAATGCTCCTTATGGTCTCGGCTACTTTGACATTTGCTCAAAGTCCGGAAAACGGGAAAATGTCTTTTGGCATCCTCGGTGGAGTAAATTTCCAGAATCTGAACGGGAAACTTTCGAGTGGTGACAATCTTGAAAATGATATGCTGACCGGTTTCCATCTCGGAGCCAATGTTCAGATTCCCATTGCGCCTGAGTTCTATTTCCAGCCCGGATTGATGTATGCTGTTAAGGGGGCTAAAAGCTCTCCTTTTGATGGGAACTATTACACAAAAAAAACCAAGATCAATTATATCGAAATGCCTTTGAATATGGTTTACAAAGCATCGCTCGGTAATGGATTTTTTATGCTTGGATTTGGACCCTATATTGCTTACGGAATCGGGGGTAAGGTTGAAACTGAAGTCCTTTCAGTAACCTCTGAAAAGGACATTGAATTCAAAAATGAAGCAGGGTTAACTGAGTCACCGGTCTATAAACGATTTGATGCAGGCGCTAATATTTTTGCCGGGTATGAAATGGCAAGCGGCCTGTTTGTACAGTTGGATACCCAATTCGGTA
>JBBRGI010000254.1:0-5476 GCA_038240855.1 Bacteroidales bacterium | reverse complement strand
CGTATTGTTTTTGCTCAGGAACGACCGGATCATAATGGCGTGATTGAATTGGTGATCGAATCCAATAAAGCCGATACATCCGCCATAATACCCGCGATTCTGATTTTCGTAACGGTCGATGAGTTCCATCGCTTTAAATTTCGGAGCACCCGAGAGTGTGCCGGCTGGAAATGAGTCGCCCATTACCCTGACAGGATTTGAATTTTCGGGCAGTATTCCGGATACTTTCGATACCAGGTGGATGACGTGTGAATAAAACTGAACTTCGCGAAACAATTCAACTTTTACTTCCGTGGCATTCCGACTCAGGTCGTTGCGCGCCAGATCGACCAGCATCACATGTTCTGCATTTTCCTTGGGATCTTTTGACAGCTTTTCAGCCAGCATCCGGTCTTCTTCATCATTCCCGGTCCTGCGAAATGTGCCGGCAATCGGGCTAATGGTCACTTTTTGGCGGTTGATCTGAAGTTGTGCTTCGGGAGAAGATCCGAAAATCTTATAATTTCCATAATCAAAATAGAAGAGGTAGGGAGAAGGATTGATCGAACGCAGTGCGCGGTAAACATTGAAATCGTCTCCCAAAAATTGTTGTGCATATTGTCGCGAAAGAACGATCTGAAAAACATCTCCTCTGAAACAGTGCTCTTTGCCTTTGGTTACCATCTGTTTATAGGCTTCGTCGTTTATATTTGAGCTTTCGGTGCCTACGGTATCAAACGAGAAGGTTGCAATATTGCGGCTGGCGAGCAGATCTTCGATGACATTCAACGTTGAAGTTTCTCCTTCGAACAGATTTTCAATCAGTTGTATGCGATTCTGGAAATGATTAATGGCAATGATGTAGTGATAAAAAGCATAATGAATCTCAGGAATTGCATAGTCGGGGTTAACAGTATGATTAAATTTGATCGTTTCGAAATATTGAACGCCATCGTAACTGACATAACCGAAAAAGCCGTTGGCAGGGAGTCCAGGCATATTTTTCCCGGCTTCGAAGCGTCCAAAAAACGCCTCCATCTCATTCGCAAGTTGTCCGCTTTTTGTGATGTGACTTGTTTGGGTCTCCCCATCGGGATATTTTATGGTGGTTCTGAATTGTTCGACCTCGATTGAGGCTTCCGGCTTCAGGCAAATAAACGAATAGCTGTTTTCGAGACTATGATGATCTGAGCTTTCGAGCAGTAGCGCAGTTGGAAAAATGTCACGCATCTTCAGGTAAACACTCACCGGTGTTACTGTGTCAGCCAGGATCTCCCTCACGTGGGTTTTAAACTTGTAATTATTATTTTTCATTCGCTGATTTGTTTATGGTTCCCCGGATTCTCCGTAGGAACGATGATTTGGGTTATTGTTTATTAAAATTTTAAAATAAAAACGGCTTATCGTGATCCGATAAGCCGTTTTCACCCTTAAATAAGGGGCACGAAGGTTATCCTCTCACGTTTGTAAAAAGTTATCCTGCCAAAGCCATGACCAATTATGTTGTTTTACATTCTTCACTTCAATCTTGATATTTAATTTATTTTGACCCCGATTTGTTAAAAAAAACCGGCTTACCTGTAAAAGGTAAGCCGGTTGTATAGTTAAAAATACAATATGGCTTCACCTCTTAAAGAGGAAAGTGTTGCCCCACCAAAGCCATATTGATTTAAATGTTGTCATCTCAATTTGTTTGATGCAAAGAAAATGAAATTTTATGAATACAACAACAATTGATCAATTTTTGTTCCCGATTTTTTTTGAAAATAGTTGTTAAAAACAGGTAACAATTTTTGATTGATTCTAACTAAGCAGTGTAAAGGTTAAAACCGGACGATAAGGTTTGGTATGATAATGTTGATTGAAATATTTATGCCTGACACGTTCCCGTTGGGGTTTTTTATCTTTTAGATAATCGTTCTTTGGAAAAATAGATGGAATATCGGATTTTGCCGGATAGTTTCAATGTAAAAAATCAAAGTTTCCGATTAACTATGTTTTGAAATCTGGTCGGAGATTTTGTAAACAAATATTTTTGTTGCATCTATTCGCAAAGTAAGCACTTTTTAAAAATTTTAATAAAACTTAATTTGTTACTTAAAGAATGTTCGTACTTAATGCTTATTTTGCAGCGTCATAGAAATGGCATAAATTCCCAATTATTTTGTTGCAAATGAAAAAGTATTCCGATCAGGAAATTATACAAGGCTTAAAATCCGGCGATTCGTATGCTGTGAAGTACCTGGCTAAGGATTACCTTCCTGTGATCAGGTATTTTATATCGAAGAATAATGGTAATGAGGAAGATGCGAAAGATGTATTTCAGGACGCATTGTATATTATCATTGAAAAGATTCACAATAACGATTTTGTTTTGCAGGGTTCTTTATCAACTTACCTGTTTGCCATCTGCAAAAATTTGTGGCTTATGGTGCTTGACAGGCAAAAAGCGGCAAAAAATTATGAATTACGTCGGTTGGCTGATCATATGGATAATGATTTTACAGAGTCCGTAGATCGCGTTTTTTATGAAAATATTTTCAGACAATGTTTTGAGTCAATGGATAAGGTATCACAGAAGATTCTTAAAATGTACTGGATGGAAATATCGCCATCTGAAATTGCCGACAAATTAGGCTACAGTTACGGTTATGTTCGAAAAAAGAAAAGCGAGTGCATGAAAGAATTGAAAAACAGGATTATAGATCATCCCGATTTTAATGAATTAGAAAAAAACCTAAATATAAAACAACCGATCAGTAAGTATTATGAATAATTATACAGACATTATATTAAAATACCGCTTAGGAGAGATGTCCATTGCCGAAAGGCGGGAGTTTAACAGGATTCTTAGCCTCAACCTGCAACTGAGGAAAGAATTTGTATTCCAGGAAAAACTGGATGAGATTATGAAAAAAAGCCTGATGCTCGAGTCAATTGAGACCGATCCCAACCTGATTAAAGCCGAAGTTCTTGCTTGCAGAGATATCGATGCTTATTGGAGCAAGGGGGCGGATAGAGCTGGCCGGAAGGATAAGAATATACTGGATGTGGAAACTGAGATTGACTTGCGGAAGAAGGTTGCGAAAGCCCAGGTTGAAATGGTATTGTCAGGCATTGATGATGTTTCGTCCGACTGGGTTCGACAATTCGACGAAAACAAACCATTCCTGGAACATGATAGTTCGGCTCAGAAAATTGTAGGATATGTAAAAAAATCGACTGCAACAAAAGAGGTGTACCTGTCAGCTCCATCATTAAGTTTCCGTATAAACAAAATATTTGGTTTCCAGGCAGCCGCTGCAGTTTTGGTGCTTTCATTATTTCTGTTTAAGTCGCTTACTCCTTCCTTTACGGGCGAATCGATGTATAAAAGTTATTATGAGCCAATGGAAGCCAACTCCTATAGTTTACGAGGCAATGGACAGGAAGCCGGTGAAAAATTTCATGAGGGAGTAAACTATTACATGCAAAAGGAATACACAAAGGCCGATCTTGCTTTTAATAGTTTGCGGAATACCAAAGAAAAAGCGCCTGAGGTTCTGCTGTATTCAGGCCTGAATAAGATGGGCCAGGGTCATTTCGCAGCCGCCATCAACTTGTTTGACGAACTACTTTCTGAAGGGGATCAATTTACTCCTGAGGCTCAATGGTATTTGGGATTGTGTTATATAAAAACAGGAGAAAATCTGAAGGCCCGCTCCTTAATGGAATCATTAGCAGAAACGGAGGGTCTTTACAAGAAGAGGGCTCAGGTTATTCTCAAAAATTTAAACCGGTAAATTAAAAATAGTGTGAGAATTGAAATGGAAAGAGTCAGGGAAATAATTGCCCATGGTTCTTTCCACCATAATTTTTTAATTGGCGATACGTCACCCATTAATTTATAGGCTGCCCAAAATCCGGGATTTACAAACGATGGCGATGTGGTATTGATGTAATCAAGCTTTGCCAGTCTTAGGGCGGTGCTCTTTGGTTTTCCCTGGGAAAGATATTTGTAAAATTGCCCCATGATTTTTGAGCCGGCAACATCCTCAACCGGCCAAAGTGTTTCAACCACCGAAGGAACACCTGCCAAAATAAAATTACGTGAGAGGCTCATCAACCCTTCCCCATTGTATAGCTTTCCGTTTCCTGTATTGCAGGCACTCAAAACCACCAATGGTGAATTAATATTCATTTGTCCGATTTCATAGTTATTTAAACGGTATTTTCCATCATTATTAATGTCGGGTGAGAATATTAATCCTGACGAACTATTCTGTATAGTATCCAACTCAGCGTGCATGGCAAGATGAAGAATAGATCCATTGTTCAGACTCGATCTGAAATTGGCAATGGTAGCCTGACCAGCTTTAAAAACCGTTCCGTCAAAATAATTCAGAATACCCTCTATCTCCGAATTGTTTGAATTTAAAGACCGGTATTTTTCTCCATTCGTAAATCGGGAATCAGAATAATCGGGAGCAAACCCGACAAAGGTTGGACTGATTTCAGCGGGTGACAGATTATTCCACAGTGTATTGGTCGTGTAACCGTACGATATGGAATAATCGCGGATCAGGTAATCCAATTCGGCATAATTAATTTTTGTCTTTTGGTTCCACTTCGTGATAAATGCATCGAATGGCAAATAGGAGATTTCATCATCGGGTATAATAATAAGTTTCTGACCTGAAAAATATTGCTCAATGGGTTGAATCAAGGTGGTATAGGCATAAAAAAGTCGCTGATTCATCCGGTTGTAATCCTCAATGCTGTTTTTTCCTGTAAAACTGCTGATTAACTGCTGGTTCAGGCCTGTCAAATTGTGCCAATCCGTATCGCTGATTAATTGAGTATGACATTCCAGGGTTTGAGAAGTAATCACAAAGGCATATAATTTGCGAATATTGGTTTCATTTTTTTCAGAAATTACATATTCTACCAGGCTTTTATCCGGTTTTAATTCAGACTGTATCGTTTCTATTGCTTTGATATCACCTCTCTTTAATTTATCAGTAAACCGGGGATAATTCCGCTCTACATGTTCAATAGTTTTCTCCAGAACACGGTTTAAATTAAACTGTTGATCCTTCCAGTAAGCCATTTTGGCCGAGTCAGGTGCGGGCAGTGCCGATTCACTTCTTACAAGCGCATTATAGGCCGCAATATCCCTTTGCAGTTCCTTCTCTTTATTCCGGAGTGAATCTGGAATCTCGTTATTGACGAAGGAATTGTTCCTCGCAATTTCGTATTTTAATTCATTTGCCTTGTATTGTTGAGTAGTCTGATAAGCAAGATACAGGTAACTTTTTTCACCTGTAAGATCATAAAGGTTCAGCGCCGATTCAATGGATGAAACAAATACATTCTTTTGTTTCTCTCCAAAAATTAACCGTGTTTCTTCGTCCTGGTAATCCACCCGGATGGTATTGGTCATTCCGGCTGCCAGGTTGCTCGTTTCGAGGCTCGCTTTAAGATAGTTGATTTTGGCGCTTTTGTCCTTTTCATGCTC
>JBBRGI010000253.1:0-5479 GCA_038240855.1 Bacteroidales bacterium | reverse complement strand
ATATGAACCAGGCTGTTTCCTTCATACAGGAAATCATCATCACCGCAGTCAATATACCAGCGAACCGCTTTTTTCTGGTCGGCGGGGATATTTTTAACCAGTTCGAGTGCACTGAGACTGCTGTTATATTTTGAAATTTCCGCCTCCGTTATATCAGGATATTGTCTTTTAAGTCGCGTTGCAGCATCCTCCATTGAGAGAGGCCCCACTGAAGCACTGAGCGGACAAGCTGCAGAGAAAAGCTCCGGATGATGCAGGGCATACATAAAAGTGCCTCCTCCACCCATTGATAATCCGGAAATTGCCCGGTAACGTTTCTCTGCCCTGACCCGGTAGGTTTTTTCGATATAAGGCATGAATTCCTGGAAGAAGAAATCCTCGTAGTTCCAATCGCCTTTAATGTCATTAAAATAACCCCGTTTGCCTGTATTGCCGTCGGGCATTACAATGATCATTGGCGTGGCCAGTCCGTCGATTACAGACTTGTCCGCAATCCGCAACACCTCTCCAAACTGCACCCAGCCTGACTGATCATCGCCGCTTCCGTGTAAAAGGTAGAGGACGGGATAGTTGCGCATGGAAGTTTCATAATCCGCGGGAAGATAGATGGCATATTTTCGTTCACTCTTCAGGATTTTGCTCGTCATTGACAGGTTGTCGGATACTTTCCCTCCTTGTGCCATGACTATGATTGCCAACATTAGCAGGCAAGCGGTTACTGTAATTTTTCTCATCAGCGTTTATTTTATTAAGGATTAGTATTTTGGAAGAGTCCAGGGTTTACGGTATTCAGGTATAATGAGCTGGTTGGCTGCCGGACTGTTTGTGAATTGGTTGATCACATCATCCCAGATCAGGACTGGTTCATTCACACGCCCCGCAATATTGGCCATATGGACATGAAGCGCTGCCGCACGCCCGATTTCCGGAGGACAGACCGGTGTTTTACGTGATTTGATACAATCGAGGAAATTCCGGACGTGTTCATTGTGTGAGTCCTTCCCTTCGGTAAATTTGTATTCTTCAGCTTTAAATTTTTTTGTTTTACTGTCAGTTTCGGGAAAAACGGTCAGTTTCGACCGGTCGGTAACAATCGTGGCATGATCGCCTACGAAAGCGATTCCATAAGTCATATCCCATGGACCACGCTGCAATCCCGCAGTAAGGTCGTAATTGATGACAAAGTCTTTTTTGGGGTAGCAGATGGTCATGGTATCGAAGGTTTCACGCGCCCTTTTTTCGCGGAAAGTATTTGCGGCATAGGTGAGGATCCTGTCGGGTGCCGTAGTAATATCCCTGGCCCAAAGTCCCATATCGACGAGATGTACACCCCAGTCGGAGGCAAGGCCACCACCGTAATCCCAGAAATGACGCCATGAACCGTGAAACCTGTTTTTATTGAATGCACGCTGAGGAGCAGGACCAAGCCACATCTCATAATCTACACCAGTGGGAACTGGACTATCTGGAATGATCATTGATCCGACACCGTATTCAAAATTAGCCCAAATATTAATTTTCCTGAGATTCCCGATATTTCCGTTTTTAATCAGTTCCATCGCTTTTTTAAAGATAAACCCCGAACGTTGCTGCTGTCCTACCTGCACCACTTGTTTGTGCTTTTTTGCAGCCCGGGTCATAATGTTACATTCTTCGATGGAATTGCCCATGGGTTTTTCGACATACACATCTTTTCCTGCCTCGAGGCAGGCAACCATTATCAGGCAGTGCCAATGATCGGGCGTCCCGATGAAAACAGCATCGATATCTTTCTGTTCGAGCATCTTCCTGAAATCTCTGTAAAGTTTTGGATGCTGATTATATTTTGACTGAATCAAACCGGCTTTTTCGTTCAAAACCGTTTCGTCGACATCGCAGAGAGCAACGCAACTGACTTCACTATATCCCAGGCTTTGGCTTAAATCACCAAAACCCATATTCCGGCAGCCCACAAGTGCCACATTTATTTTATCACTCGGGGCAGGTCCTGAGGCCCTGACACTGGATGGAAGAGAAGTCACCAGGCCTACTCCGGCCGAGGTGATTGCGGCTTGCTTAATAAAGTCCCTGCGATTTGATTCCATAACAATAGCATTTAGTTAATATTGGGATTGATATGCCTGGATAATGCTTTAAAAGTAGTGGTTTTTATTGTGATAAATAATATAAAATATAAAATTATCAAGCAGATAAGCTGCCCGGGATCTGGCTTAATAGTGAACTGCTATCGATCTCGCACTTTATTATAATCAAATCCTATCAACTAGCCGGTTCTTTTCTTTCGCCGTTTTAATCCACCCGGGAATAACATCTTTTTTGAATGCCTCTTTTTTCTCAATCAAAGTTTTCATATCCAGACCAATGTAATGCTGTGCTTTCGCTTTGGTTGAAATGTCGGGCATCGGAACATCCTCTTTAACGTTCAGAGAAAACAACACCTTTTGCAAGGCAAGCTGAGCCTGCAATGTCCGATCGAGGCTGTGGGCCAGAATGCGCTGTGATTCGACCGGAGCATGGAATGTGGCGCCATGACTTGCAGCAACAAAATCCCAGCGCCATTGTGCCTGACGAATTAATTGTAAGGCCTGCTTCATCTGATTCTCTCCGGCACCTTTGTCCCAGGCATATTTTGCTGTGATATGTGCTTTTGCAAGCTCAGTTTCAATCCTGTCGCGTATTTCAAGTGCTTTATCCTGGTATTCATACACATACTGCCGGAGATTTTCTTCCGAATCGCGGTGACAGGTCTGACACGTACTTGAGATATTTTTGAGCGGACTCGTAATCTGGTGATCGCTGTATTTTATTCCTCCGTCAACTTTATAAGGCATATGACAATCCGCACACGACAAGCCCCGTTTTGCATGAGGACCCACAATAAAGATTTCATAGTCAGGATGCTGCGCTTTCAGCATGGGTGCTTTACTTAGTTTGTGAATCCAGTCAACATGTCCTGCCTGATCGTAATATTCTTCAATCTGTTCAACAGTGGTACCTTTATCCCATGGGAAAGTAAGATATTTGTCTTCGCCTTTAAAGTAATACTCGACGTGGCATTGTGCACATGCAAGCGTGCGGATCTCTTGTGCCGTGGCATTTTTAATGTCATGTTCCTGTCGTTCGAAAGCTTCAATTAATCCGGGTCGGGTAATGGTTAAACTCATTGTTCCCGGATCATGACAATCGGCGCAACCAATGGGGTTAACTATTTCGTCTCCGAGCGATGACCATTTCCCGGAATAGAAATTTGCGATGCCTGTCTCGTGCATCCTGCGGGGTACATCGGGGCTTTTACATGTCCAGCATGTATTGGGTTGAATATTCGTTTCGGGGGTTGTGGGGGAGCCGGTGCGCAATGTGTTGCGAATATCATCGATGGCATAACCATGACCGCGGGCTGCTTCATATTCCATGGCAAAAGCATAACCTGCCCACAAAACAACCATCGCAGGCCGATCTTCGAGGACATCGATCCGTACATTTCCATTGTGCTTACTTTTGAAATCCATGTTCCGCGTTTTTTTCCATGTTTCGAATTCGCGCGGATAGTTAACTCCCCAAATTTCACTTCGGGACTCCAATTCCGGTATTTCAACTTTGCGGTTATTGAAAACACTGGCGATTTCTGCACGACGTTCAGTGATAGATGCTGCCAGAAGTCCTAATAAAAAGACGACAGTTAAAATTACAAAAAACATAAGCCAACCCCAGATTGGTTTTCGGCTGATAAATTTCGATAGACGGTTTAACATATTTTTAACGGATTAATGTTAATTGGACATTGCTTTCTTAAGCCAGTCAGGAACCGGCGATTCTGGCAGTGGCGTTGAAAACGCGTTAGGTGTTGATGCAATACTGCTTTGTTTTCCATGCGCCACCCCGGTGTGGCAATCCCAGCATGCTTTTCCCTTGCCTTCACGGGCTTCGGTGAAGGTAAGCATGCCGGTTTTCACCAGGCTGGTATTTAAGTGCATGTGACAACGGATACAATTATTCATGATTACATTCGAACTTTCGTGACGTGCCCTGATGGCCAAAGGCTCACGCCGGAACGTAAATACAGTGGAATGTAACAATCCGTCTTTTGCTTTAAAATAGTATTTACTGAAGACATTGTTATGCGGTACGTGACAGTCGTTGCAGTTTGTCCATTTTGCATGAGAATTATGGAACCATGTCTGGTAATAGGGGGTCATAATGTGGCAATTGACGCATGCTGAAGGTTTATCCGACAGATAGGAGTGTGCATTGGACATATAAAAGATATAGGCTCCCAGTCCGGCAATAATTCCTCCAAAGAAAATAAGTGGCAAAACAAATTTTATGGGAATGTTCAAATTATTTACTAACAATCTCATTTTATGATTCACGAATTACACAAATTAATACAAATTTCACGAAAGCATTTGCATATTAGCCCTTTTCTCACATCTTCATATCTTCTCATCTTCTCCGATTCACCCCTTCGCCGTTTCACCTTTCGCCGATTTTGCAACGCTCAGGCCATCCAGGCACGTGGTCTTACACTGGCGGCTTCGAGTGCAGTCAGGGCAATATTCACATCATCAACGATCTGGAAGTCGTACATTCCAAGGCATACAAAATCGGCTCCGTTCTTGTATGCATAATTCAAACCAACTTCGGGTTTAATGGCTCCGGCGGCCAGTACTTTGAATGCTATCCAAGGCTCACTGAGTGTTCCCATATAACGGATGGTCTCCTCAGGATCGTAATCAAACATGTTGTCTTTCCAATCCGCTCCGGGTCGTGCGGACCAGTAATTGTGGTTGTGACTCGTTTTTACCCAGAAATCGGGTTTTAATCCATGTTCCACGCAGACTTTGATCGCTTCTATCTTATGAGCCCCAATTCCTGCAGGTTTACCGAATTTTCGTATCTCTTCCAGTCCCTCCCGTATTAATTCCATACGTTGAGCGACAGTTCTGCCCAGGGGATCCTTCCAATTCACATCAGCCCATCGGTCGGTGATTTCACCCTGGCAATACATGGCATCACAGTCTGTCACCTGCGATAACGCTATTCCTTTCTGAAAATCCATGGCGGTTCCGCAGTCGGAGATAAACATCATCTTGCTTTGGAATTCCCGTTTGTATTTTTGGAATATTCTGCCCATCTGCGGATTTGAGATAATTGCATTCAGTCCGCATTTTTCTCCCAAAGCGAGTGTTTGCATCACTTTTTCGTCGGTGTGATATGTTTTTACGAGCTTTGATACATAAATCAGGTCGCGGGCATGCGCCCACCCGCCAATCAGATTACCACCCATGATCAGGCGGCTTAGCTCAAACCGGGCAGGTTGACCGGTTTTGTCGGTGTATTTGATAATCCCTTTTGGTATCTGGCCCTTCAAATCGTTAAGTTCAGCGTAGTTGAAGTTGAGAATCGTGGCGCTTGTATTGGCATCTATTCCTTCGACTTTGAGTAATTTCTCCTCAAAACTGTCCCATTTTTTCTTTTT
>JBBRGI010000252.1:0-5537 GCA_038240855.1 Bacteroidales bacterium | reverse complement strand
GACCAGCTCATCCTTTTTGGTAACAGCAAAAATCAACCCATCGGCAACTGTTAATTGCCGGTCAGTCCTCCATTCTTCTCCCTCCTGTTGCCAAATCAAACGCCCATCCTCCAGAGCAGTGCATTGCATTGCATCGTGCTCCGTGCCCTTGCCAAAACCGAATATTGCGCCATCAACGATACTTGGGGTATGGTACATATTGCATTGTAACCTCGCATCCTTATAAATTAGCTTCGGAATGATACTATCACCTTTAACCGTCATCTCAAGGCATTGCGAATAACTCACAGCACCCTGGAAGGCTGACAAAAAGAGGCGCGACCCAATGGCTACCGGTGTAGGAACGATTCCCGATGAGGTAGGATTTTCCAGTTTCCAATGCCAAAGTACCTGACCCGTAAGCGCATGAACACTCATAATATCGTTACGAAATACCGGGACAATTATTTGCGGGATATCATCAACCATCTGATAAGTAAGTGATGATAAGCTTTTTCATTTGTATCCTATTTAGCTGTTAATGTATTGACGCGTAGGTTGCGATATTCCATTTGTCCGCGATCAGCTTCAAAACCAATTGGACCGGTAACAGGAAGAACAAAGGCCTCTTCGAGTACTTCTCCGTTACAAGTGCAGCGGGCAACATTGTTTTTTACAACAATCTCAATCAAATTCCAGTCTTGTGGTTTGTACATTTTAAGCTCTTTGTAGGGTCCTGCAACGAGGTAGTCACGGCATTGTAATTGCTTTCCACGAATGAAAATGCCACTGTCTGCATTCACTGAAGCACGGAACTCAACGGTGAAAATGAAGTCGCCCGGGTACTCATGTTTTGTATATAACTGACCGTATCGCGGACCACCTTCGATGAAAGGATGGACAGTGATGATACCATCCTGACCGGAATAACGATGGTCTGAGGATTCTGTCTTGCCATCGAATGATTCAAAAACTGTACTATCCTGTTTCTTAATAAGGTATCCCCAGCCGGTTAAATCTTTACCATTGAAAGGATTACTAAAAGTAGAAACCTGCATTGCTTTACCTGCTACCGCCAGCAACGGCAAACCTGTCCGTGTTTCCACAGAAAAATCCTTTGGTACAGGAAAGTCGGCCGGGTGCATTGCAATAAATTGCATGGTTCGCTCCATGATTGGGGCATTGTTCCCGACTGGCTCAGCAGACAAATTGGCTAGTGTCGTCACTGTCAGAAAAAATAGTATGACAAGTCTGAGTAAACAGCACGTCGGCCACCTCCACATTTTGATTTTATCAATGTAACAATTTCGCAAGACAAATTTTCCTGGCATTTGTTTAGTTTTAACTACTTATGCTGACAAAAGTAATTATTTATGCGAATTAATCTATTCCTGTCCGAATAAACTGTAATTTGAGATAAAATTATTTTATCTTACACATAATCAATGATTTAATTCTCCAAGATCAATCAAAAGCTGTTCGAAATCTTTTCACTTGTTTAGAATCAAAGAGATTTGGTGAATCGGCCTGCTGTTTTCGGGCAGCTTGCACCTTTATTTACTTGCAGTTGCCGGATTAAATCAGCATAAGAGTAATAGGGAGAACGGGCTTACTTCAGTGCTTCTTTCGTAGGCTGCAACTGCGCGCCCTACATTATTAAAAGCTTCAGCGTTGTCAAGTGAGCCGCTTCCATAGACCTCCTCAAAAAAAGTGGCATAAGTTGAGTTCTTTATTATCTGAATGACAGCTGCCGAGCTTGAAACATTGTGCTCCAAAGGATTAAGGAAAGGTCCTTTGGCTTGCTCGGCAAGAGGATCACCGAGTATCCGACCTGTTGCCCTGCCGTCCCAGAACATACCACCTACCCAAGCTCCTCCAGTATTCTGATGGAGGATAGGGCTACTCCCGCCATAAGCTGCTGACGGTGGCTTACGATTTCCAAAACGCCCCGGGAAAGCACCCGTATAAACTGCTCCTGCTGCATTGATCGCCTGGTCAGGACCGGTAAATCCCACTTCAGGGCCATGACAAGTGGCACACGACATACCGCCCAGGACAGAAATATTTTTATCATTTAAAATGTGTTTTCCTAACTGTTCTGTAGGACTAAGAGTAAGACCAGAGAAATGTGCCGCTTTAAGGGCGGTTTGTGGTGGGTCCGGGAATGCCAGATTTTCTTCCTTGGTACAGGACTCCAACCATTAAAATTCCGGCAATAGTGAAAATAAATTGTTTTTCTCTCATAGGACTTTTTTTTAAGTTGTTTTTGTTTGATTGAATAAAAAATCTATTCGTCTGTATCATTGCAATCGGACAGGGAATTCTTGAAAGATTATTCATAAAAATAATTCCTTCAATTTTGAAATTACATCATTCGAAAAACACCGTTACCTGTGCCGCAAGCAAGTTGCCGATTTTGTCGTCCCAGTGGCTGTTTTTAAAAGCATAACTCAATGTTAGCCATGCTGCGTTGGTGAAATAGTATTGACCGCTTACTGTCCAGCTATCCTGTATTAAATCCTGGGGAATAACTTTACCGTAATCGGGATTGTACCACGAATATCGGCCATTGATCTCGAAGTGTTTTTCGAATCCCGGCAACCGGTAACCAATTGAAGTGTACCATCCCATGGCATTAAGATTGGCATGGGGTACCCCGTGTCCGTCCACGGAAGTATTGAAAGTAAAAAACCGTTTGTCAGCAGGGATGTTTCCATTAAAAAAACCCGGTGCATAAACCCATCCATTGCCCCAAACACTTTCGGCTTCAAGCCTGATGAATCCTAAATGTTGTAGTTTTTTTGTGATGACAAAGTCAACGCCGAATCTTTTGCGGTTCTGGCTTACAATGCTTCCATTGGAAGGTCCCATCTCATCGAAGGTGTATCCTTTTCGTGTTCCTTTTAGGAACCACATCCCCAGCATCACATTTTCGGGATTCCCACCTGACGAACCCCCAAATATCTTTGCAAATTCTAATCGGCCATTGAGGTCCTTATCATTATTGTTGTCACTGGAATTAATCCCGTTGCCGTTGGATATCATAAAAGCATAGGTTAATTCATATTTTGATTGAGAGCCTAAGGCCCACCAGTCGAATACCTGAACCCCGATATCGCGAAAAGCCCCCACCGAACAATCGAGGCCAAAGCGTTCCATGAGCAGTTGGTCGTACACATCCGAAAATTCAACAAACTCGTGGACATGAACAGATTTTAATCCATCGATACCCGAGGGCGTTTTAAATTGCCCAAATCGGATACGCGCACCTGGTATGTAGTTCATCGTTATGCTGGCATCGGTGAGCACAGCAATATTACTGGTTGAGCCACTGGGGTCTTCGGTCAATCCATTTCGTCCCCATTCCGTCAGAATAAAATAGTTGATCTTATCGCCAGTGCCGGGAATAATACCTCTTATGCCGGCGCGGGCACGTCGCAGGTTAAAATTGTTTTTCCTAAAGTCGGATTGAGGCGACACATCGCTTTCCGAATGGTAATAAACCGGCTGAAGAAATCCGAACAGATTCACAGATTTTGCATCCGTAGTTTCGGTACCCTGCAGTTTGAGCCAGTTCTGTGAAATTGCAGTCCCGGAGATCAGGAAAACAAACAGCACGAACAGGCAGTATCTTTTGGATATAATTGTTTTCATTCTGGTTTGCTATTTAAAGGATTTGTTACCCATTAAAACATGCCGTATCCATCAATGACCGGAGTTTGCCATTCCTGCGACATTACATGCATGGCCGAAGACAAACCCAGAAGAAATCCGATAAGAATTATAAACTTTTTCATGATAGGTGTTTTAAGTTGCACATAATATTTTTGTATGCTCAATCATGGCATTTCGAAGCCGTATTTTTTAAATATACTTTTGGCCATATTGGAAGTGAGAAATGCCATAAAGGTTTTGGCAGCTTCGGGATGTGGCGCATTTTTCATTTGGCCTGCCATATATATAGCCTGCACATTTACACTATCATCAATCAATACCATATCAATGGGATGATCAGTCATTTTGGAATGATAATATGCTTCGCTGTACCATACTGGCCCGGCATCCGAAAGTTCGTACATAATACGCATGGGTGTTTGCCTGTGATGCACGGTGGTTAAGTAAGTTGTTCCCTTGCTGTTTTTATTCGTCATAATCTGTTCTTTCAACGCTTTACCGCCTGCATTTTCGTAAGCCTCGGTAATTCTGTTTGCAATGCCTTCCCATTGAGGATTGGGCATACTGACGCGGATGTTGGGCTTTCCCAGATCGTTGAGTGTTTTAATATTTTTCGGGTTGCCTTTAAATACCATTATCGCCAGTTTATTTTTAGCATAGGTGGCGGTTTGTGAAAACCAGCCCATGCTGTCCTGTTCCATTATTTTGCCTTTGCCTGCCGTAACTATGTCAGGTTTGAGCGTGATGCGGGTATTCCCAACGAGCAGGGCGCCGCTCTTGATCTGCTTGTCCTCAATTCCCGGCGGAATAGTTTCTGCAAAAACCCGTTTGTATTCAGGATGTTCCTCGCGGAAAGCCTGGAGCAATTCAGGAACTACCATGTATTGATTTCCGGCGAAGAAGATGACCAGATCAGGATTGTTGATGTCGCCGTGGAAGTCGGGTAGGTTGTCAATCCCATACACGGGGAAAAAAGTGGCATCATTAAATTCGCTTTGCGCAATGGTGTCCCAGGGCGGGTCCCAGCGGTGTTGATAGTCCCGGGTGTTTTGGCCTTTTAAATTAATCACCACAAGGCATAACAGGGGAACAAAAAATAATTTAAGGTACCGATTAGTTCTACCGGTGAAATGTTCTGTTGTTTTCATCTGTAAATAATTTTGATTTCAGTGGTCAGATGGAACTCCATGTTCGCTATTTTCATAGGTTTTTGTGTTTATTCGCAAACATGTTCGTTTCATTGAGTCTAAAATTTTTATTTGAAAATCTAATTGTCAATTGCTACAGTCATGCATTTATTCTTTTTGCACAGCTTTTTTTATGAGACCAGAAAGCGCACTTTCAACCTTTTTCAGTTCTTTGTCGCATTCTTTTAATCTATGCCGTTTAGCTAGGTAAGTCTGGTCGTTGTATGAAACCCACACCAGGCCGTTTTTATCTTCATAGATCAGTGCTTTTTGGGGCAGGTCGATGGCATAGGTTTGCTGGCATTTCATCAGTGGGGTTCCCAGTTTTGGATTTCCAAAGATTAATAGGGTGGTGGGCCTCAACTGCATATTTACCTCTTCTGCATTTTTGGTGTGGTCCACCGTTGCGAACAACGTAAGCCCTTTTTCCTTGATCAGGTTTTGGAGGCGTTGGGCAGTTTCATCAACACTATATTCACTTTGAACAGTTATCAGGCCTTCCTGACCTCTGGCAAAAAAACTGATCAATAGTATCATCGCTAACGCAATACTTAATTTTCGTATCATAAACTCCTTTCTTTTTTTTAACACAAACGGAACAAACAGCGCTTCAACGCTATCTGTTCCGGTGTTTTGTTAAAGATTATAATGTGTAATTTGGGTTCACTTCCGAAATGGGCAAGGCAATTACCCAAT
>JBBRGI010000251.1:0-5590 GCA_038240855.1 Bacteroidales bacterium | reverse complement strand
TCAGTAAAGATAATTCCGTTTTCAAGCGATCCGCTTTGTCCGTCGGGATTGATAACTGAAATTGCAAGGTCACCCGCGGCATGGGCTGGTGTCAGTACACTTAAGGTATTGGCATCAATCCGGGTTACTGATGTTCCCGCAGTACCGCCAAAAGTTACAGTTGGCGTTCCAAAAAAATTTGTTCCGGAAATGGTGACCGTGCTTCCCCCTGTTTTTAATGCGAATGCCGGAGTTATTGATGAAATAGTTGGCGGAGCCACATAGGTAAAACCGCTCGGCAGGGTAGCCAATTGGGCGTCAAGATTAGTGACCACTACATCGGTCGCTCCTGCCACATGCGCGGGGGTTGTAGCTGTAATAGTCGTCGGATTGACCAAAACCACATTAGTTGCCTGGAAACCACCGATAGTAACATTAGAAGGTTGTATGTAAGGATAACGAATTATAACAATTCCCGAACCACCAGGATTACCTGCTCCACTCCCTCCGCCGCCAGTATTAGGTACGCCGGCTGCGCTCGCAGTTTTGTTGGTGCCGCCGCCGCCCAGTCCCCCTGTCCCATTTGATCCGGAACCGTCACAAACAATTGATCCACCGCCACCACCCGAATAGTAAACAGGAGAACCACTTATTGAATTCGAAATTCCGCTTCCACCCTTACCTGATACTCCATTTGCTCCATTTCCGCCTACCGCTCCGGCGCCACCACCGCCACCACCACTTGAAGAACAGCCGTTGTCTCCTGCTCCATTTCCACCCGCATACCCTTGTCCCACTGTCCCGTTGCCGCCTGATAATCGCGGATTGGAATATGCTCCACCCCCGCCGCCACCCGAACCACCATTAAATCCGGCGCCGCCATTATCACGGCCGGCGCCACCGCCACCGCCAATGGCCGTCAATGTGGAAAAAACAGAGTTGACCCCATTAGCTCCCTGTTCATTGGCATACGCAAACCCGCCCACGCCGACTGAAACGACATAGGGTTGATTGGTAACTGACGTTGAAGCGCTGTAAAGTAAACCGCCGGCTCCGCCACCACCATTGCGTCCACCCTGACCGCCTCCGGCTACTACTAATGCCTGAACGTTTGTCACTCCTGGAGGAGGGGTAAACGTCCCGCTGCTGTTAAAAGTATGAATATAATAACCGCCTGATATGGTAATGGAGCCTCCTGTCCCAGAACTTACTCCAAGAAAATTGTTTCCGGTAATTGTCACATTCGTTCCACCGGTTGGGGGACCGCTGTTTGGAGTGATGGATGAGACTGTCGGAGCAAGTTCAGTGTAGGTTAATCCGTTTGTCAGGATGCCTGAAAGTCCGTCAGGATTTGTAACTACGACATTAACTGATCCGATAACATGGGCAGGAGTAATGACAGTAATAGTATTAGTACTTATCAGGGTGACTCCAGTCCCGGAAGTCCCGCCAAAAGTTATGGTGGGTGTGTCCACAAAATCCGAGCCTGTTATGGTCACTAAAGTTCCGCCGGTTTTTATAACGCTGGAGGAAACGACCGAAGTGACCGATGGAGGATTTGCACCCGAGGTGCGGGTTTCTGTGCCTGAATTAGCTGTAGCATAGTCAAATGCACCGGCAAAAAATATAAACCAGACAATAAAAGCTAAAGCAAAGATTTTGCTTTGGATATCGGAAACTTTTATTGAAAGATTTGATATCATATTTTATCTTTTCACGTTGTCTGCTTTCGCTGCCATTCCTGCAACTACCTGCGAAACTTTCTCAAAATCATCGGCTTTACTAAAAAAATAATCGGCACCAGACTGAATTGCAAGGCGCCGGTAATAATCCGATGAATTAAAGGTAAGTATGATAAATTTAATTGTCTTATTTTCTTTTCTGATCTCGCTTAAAACTTTCAGACCGCTTAAACCGGGCATTTTAATATCAACTATTGCCAGGTCTGGTTTCATATCTCTCAAGGCTTCAAGAGTATGTGTGCCGTTTTTAAACGACCCAACTATCTCAGCCTGATCGTGCTTGCGTACCATCTCCTCCAGCCTGATAAGGATCAGGTCAGAATCATCTGCCAATAATACCCGCATATAAGTTTGATTATTGTAACATGCTAAAGGTATTATTATAGCGCTGGGTGATTTGTAAGGGAATTACTGATTTTACTGTAGGATATGCCTTACACCAGTTCTGAAGAAAGGATGAATTTCAGAGGCACAATGGTGAATAAATACAGACAGAACAAAAGCCCGGTAAATAATCTGGTCAATTGCAGGAAAAACTCTGGTGCTAAATTGCGGTCTAAATCAGTTTGTTCTCCAGACAATACCGTGTGAGATCAGTATTTTTATGTAATTCCATTTTCTGCATAATACGACTTCTGTAAGTACTGACCGTTTTATTGGAAATAAACAGTTCATCTGCAATTTCCTGGAGAGATTTTCCACCTGCAAGTTTGATCATCACTTCAAATTCGCGACCCGAAAGTAGCTTGTGTTTTTCAATACTGGGGTCCTGGCCCAAATTTAATGACAGGTTTTCTGCAAACGATTCAGAGATATACTTTCTGCCAGTCGAAACTCTTTTTATGGCTAAAAGGAGTTCCTCCGAAGCGACATCTTTTGTGAGATATCCGGATGCCCCATATTTAAAGGAACGCAAGGCATATGCTTCCTGGGGATGCATGCTTAACATTAAAACATTTATTAACGGCCATTTCCTTTTAACCGATTGCAATACCTCCAGCCCGCTCGTGCCGGGGAGTGAGATGTCGAGGAGCAAAATATCAAAGTTTACTTTTTTTAAAAGAATCAGCGCTTCGTTTCCGTCTGCGGCATCTTCGATCAAGGAGATTTCCGGCAATTGCTGAAGAATTTGTCTGAGACCATCGCGAACTATTTTATGATCGTCACAAATTAAAATTTTCATGGTTCATTAATGTATTTTTATCGGCAAGATAAGCTTTATTACTGTTCCATTTTCACTATAAATTTCAAAACTCCCTCCCAATGATACAACTCTCTCTTTCATAATCTTAATTCCGAATGATTTTTTTGAGTTTAATTCCTTTTCGGTTATTCCGATCCCGTTATCTGAGATATTAAAATAAATATTATCGTTAATAATATTTAATCCTATCTCCACTTTAGTTGCCTTGGAGTGCCTTGCTATATTGGTAAGTGATTCCTGCATTATCCTGAATACAGCCAATGAAGTCACAGGCAGGATCGATATATCAAGACCGATATTGAGCAAAATCTCTACTCCGTTTCTATTTGCAAATTCTTTTGTGTACCATTCAATTGTCTCTTCAATACCTAAATCATCAAGAATCTCAGGCCTTAACTGAGATGTAAGCCGTTGAACAGTTTTGATTGTTTCACTTACCAATGCTGAAACTTTATTAATTTTTAATATAACATCCTTGTCAGGTACAACGTGCCTTATCAATCCAAGATCAATTTTAACTGCCGTAAGTGCCTGACCAAGATCATCATGCAATTCCCGCGAAATTGCCTTTCTTTCATCTTCTCTTACATTTTCGATATATTGACTTAATTTTCGTAATTGTTCTATTGAATTCTGTAATTCCTTTTCAGTCCTTTTCCTTTCAGTAATGTCTCCGGCAAAACAAAGCAAGCGTGATTTATCAAGGGTGACAACCTGAATTGCCAACCAACGCCTCGATTTGTTCTTATGCCTGATCAATAAATCGGCCTTCGCCATTCCATCATTGACTATTTTTTCAAAAAAAATATTATTGTCTTTAAGTGATTCCTTGGTAATTAAATCTACTATCGACAATTCCAATAATTCTTCCTTCAAATAGCCTGTTATTCTACATGCTGATTCATTTACTTCGACAAATTCTCCTGATTTATCCGCAATAAATATACCGTCAGGAGCATTATCGATGTAGTTCCGGTATTTTTTCTCACTCGATTTAAGTGCCTTATTGAGAATCCCTAATTCCCTTACGTTTCTGGAAATTTCTTGTTTCTGATTGTAGAGGTCAAGAAAAAAATTAATTTTACTTAACAAAACGTGATTGTTAATGGGTTTAAACAGAAAATCCGCAGCACCGGCTTCATATCCTTTGATTACTTCTAATTCGTTAACAAAGTGGGCAGTCATAAAAATAATCGGTACTTTCGTACCGGATCTTTCTTCATTTATTTTAAGTGCTACCTCATAACCATTCATTTCAGGCATCTGGACATCAATTATTGCCATCGCTATTTCCATCCCCCGGGTTTTCTCCAATGCCTCAGCCCCGGAAAGCGCCAGTACCAGGTTAACATTTAGCTCACGGGTGATCGCCTTAAGCAGAATTAAGTTCACCTTTAAATCATCAACGATAAGCAGATTAGGCAAATGTTGCATTGCGAATTATTGTTTTATTAAGTGTTATATTTATATTTCCGCATAAATGATAAATTATGCAAATTTATAAAAAAAGATATTTAAAGCCAATTAGTCAATAAAAACGGATGAATTGGTATAATTTCCTCCAGTCTATAAAGGGCGGGTTAAAAACTAAGGAGTAATCGCTTTGATCGCCTGGTCAGAGCCTAACTCGATGAATTGGTTATCCGCATGGTCAATAATACCGTTACCATTAATATCTTCAGGAATATACCCGGACAAAATTTGTATTGTATACACATTAAAAATAATTGAAACATCGCTCAGATCGATGATATCATCCTGGTTCACATCGCCGGCATATATTGCATAATCCGCATTTTTGCCTACAGACTTTAATCTTCCGCCATATACATCCGAAGGATGGCCAAATGATTGGGTAATTACATCGCTTGCAAATGATACAGGATTAGCGCATACAATCACCAGACTATTGCGGTGCCTGATCGTAATATAGTACCGGCCATTATAATTCCCGGGAATTGTCGCATTAGCAGTTCCGTTAGTCCCGAGTGAAACATCATATGCGGTATATACGTTTGTACTGTAATCAGCAGAGTCATGCAACTCAACTGTCAGGTGATCGGCAACATCAACTGACCAGTGCGGGAGGCCATTTTTGTCGCTGGCTTGCTTCATCAAACCACCTTCCACATACAATCCTTCAAGTATTACCGAGTCAAGTCTCAGTTTTTTGGTTCCAAGGATAGATAGTAATGTTGCTGCGCCATCGCCGCAGCCATTATGACCCATTACTGATAAATGACCGTTAGTAGCTGTGGCTGAAAAGTCAACCGTGACACTGGTCCCTGTTCCGGTAATGGTCGCGCCGGTCCCATCATAGGACCATATATAGTCGGTTGCGTTGGCAATGTCGCCAACATCGTAAACTGCCGTACTGGCCGTACCGGGGGTGAATGAATCTGGTCCGTTAATTCCATTTAAACTGATCGTGGGCAATGGTTTGATGATATTAACAACATTGCCTGTCATGTCAATTGTACCACTGAAATTTGAAGCAGTAACAGTGTAAGTTCCTGCAAGATACTGGTTTCCAAAACTTATGGCTGAGCCTTTCCCGGTAACTTTTTGCATCGTAGGTACCCCATTCAATACGAGGTTATAGGTTATACCTCTTTGAGAATTATCAACGCCAACAGGTAACCCGGATGAATTCTCACAGTACGGC
>JBBRGI010000250.1:0-5591 GCA_038240855.1 Bacteroidales bacterium | reverse complement strand
AGCTACGCCTAATCTGGCTTCCTGCGGAAAATCCTTTACCAGTATAGCCTTTGGCATACTTATGGCGCAACATCCCGAATTATTCCCGAAAGGATTGGATCAGCCGGTTTTTACTCCCAAATACCTTCCAAAACGGTTTTTCCCTTTGCCTGACCCATTGATGTCAAAGATTAAGCTTGGGCAATTACTCTCCTTCACCGCAGGAATCCGGGGCAATAACCCCGTTTATGTGTCTGGTGTGCCAGGGTCTATTGATCCGGTAGGTCCTGATGGCTGGTATGCTGTTGTGGACGAATATGCGTTAGGATTGGAAGATGGGAAAATGGGAAATATTCCTTTTTCTGCAAAAAAACTTTGGTGTGATCCGGGGGAAGGATATTCCTATGCAACAGCTTCGATCCATATTGCTTCCATTATGCTTCGTCATATTTCCGGAATGGAACTAAATGATTATCTGGGTAAATACCTGGGGACTGCGCTCGGATGGGATCGCTGGGGCTATGGATATAAAAATCAGGTGCAGGTAACACATTGTCCTGGTGGAGGTGGTATCGCCCTACGTGCGACCGACATGCTCCGTTTCGGCTATCTGTTACTGAATGAAGGGAAATGGGAAAACCGGCAAATTGTACCTGGTGATTATGTTCGGTCAAGTTCACATATATCACCCTATAATCCGCATTATCCCTATAGCTTGCAATTTAATGTAAATACAAACGGGTATTGGCCTGATTTGCCAAGGGATGCTTATTGGAAAGCTGGTTCAGGTAATCATTGTCTTTTCATTGTACCCTCGCTTGATCTTGTAGTATGGAAACTGGGTGGCCGCGACGGACAGTATGATCCCCGTGATACCGGAATACCCACAAATTCGGATGCCAAAAAAAATGAAGAGGAGAGAAAAGGTTGGGTTCGTACAGTTCCTTTGGAAGATGACATTGTTAAATCTTTGGAAATGATAATTGAAAGTATCGAAAAAAATGAAGCCATATTGAAAACAATGAATATAAATAGAAATTAAACTGTCCATACTTATATGGATCGTACCTGTATTTCGGCAGCCAGCGTTTCGATCAAATCTGACCGTTAATTTTTTTATGAAAAAAATCAAAAATGACCCATGAGATTTGCCCGTTTAACGGATATTAGTTTCGAAGCTTATGAATTTTAAACCTTATTTTCTGCAACAATTTTTTGTGTAATTAACGGCAATGAAGGAACATTTACAACATCTTATTCAAAAAAATTCAGAGGACAAACTGACGCTGAAAGAACAGATTGAACTTTCGGAATTTATGGCGGATAAAAGTAATCGGATTTATTTGTTGAAATATTTTTATTGATACTTATAAATCCTGTGTGATCCCAAAAATTATTGAGATCACATAGGGATATTTTCGATAACCATAACGGAAGGTGGATTGATGTATCCAATTAAAGATTAACATATGAGAAGATTGCTTTACGTTTTCTTGCTGATGGCATGGGCCACCGCACAGGGGCAAACCATATTTCCGCTAAAAATCAGCGAAAACAAGCGCTATTTTGTAAACCAACATGGAAAGCCGTACCTGTACCATGCGGATACGGGTTGGGAGATTTTTACCAAACTCACAACCAAAGAAGCTGTGGAGTACATGTCGTTTCGGAAATCGCAGGGATTTAATACTATTCAGGGAATCATTGGTTTTCATCCGGGGGAAGTAAACAGGTATGGGCAACAGGCGTTTGATAACAGTGTTGATTTTTCTCAACCTAATGAGGTTTACCACGACCACGTTGCTGAAATTATAGATAAGGCTGACTCATTAGGACTGCTTATAGTATGGACAAAAAGTTAATGGTGTCGTACATTCCTGAAATCCGGCCGGTTTATGTTGATTTTGGGTTTCTGTCCGGTAATAATTTTAAATGCATCTGGTATAATCCGGGTACAGGAAAAAGAGGGAAAGAATTCACAGTAAGCACGAAGACCGTACAAAAGATCGGTCCCGTTTATGGTGAAGACTGGGTGCTGATGATCCAGGGAGATTAGGGGAGCCCTGCTGTTCGCACCATACCAATTGAACAGACAATGGTGCATTCTCATTTTCCCAATGGTTTGTGTGACAAACACTTACCTGATGGCATCATCCCGGCCTTAATAATATTAATTAAATTTTTTTATAGAAATTATGAATAAAGTATTACGAAGAGATTTAGCAATGGAACGCCGGACATTTTTATCCAATGTAATAATTGGGTCCATGGGGATTGCATTGGGGACCGTCATGCTTGGGGAAAGTTCCTGTAAATCAAGTAGGCATGGCGATAATATTGTATTAGGATTGATTGGCTGCGGATCCAGAGGAATGGACATCCTGCTTCAAACGAGCAGGGAATCTAACGATGTGCAGATTAAATATGTGTGTGATGTCAATGATCAAAGATCGGGCATTGCCGCAGAAAAGATCAATGAGAAAATGGGATATGCGCCAAAGCAGGTCAGGGATATGAACCTTGTGTTTGCCGACAAGGAAGTGAACGCAGTGATCATAGCAACTCCCGATCATTGGCATGCCCTTGCAACGATTCTGGCATGTCAGGCAGGAAAGGATGTGTATCTGGAGGCTAATCCAACGCATTGTTTGTGGGAAGGACTAAAGATTCAGCAAGCAAGTGTCCGATACAAAAAGATTGTTCAGATAGGTTTTCAGAACCGAAGTGCTGCTTTTGCTTCTACAGCGAGGGAATATATCGGAAGTGGTAAACTTGGACAGATTGTTCATGTCAAAACCTATAACCTGACAGGCGGAAGTAAATGGCTTGCGCAGGCGAATCGGCCGGTTTCAGCCGGGCTCGACTGGAGTAAATGGCTTGGACCCGCTGTTAATAAGGAATTCAGCCCCGGTATTTATGAAGTTAGTGAACAAGGCGGCTGGTCCAATTACTGGAATTTTGGTGGTGGGATCCTCGCCAATGAAACCAGCCATCTTTTGGATCTTGCCCGGATGGTTTTAGGAGATCCGGGGCATCCTGCATCAGTTTATTGCAGCGGTGGAAACTGGTGCTGGAATTCTGAGTGTGAAGTGCCTGAAAACCAGTCTGTAACTTACAATTACGGAAAGTTTGCAATGACCTGTGAAACCGGGAATGCAATGAATTATATGAAAAACGGCTTGCCTTCTGTTGTTGGTGGACAACAGCCATCGTCCGATTGGATGAGGGCTTCTGCCAGAATAGAAATATATGGAACCGAAGGTTTGATGTATCTGGGTTTGAATGAAATGGGATGGCAGGTTGTTGGTAAGGAAGGAGAACTTATTGCCGGTGAAGCAGGTATTAATACTGACAAAGCTCACTTTGACAATTTTATAAGTTGTATCCGTGACGGGAAAAAACCCGCATCGGATGTAGAGCAGGGGCATTTGAGTGCCGCTTTGGTTCACCTGGGCAATATTGCCTACCGGGTAGGTAATAAGCATTTAATATTTAATTCAGATCAGGAACTTTTTACAAACAACGAACAGGCGAATGGCTTATTGAAAACAAACTATCGTGAAGGTTTTGTCATTCCTGGAAAAGTTTAAATAAAAGAAGATGAATTCAAAAATTATTAGAAATATGAAAGGGGCTAACGATAAGATAGTTTTGGGACTGGTGGGTGCCGGAGGCAGGGGCACTACCATCATTCTCGATTTCTACAAAAACTGTCCCGGGGTAGAGGTCAAATACATCTGTGATGTTGATTCCAGCAGGGGAGGGCATGCTATAAGCGAACTTGGCAAAATGCAGGGCTATGCTCCTCAACGGGTTGAAGATATGCGGCGTGTGTATGATGACAAGGATGTGGATGCTGTGGTTATTGCAAACCCTGAACACTGGCATGCTTTGTCAATGATCCGGGCTTGCCAGGCTGGGAAACAGGTCTATGTAGAGAAGGTGATCTCCATGAGTATCAACGAGGGGGAAAAAATGATCGAAGCGGCACAAAAGTACAACACGATTGTACAATGCGGGACACAAAACAGGAGTGGAGATTATGCTTTTTCTGCCCGTGATTATATCAAAAGCGGTAAACTGGGAAAGATTGTAAATGTTAAAGCCTATTGTGTATTCCAGGGGGCCAAACCCTGGCTCATGAAGGAGGATTCACCCGTCCCACCTGAATTAAACTGGGACATGTGGCTTGGTCCGGCTCATGAGGTGCCTTATAACGTGAGCCGTCACAAAGCACCTTACGATTGGTGGGAGTATTCACCCGGATTACAAATGGCAATGGCCAACCATGTTATCGACCTGGCTCGCATGGTTATTGGCGATCCTGATCATCCTGAATCAGTTTACAGTACGGGAGGCAGAGTATTGTACGATGATAAACGCGATGTGCCTGACATGCAGGCGGTAACTTATCAGTACAATGACTTTAACTTGACACTCGAATGTGGCATCTTCAGCAATTACATGGATAAAACAAAGGCAGATGTGCGATTTGGTAAAAAATTTCCAAACTGGCGCGTGGATGGTACCCGAATCGAAATATATGGCACTGAAGGACTTATGTACCTCGGAATAATGGGCGGAGGCTGGCAGGTTTTCGATGCAGACGGAACCATCAGGGACCAGGAACATGGTTATTTTCCCGATGAAAATCACCAGCGGAATTTTATCAGTTGTTTACGAACCGGTAAAACTCCTAATGCAGATATCCTGCAAGGGCACAAAAGTTCCTCGCTGATCCATTTGGCAAATCTTGCTTATCGCACAGGCAATCAGCAGCTTTATTTTGATGCGGTGAATAAAACAATCTCAAATTCACCCGAAGCGAATAAACTATCAGAAGGGTATTACCGCGCTCCGTTTACTATTCCTGATAAAATCTAAAAAGAAATCCTTATGCAGAAACATAAATTTATAAAAGGAATTGGAATTATAACCGGCATTATCCTGGTGATCGGTTCGATTATTGGCTATGAAATTATCAGTACAATGGGCAGAACCCAGGTGCAGGTGAATATTCATCAGAATAAAGGACAGATTTTGTTGTCTACGTTTGCAGAGCCGCCTCAATTCGCAGTATGGCTTGAAGATCCTGAAACACATCGGCTTATCAATATTTTTGTGACGCATCGGGTTGGGGTAGGTGACTGGGAGGGAAAAGCTAATGTCCCCGTAGCATTGCCACGGTGGTTTGAACTTTTTAAACAAAAAGAACAAGATCAGGATCAAAAAAAACCGGACAAAGATTCCCCTGATGCAATATCCGGAGCTACGCCAAAGGACGATTACTTTTCGGTACGGGCAGAGGTCAAACCTGGTTCCCGCTGGATCTGCTGGATAGAAATGAACCTCGCCGGAGATTTCAATGATGCTTTTCCCGAACAGGATGTTGAAAGTAAACAAGTAGACGAGTTTAGCAATGGGCAACCCGCATTGTTATACCGTGCCGATATTACGGCCACTGAAGGAACGAATTATGTGTTTACGCTCGCCGGACAGGCCATGTGGGAAAATGGAGAAACCAGTGTGGTGCCTGTGGGAGAAGGAGTAACTACGGCAAAGGAAATATTCGACAAGATGAATATTGAAGTTATTCGTCCAAAACCCAAGCT
>JBBRGI010000249.1:0-5682 GCA_038240855.1 Bacteroidales bacterium | reverse complement strand
AAGTTTCTATAATATTTTCATTTGTCTGTAATGAATTGCTTATTTTTCCCCTTGGAAATGTCATTCTTCCATTAGTATTGGAACGAACAAAAAAGCATCAAATGAAATCATTAAGAATACACTATTTACAACACGTTGCATTTGAAGATTTAGGTTGCATTGGGCAATGGGCTTTAGAAAAAGGACATACACTATCATCAACCAAATTTTATTCAGATTTTATATTGCCAAATCATTCTTCGTATGATTGGTTAATTATTTTGGGTGGACCAATGGGTGTTTATGAACAAGAAAAATATAATTGGTTACCGGCAGAAAAAGATTTTATCAAACAAGCTATCGGACAATATAAAACTGTAATCGGTATTTGTTTAGGTTCTCAGCTCATTGCATCTGCTTTGGGAGCAAATGTATATCCAAATGAGGAAAAGGAAATTGGCTGGTTTCCAATAAAACTTTCAAACAATATAAATAACCCATTATTTACTGACGAAGAAATTTTTACAGTTTTTCATTGGCACGGAGACACATTTGATTTGCCCATAAACGCTACACAATTGGCATCAAGTGAGGTTTGTGTAAATCAAGCATTTGGTTATCAAGACAATGTAATTGGACTTCAATTTCACCTGGAGGTTACAGAAAATTCTTTACAGCAAATGATTACATTTGAAGTCTCTGAATTGACAAAAGGAAAATACATTCAGACAGAGCAAAGAATACTAAATGAGATGACATTTATTGATGAGAATAATCAAAAAATGTTTCAACTTTTAGACTACTTAGAAACGAAACATTATGTCGGTATTTAGATTCCGGGAAGATTGGACAATTGTTAGTGATGCAGCAGACTTTATCTTTGACGGTAAAGCCACATGGACGCATGTTGGTGAAATAAGGCTAAAGGACAAACATGGCAAGTCAGCAGGAAATATTGATTATGTTTTAGTTTCATATGATGATAAAGGTCGCGTTCTGAATTTCGGTTCTCTTGAAGTGCAAGCAGTTTATATTTCAGGTAATTTAACAGGTCCGTTTACTGCATATTTGGAAATGCCTGCTCCAACTTTTAATTGGAATCAAGCTTTTAAGTATCCAAAACCAGACTATCTTTCTTCATCTAGAAAAAGACTTATTCCTCAAATAATTGCCAAAGGTTCTATACTGAAACAATGGAACAAGAAACAAGTCGTTGCGTTACAAACGACTTTTTAAAATACTTTACCAACTTTACCTGAATTGGACAAAGCTGAATCAGACTTTGCCTTTTTCCTATATGACCTTATTCCTGACATTGAAACCAAAATTTTGTCATTGAAATTACAAAGGGTTGTCTACACAAAGTTTGCAAATGCATTAGAACAAATTGCCAAATTTGAAGCAGATTCCATCAGCCAGTTTACAGAGATTTTACAGAAAAAACTTGATGCAAAAAGAATAGGTAAAATTGACAGTGATAATCTTGAAAACATAGTAGTAGAATGAGTTATCAATTGACTATTTTCGACAATGGCGAACAAAACATTGAACAATCAATTATCAATGTTTCTTCTGTACCTCAGCGCAGCCCATTCCGTTATCCAGGCGGCAAGACATGGCTTATTCCAACCGTGCGGCAATGGTTAAAACAAGAAAACAAAGCAATAAGCATATTAATTGAACCATTTGCTGGAGGTGGTATTGTAAGTTTGACAGCAGCATTTGAAAAATTAGCTGAACAAATTACGATGGTTGAATTGGATGAAGAAATTGCTGCTGTATGGGAAGTTATTTTTAATATCAAAAACAAGTGGCTTGCTGATAAAATATATTCTTTTGAATTAACACATGAAAACATTAAAGCAGAACTAGACAATCCTAGAAAACTACTTCAAGATGTTGCATTTTGCACCATTTTAAAAAACAGAGTTTTTCATGGTGGTATTCTTGCAAAGGGTTCTGGAATGATTAAAAATGGTGAGAATGGAAGAGGGATTGCGTCTCGTTGGTATCCAAAGTCATTGCGTGATAGAATACTTGCGATAAGTTATGTGAAAAGTAAAATAAACTTTATTGCTGGTGATGCTTTTGATGTTTTAGAACAAAATTTATGCAATGAACAAGCTTATTTTTTTATTGATCCACCATACACTGTTGCTGGAAAGCGTCTTTATACACATTTTGATATTGACCATGAGAGATTATTTGAACTATCTGCACAATTGAAAGGAAAGTTCATGCTGACATATGATGATACAGATGAAATAAGACAACTTGCAAATAAATACAACTTGGAATACAAGACAATTCCCATGAAGACTACACTTCATTATAAAAAGAATGAAATCATTATTTCTGACAACTTCTCATGGTGGCGAGAAAGCAACAGCCGCTAACATTAAAAACATGACAGACGATAAAATTGAAATTGAGCAATTAATAAAGGACGTTTTTTCTGACAACTGGGAACTTGTTAAGTCATCAGCAAACAGACTTGAACAAATCGGAGGCGACGAAGTTGTTGACTTTCTTATTTCTCTTATTGCATTAGACAATTCAGGCATTAGAAACAGAGCTGCGCTCGCATTAGAGATTATTAAAGACAATCAGGAATCTAATCCGTTAATATACCTGCAAAGCGACAGCAGGGAACTAAACTTTGTGATTTGCCCCCTATGATTAACCGTCCAGTGAGGATAGGCAACTTCGATGATTACCGGCACATCCGAACGATCCACGTCTGATGAATCAATAACTTCGTATCCGTTTCGCTCCACGGCTTTAATGGTCCAGTTGGTGGCAATACCGTTACCGATAATCAGCGCTCTCCGCTTCGTTTGTTTCCTGATCCGGAAATCACCCTTCTCAGGATCAAAAAAGAGATGTTCGTTATGAAACAACGAGTCAAAACTACCATTCAATACAAGATCTTCCGGCGAACCCTGTTCTACAGATTCATCCAGCATTAACCATATCCGGTCCGACTCTGCAATGGCTGTTGTGAGGTCGTGCGTGGAAAACAGAATCGTCTTCTCTTTTTCCCTGGCCAGTTCATGCAAAATATGGACTATCCCATATTTATTCGACAGATCAAGAAATGCCGTTGGTTCGTCAAGTACAATTATTTCAGTATCCTGTGCCAGGGTTCTGGCGATCATTGCCTTCTGCCGCTCTCCATCCGACAGAAAGTTGACCATGCGATTTTCGTACCCCTGCAATCCGACCGATCTGATTGCCTCTTCAACAATGTGCCGGTCTTCGTCAAGCAATCTACCAAACCAATTGGTATAGGGGTAACGGCCTAAAGATACCAGGTCGAAAACTGAAAGATTAGGTACCCTTATAATCTCGGTGGAAACAAAGCTCATGATCAGTGCCCGCTCCTTCTCGTGGTAAGCATTGACCTGCTCTCCTCTGAGTAATACATCGCCGTGGAAGGAAGGCTGGAATCCAGCAATTGTCCTTAGCAGAGTACTTTTGCCCACACCGTTTCCGCCAATCAGCGCGACCAGTTCACCTTTGAGCGCGTAAACAGAGATCCCTGATTTAACCACCCTGGTAGTTTGGGATTTTCCTTTATAACCGATGGAGGCATTATTTAACGAGATTAATTTTTCTTCCTTTCTGATCATAACGCGCCCATTTTTTGATTACGGATAATGATCCAGATTACAATCGGAATTCCCATCAGTGCAGTGACAGAATTGATGGGTAATGTATATTCTGCCCCGGGAAGCTGTGAAATAATATCACTGACCAGCATCATCAATGCACCGATCAATATCGATCCGGGTACGAGTAGCAGGTGTCTGGCTGTTTGTAAAACCATCCTGGCAATATGAGGCACGGCTATTCCCACAAAACCGATCGGGCCACAAAACGCGGTAATGCTTCCGGCAAGAATACAGGTAGAAAGAAACACCATTGCCCGGGCAAAAGAGACATTCATACCCATACTGCGGGCATAATTCTCGCCAAGCAAAAAGGCATCGAGAAATTTTGAAGCTAAAAAAGCGATGGCTATTCCAATCAGAACTGCGGGAAATAGCACCGACAACTGCACATTCGTCACACTGCCCAGGCTTCCCATCGTCCAGACAACAAAAGACTTTAGCATCGATTCGTTACTAAAATACTGAAGGATATTTACAACGGAAGAGATCGCACTCGAAATTAAAATTCCCAGGATCAGGATGGTCATAATGTCTTTTATCCGTGCGGAGATCATCACAATAATAAGCAGAATCGCTCCGGAACCCAGCCATGCAGCAGCTACAATTCCCCACGATCCAACTGCCGATCCAACACTTCCGCCCAGTAAGCCGCCTGTACCAAGTACAAGTAATGCAACTCCCAGGCTTGCCCCGGAACTCACCCCTAAAATATAAGGACCTGCGAGGGGATTTCGAAAGACAGTCTGCATTTGCAACCCCGCTACCGACAAGGCGGCACCTGCCAGAATTGCAGTGATAGCTTTAGGAACCCTAAACTGGTTAATAATCAACATAACCTGGGCATCAGCATTATCCGAACGAAAAATCGCCTTCAGAATATCAGGAATCGAAATATAAAATGAACCGACCAGGAGATCGGCCAGGAAAAACAGCGGTACAAGCAGCGACAAAATCAGCAGTACACGGAAACCACGGTCCGATTGATTATTTTTATTTACAAATACTTCTGCCACTATTATTCGATTCTTTTATAGAAATTAAAGACTTTTCCGTTGTCGCATTCGGGATGGAAGATTTTGACCAGGTCAGCCAATATCAAATCAGGGCGCACAACGCCACGTTCCCAGTAATCATTACCGCCCCCCGGACTAACCTTCAAATTGTTGTTAAATATAGTCTTTTTTTGTACCTGCGGAAAGGCGGCAAAACGACTATCGGCAGCGATAAGTTCGGCCAGGTTATTCACTGTTCCGCAGTTGATCCAGAAATCGGCTTTCGAGGAGCGTACAACAACCTCCTCCAACGATACTACAAAAGCCTCTCTGGAAGTGTTTTCGTGCCATAAAAATTCTCCGCCGGCATCACTGATCAATGCAGCCAAATTCGATTGACCACCAGCAATCCACCAGGCATCCTTGTAAGGTAAACCCGTCATTACGACCGGGTGAGTTTTAACCTGCGCAACCTTATCTTTAATGGCATTATAGTTTTTCGCTATCCGTGAAAAATAGTCCGAAGCTTCCTGTTCTTTATTGTAAAATGCGCCGACAAATTTTACCCATTCGGCTTTAGCCAGCGGACTTTCTTCGAGGTATTCCCCGTTTAATATCACATTCAAACCAAGGTCCTGCAACTTGTTGATAAAACCGGTAACCTCCCCGCCTACCCCGTAAGCCATGATCAGGTCAGGTTTTAAACTCAGAATACGTTCATAATTAATTCCCTGGTCGTACCCCACATCAAATACCCTTTTCGAGGTAACTGCTTCCTGAACGGCAGAGTCAGAAACAAATCCGGCGCCTGAGAGAGCTTTCAATGAACCATTTTCGTTCAGCGCACTCAAAAAACCAATGTGTGAGGTTGACAAGCAGATCACACTTTTGACCGGGGTTCGGATCACCTGTTTATCTTTTAATTCAGCGGGGATTTCCTTATCACGGTCCACAAGGTAATACCCGAAACTTATCCCTCCCGACTGCTGCCACGGATCGGTAACTGTTATCAGCTTGAATCTTCCATGATCGCTGAT
>JBBRGI010000248.1:0-5720 GCA_038240855.1 Bacteroidales bacterium | reverse complement strand
CGATTCCTCAAGAAGGGTTTTGGGTGTTATTCGACCCAGTGCGGAAAAGATACCCCTCTATACAAAAACGGGGCATGTGGGTGTTGTGGGGACAACTGGAACCGTCACTTCGGGTTCTTATCCGCTGGAGATTGCCAAAATTTCAGGTGATGGGCTTATTGTCACCCAGGAAGCCTGTCCTTTGTGGGTGCCGTTGGTGGAGAATGACGAAACAACCGGTCCCGCGGCAGAATACATAATCCGGAAAAATATTGATCATTTGTTTAGCCAGGATGTGGAAATTGATGCACTGATCCTGGGATGTACCCACTACCCGCTTTTGATGCCCACAATCAAAAAATTTCTTCCGGAGCAGGTAATGATTTTTGAGCAAGGTCCAATAATTGCTGAATCTCTTGCTGATTACATGGTCAGGCATCCTGAAATTGACCTCATGTGTTCGAAACAGGGATCACGCCGCTTTTTGACAACAGAATCTGTTTCCAATTTTGAGTCGCATGCGAGCTTGTTCCTGGGAAATCAGTTGAGTGCCGAAAAGATACATCTGTAAGGCCGTTGCATGGCTCTGTAAGGCCGTTGCATGCAACAGCCCTATACCGCACCCACAATCGATTCCATTAACTCTTTATTCTCCTCCAGGACTTCAAGATAACGAATCTGTGCCTTTGTACGCACCAAGTTATGACCCGGGTAATCCGTTTTGTAATAGATGTCACCATTCAGGTAATCGGTAAAAAACCGCATCGCCTGTTCCCAGGCCATATAACGGCACGAAAAAGCGAGGTGATCGATCTCCTTTGGTATTAAAAAGTCTTTTGCTTCCGACAGATATCCCTGCGCAAATGCTTCGTATATTTCGCTGTTAAACGCGATTTTTGATAGATCAGGTTCATCTTCGGGGGCTGTATTACCCAGCGTACGGATGGCGTCTCCAAAATCGTAAAGAGCAGATCCGGGCATCACGGTATCAAGGTCAATCACGCATAAGGTATTGTTATCCTGATCGAAAAGAATATTATTGATTTTTGTGTCGTTATGGGTAATTCTGAGCGGTAATGTATGATCATTCAGCCAGCGTTGAAGCGAAGTCATCTCTTCTGATCGGTCCATAATGTTAGCGATTAGTACCTGATTGTCATTCACTCTTCCTGCCGCGTCATTCGATACCGAAGATTGAAAATCGGACAATCGTGAAATGCCGTTATGGAAATTAGGAATTGTTTCGATGATACTTTCACCAGGCAGATCAGCGAGTTGTTGTTGAAAATGACCAAAAGCACCGGCTGCACTGTAGGCGTGTTCTGGTTTTTGAATACTTTCAACTACGCGGCAATCTGCGATGAATAAAAACATGGTCCAGAAATTTCCTGAATCGTCGTTAACAAACATTTTTCCATCCTTTGCCGGATAATAGGTCATCACTTTACGGTCAACTTCCTTTTCGCCGGCGGCTATGAGTTTACTCCTGATGTGATTGGTTGTGATCAGGATATTGTTCATCATTCCGGGAATATTTTTGAATATCTGATGATTTTTACGCTGCAGCATATAATCGGGTGACGTTGCAGGTGAGGTTTTAACCAGGTAGGTATCATTAATAAAGCCATTCCCAAACGGGACTATTTCTTCAATAGTTAATTGTATATCAAACCTGCTGACTAATTCGGAAAATTGTTGATTTTTCATAAATTGAAAGTGTAAATTGGACTGTATTATTAAAAATCGAAGAAACAGATGCCCCCTTTGACAGGAAGTTTGAAAAATACACTCTAGTGCTTTTTTTCCCGGTTTAAATCCGTCTGATAACACACGCGGAAGTTCAGAAAGGGAAAGAGTATTACAGAAGTATTAATCGTATAAAGTCAGGAATTAAATCCAAAGATTCCTGGGATAAGCACCCGATTCAATCAGGTCTTTTATCCGTTGTTGTACCATCGGTTTGTCCTCCTTGTAGGTTACCCCGAACCAGGGGGAATCACATTGCAGTACTTTTGTACGTATTGTACCTTTTACAATATTATCGTTGATCAGTAAAGGTATGTAGTATTCTGATTTCAATTCATTACCATGTTCTGCCAAAAATTCTTTAAATCCTTCGTACAGGTATTTAAATACATTTGGTTTGAGGCCCCAGAAATTCATTGAAACAGGTGTGTTTTCGGCCAGTTTTGAACGCTTGTCATCCTCGTAAAAGAAAATGTCCTCTTCATCACGTTTAATTTTAGTCCTTTCAACAACGGTTGTCAGGTATCCGTCCTTGTCCATATTGCAGACTCCACGCGAAACGGTACCATATTCCGAAAGGGTATTGGCTACATTATACCCAACCATTGCATATTCATTTTGGTCGGTCGAGGAATTCAGAAAATCGGCCATAACCTGGTAGGCTATGCTTCCATAAAAATCATCGGCATTGATAACGGCCATGGGTTCAATCACTGCCATTTCTGCCATTAAAGTCGCATGGCTGGTTCCCCAGGGCTTCTCCCTTTCGGGATGGACTACTGATCCTTCAGGAATTTTATCAAGGGATTGATAGACATATTCAACTTTAATCCTGTCTTTTAGATTGGGTTCAAACCTGGACTTGAAAGCATCGGCAAAATCGGCACGGATCACAAAAACCACTTTCCCAAATCCTGCACGGATGGCATCATACAGTGAATAATCAATAATCGCTTCACCATTCGGCCCAACTTCATCGAGTTGCTTGAGGCCACCGTAACGACTGCCCATCCCGGCAGCGAGTATAACTAAGGTCGGTTTCATATACTACGTAAATTTAAATATAGATTGCCGCAGATTATTTGACGGCAGGCAAAAATATCTAAAATTAGCTTTTAATCAAAAGAAAACAGTTTCAATACCTGGAATTATTGCCGAACTGGCACTGATTTTTTTTACCCGGAAATCTATTGTCTGACAACATTAGTATCTTATGGTGATATTCAACCCACTTGGGGGTTGCTATTATATTTTTTCATTTACCCCCGTTTCCGCTATCGTCGTTCCGGGCAGCTTTACTAAAACAGGGGCTTGATTGTATGCTAAATCCTTACATTTCATCCCGCTTCCGATCTCTTGATTCTTTTTGTGCTGCCTTGGCTGCTTTCAGGATTTGTGTCTCCAAGTGCCTCTCTTTCCTTGCTTCCTTCATCAGTACCATTTGTGCCTGACGAAGGTCATACTCTACCCACTCCTGAGCAATTGCATCGACTTTTGCAGTCAGTCTTTCTTCTATTGCCCGTCTCATCCGCTCCTTTTCGATATTTTTAATCTCAAGCCTTTGATTTAGTAATTGTTGATTTGCTTTATGGTCGATACTGTGCTGTCCGGTCTGCTGGTCTCTGAAGGGTGTTTTCATGTGAAAATTAATGGGAATAATTCCCTTTAAAATGGTTAATAAATGCGGCAATTCTATTTTTTAAGCAATAAGGATTTACATCCTCTTGAATTGAAAGAATGGGTATTATTTTTTCGGGCAATTTTATTTAAAAGCCAAGTTGTTTAAAATTTCATGCGCGTGTTCGAGTCACAGTCTTTGCCTCTTGGCTTTTTTAGGTCAGTTTCATATTCGGATTCATCCACAGATGTTCCAGTAAAAATCGACCTTAGAGAACTGCGCTTACGCGCTTTTATTTAATTCGGGATTCTCTGCTCCGAGTTCCTCTAGCCTCTTTTGGAAGTATTTGATTTGTCCTTCCCGCTTTTTCTCATCAATGTAGGTGGCACCCAATTCCTGAAAACATTTCTTTTCCTTTATCAGGTGGTAGACTATGGTTAGGATCGCATGTCCTACTGCTACGATGGCTCTTTTTTTGCCTCTTCTGCCTACCAGCCGTTTATATTTGGAGCTAAGAAAAGTGTTCTTTGTTCTGGATGCTGCCCATGCCGATTCTGTCAGCACTGCTTTTACGCTTTTATTACCATGCGTGGTCCTGCTACTTTTTTTTTACCCGCACTCTCATTGTTGCCAGGGCTCATGCCTGCCCACGAGGCAAGGTGCTTCTCATCGGGGAAGACTTCCATGTTAACGCCTATCTCAGCGATAAGTGCCCCAGCGGTTTGCTCACCAACGCCTGGAATTTGTTTTATCAGACTCAACTCCTCGGCGTAAGGCTGTAAGTGTTTCGTTATTTCCTTATCCAAGTCGCTAATAAGTGCCTCCGTTTGATCAATATCTTTTTTTATCATCCGAAGCATGAACTTATGGTGATCGGTAAGTTTGCCTTCCAGGGCAAGTTTGATATCTTCCCTATCTGCTTTCACCCGCCAGTGGCACAGTGCCACTAACACCTCCGGATTAGTCTCACCTGCCAGCAAGGCATCAATGATCTTTGAACCACTTGTGCCATGCACTTTAGACAGTACCGTGGATAGCTTGATGTTCGCATCTTCAAGTAGCCGTATCATACGGTTCTTCTCTGCAGTAACAGCTCCCTCCAGCTTACGCCTGTACCGGGTCATGTCACGTAGGTTCCGTATCTCAACCGGAGGAACAAAGCTCCCCTTGAGCAGCCCCGCCAAAAGCAGCTTGCATATCCATGCGCTATCTTTTTTGTCGGTCTTATGCCCTGGAACATACTTGATGTGGCGCGCATTCACTATCAGGATAGTCATGCCATAACCCTCCAGTATGTTGAAAACGGGCTTCCAGTAAACCCCTGTGCTCTCCATCGAGACGTGCGTTATGCCCAGGGATAATAACCATTCTCTCAATTGTGTCAAAGAACGTGTGAACGTGGAATACGTTCGCGTTTCTGTCATTATTGCTGTCCCGGATACGGTCGCTACAACAGTATCCTTGTGTACATCAAGTCCGCAACCCTTGGCTACGACTTGCTCAAAGTAAACTTCTTGTGCCATAGTAATGATGTTTGGAGTAAATACCTACGTAAAGGTAGCTCCCTTTTCATCATCTTTGGCGAACGAAGTCGGTCATGAGGGTTTCATATGATTTCATTTTCTTTTAAATACGCTATTGCAAGGTATTTGGTTTCATGTGTTAATATTTTGTTTTTGTAGGGTCCTGTGGAATTCACATGGCGTATATTATCATCCGTTTGGTGATTCTGAAACCATACTCATTTGATGGTATTATTTTTAACTAAAAGTTATTCAGTTAATGCTATTCCGGTTCTTTGTACCAGCCGGCATATTTATGGTAATTATTGGCGATCCGGTTAATTTCACCTTCAAGCAATTCAGGACTTATGTCTTTTATCTTTTTTGCCGGTGAGCCGGCATACACTGATCCCGATTCAATTACTGTTCCCTTTGTTACAACAGCCCCTGCTGCGACAATCGAATTGCTGTGGACCACTACCTCATCGAGAACAACTGCATTCATGCCGATAAGTACATTATCATGAATAGTACAGCCATGAACGATTGCACCGTGGGCAATAGAGACATTATTTCCAATATTTGTGGGCGACTTCTCAAAAGTGGCATGTATAACGGCATTGTCCTGGATATTCACATTATTTCCGATTTTAATGTAATGAACATCGCCGCGAAGCACTGTTCCATACCATAAACTGCAATTATCCCCAATTGTGGTGTCACCAATGATCACTGCGTTTTCTGCCAGAAAACAGTTCAGCCCGAAGACAGGCGTTTTTCCGCGAAGTGATTTTATTATAGCCATTCGTAAAATTTATTTTAATTTGTACTCCAAAATTAGTAATATGCGCCGAATTTCGAAGATTTAGCCTGTT
>JBBRGI010000247.1:0-5741 GCA_038240855.1 Bacteroidales bacterium | reverse complement strand
AAAAGTTCTGCTGTAATTCTGCCTGCACTTCAGGAAAAAGTGAACCAGTTGGCATGGACTCCCTGGGGAAAAGTGAAACTGGTGGAAGCCAAATACCCTGACTCGGCGGCCTTGTACGGAGCTGATTATCTGGTTCGATCTTCGATAAATATATGATTAATTAAAAACCACATAGTCACATAGGTCACAATAGATATATTTCTATGTTCTCTATGTATCTATGTGGTTAAAAAAGCAACAATGACAAAAAAGTACTTAAACAAACCCTCGAAATTTACGAACCTCCCGGTTGTGGAGGTGAAAAACGCATCGTACAAAGTTGATAACGGCTGGGAAGCCATTTGCGAACGGCTCAATCAGGAGATTGCAGCACTTTCAGGAAAGAAAAAACTGGTTGTGATCGAAACCTATCAGGGCGTTATTCACGAAGAATTGATTACTAATCTGAAGAATGGATTGAATCATACACGTTTTATTCTGGCAGAAGATTTTATGCTGCCCGAAGAAGATATCAAAAAACTTGTATTTCAGGATGTGACCAGCGATCGCATTTTTGGATTTCTGACACGATTGACAATGGACACCTTTTTCGATCTGGAAAAGGTTAAAACAGTACAATCAGAAATTGAAGCGGTTGCAAAAGGGATAATCGTAATCTATGGAAGCGGCGCTTCACTAATTTGTCCAAAACCTGATTTAATCGTTTATGCCGACATGGCTCGCTGGGAAATTCAGTTGCGGATGCGAAAACATCTGGTCGATAACCTTGGGGTGAAAAATCGCGAAACTGCCGATTGGATGTTGCTATACAAACAAGGCTTTTTTGTGGATTGGCGCGTTTGTGACCGACTTAAAAAAACATTGTTTGATCAATGGGATTTTCTGCTCGACACAAACAAAATTGGTCAGCCCAAACTGGTCGAAGGAAAGGCTATTCTTGAAGGGCTGGAAATTGCCGCCAACCGGCCGTTCAGCGTGGTTCCGTTTTTTGATCCGGGGCCGTGGGGTGGTCAGTGGATGAAGGAAGTTTGTAACCTGGACGAATCGGCTCCAAATTATGCCTGGTGTTTCAATTGTGTACCTGAAGAAAACAGCCTGTTATTGAAATTTGGTGACAATGTAATTGAAATACCATCTATTGACCTTGTTTTCCGCCATCCTCGGGAATTACTGGGTGATCCGGTTCACGGGCGTTTTGGCGACGAATTTCCGATCCGATTCGACTTTCTTGATACTGTGGAAGGTGGGCACCTGAGTTTGCAGGTTCATCCGCTCACCGAATATATCCAGGAAAAATTCGGGTTGCACTACACACAGGACGAAAGCTATTACATGATAGACGTTGAAGACGATGCCATTGTTTACCTCGGATTGAAAGAAGATGTAAATCCGGAAGCAATGATCGCTGATCTGGAAGAAGCTCAGGCTGGCGGAATACCTTTCGACGCTGAAAAACACGTGCTAACCTGGCCGATGAAAAAACACGATCATGTGTTAATTCCAGCCGGAACGATTCATTGTTCCGGAAAAGGCAGTATGGTACTGGAGATTAGCGCAACTCCCTATATTTTCACCTTCAAACTTTGGGACTGGGGACGCTTGGGAATGGATGGGAAGCCACGGCCAATCAACATTGAGCACGGCAAAAAGAACATTCAATGGGATCGTACCACCGAATGGACGCGCCAAAACCTGGTGAATTGTGTCAAAGTAATTTCAGAAGGCGATGGTTGGATAGAAGAGAGCACCGGCCTTCATGAACGTGAATTCATTGAAACACGTCGGCATTGGTTCACCAAAAAGACCAAACACCATACCAATGGCGGCGTTCAGGTGATTTGCCTGGTTGAAGGTGATGAAGTGATTGTTGAAAGCCCGGCCAATGCTTTTGATCCATTTGTGGTACATTATGCCGAAGTGTTTATCGTTCCGGCCAAAGTTGGGGCATATACCATTCGCCCTTATGGAGCAGGCGTTGGCCAAAAATGTGGAACTTTAAAAGGTTATGTGAGGTTTTAAAAATTTTAATTTGAAACACATGAAAAATCAACTATTAACAATTTTGCTGGTGATTGCAGTGAGTGCTTTTGCCAGCTTAAATGCACAAACGAAAAATATGGAAATACTAATCGATGCAAATGTTGTCACCCATCAAATGAAGGGTGGCATTGGGGCTTCGTGGCACGCACTTATTCACGAAATGCCATTCGATAACTCTAAGTACGATTATCCGGCTCGTTTTATTGGGCCACGCGGAAGCGCTTATGCGGGTAATCCTCCTTTGACCGACACCTCGGCTTGGAACCAACTTAACAACCATGCCAAATGGCTGGGCTTGAACTTCCTTCGTGTAGAGCTTGCCCAACACATATACGAACCCGAGAGAAATGTATTCGACTGGGACAACGATGAGATGCAAACACTTTACCGAATTCTCGATTGGTGTCAGGCAAACAATGCCGATGTTTTCCTTCAACAAATGTGGGGGCAGGTGGCATGGAATTCGTTCAGCGGGGTTCATCCGTTGATTAGTTCGCCAAAGTCGGTAGATGATTTTGCCAACGGAATTGCCACCTTTCTGAAATACCTTACCGAAACCCGTAAATACACTTGCATAAAATATTTTTGTATGGTAAACGAACCTCCCGGTGGCCCTTGGGGATATTGGTGGTGTTCGGGAAGTCATGTAGGTCCTACAATTACCGATGCCTGGAAAGTACTAAGTGAAAAATTAAAGTCTGAAAATATTTCGATACCAATTTCGGGTCCCGACTGGGTGAGCTTGCCCCCTTGCGAGCCTGAAAAAATGGCTTTCGAGAAGTATCTGGGTTCATTTGATATTCACTCTTACCACGGAATATACACCCGGGATGGTGGTGAACAAATTGTGGGCGATTGGGTAAAATATGCGGCTTCGAAGAACAAACCCTTTTTCATTACCGAAATCGGAAATATGAATTTGGGTTTTGGGGCCGATCATCCCGGGCCAAAAACTTTTGCAGCAGCACTTTCAAACGCGTCGGATATTGCTTTGGGAATGAACCTGGGTGTTGATGGCTTTAACCGTTGGAGTTTTACCAACCGCGGCGATATGGATGCTCAATGGCAACTCGTAAAAACCTATGATATTGCCACCAAAACCTACATTAATAACATTATTCCCGAAAACGAAGCCTATTATGGTTTTGCAATGGTAACCCGTTTTATGGGCAAGTATGCCTCGGTACTTTCGTTAAAAACCGCCACAAAGTTGGATGGATTAGTGGCAACAGCTTATAAAAACAGCGATGGTAATATTTCGGTATTTATCGTCAATAACCGCAGGGAACCTGTTATGTTAGATTTATCAGTGGCCAATGTCAATAAAAAGTTGCCTTTCTATCAATATCAGATAACAGAAAGTCTGGTAACGATCCCGGGATTTAAACTCGATCCTGCAAAAACTTACAAAAATTCGGATAAACTGAAAGCAATTGAGATACTGCCCGAAAGTATTACTGTATTAACCACGAATGGGTTGAAAAATGCTGATTTTGGCGTTATAGAATAATTTTATAAAATGAACCAATGAAATTTAATCCCGGGTTTGACATAAAACCCACAGCACAGCCAATGGGTTTTGAATACGGGTCAAACGTTTTTGGTCCTATTGTTGAAAATAGAACACTTGATTCTATTCGGAAAAGTCTGCGCGATCCGCAATGTGTGGGGCCTGATCCGGTTTATTGTATCGCGATGGATGTGGGTAAGATCGATCACCTCCACCTACTAAAGCAACTTCACTTGTTGTATGGTGTGGTAACTTATGCCGCTGGTCGTTTGGGCGATGAACCTGTTCGAAGCCAGGGACATATTCATAAGGTTTCTCCTTTGTCGGGTTGGTCAACTCCCGAAGTGTATGAAATATGGTCGGGCAAGGCCATTATTTACATGCAGGAAACCGCTGAAGACCAGCCGGGACGATGCTTTGCCGTAGTTGCGAACCCGGGTGATGTAGTTATTGTTCCGCCGTATTGGGCACATGCCACCATTAGTGCCGATGCTGAACAACCACTCACTTTTGGTGCCTGGTGCGACCGTGCTTATGGTTTTGAATACGATGGTGTTCGCGCTCACAAAGGACTGGCATGGTTTCCGATAATTGCCTCTTCAGGAGAAATTGAATGGAAGAAAAACCCGAATTATGCGGAATGTGCGTTGGTGGTGAAGCAACCGCACATATACAGTCAATTAGGAATTGACCCCGGAAAATCTATTTACGAGCAGTTTGAAGCCGATCCTGAGAAATTTTTATTTGTTCCACAGCCACAATTGGTAAAAGAAGTTTGGGAAAACTTTGAACCATGAAAAGAGTGATGGCATAAGTATAAAATTGATTATGAATTGCTCAATTATGGTTTTTATTTGCAGTCAAATCACAGTTTCCAGCTCCATTTTTCCACTTTTTTCATGATCGCAAATTCCTCTTCTTCGCTTTCGGTTGCTATCCAAAGGAAGTTGTTTTTGGGCGACATTTTTTCCATGTATTCATCCAGGTCTTCTTTTGCTAAATCAACAATAATTCCCCGGTTTCTGGACTGCACGTAGCGAATAAAGTCGAGGTGCTGCATAATTGGGTAGTCATCGGCCATACCCTGAACCCATTGAATACATTGCACTTCCGGAACGCTCAAAATTGCATCAATATGGTTGGCCACGCCTTTACCATCTACATGGAAAATGTTGTGGGTCATTGTTTTTACCTCTTCTTTCAGAATTGGCAAGCCAAACTCGGTATAGTCATCGGGCGAAATCATAAACGAAAAGTCAGCGCTCGGAATGTGCATCCGTCCATTGGGGATGGGAAGGTTCATCCACGTGCAGGATGGCTGACCTGCAGCACTTAGCATGTTATGGAAATCGTCATACACATCCAGAAAGTGTTCGTTGGCCAGGTTGAAAAGTTTCTGCGCATTTTCACGGTCGAGCATCAGGTCCATGCACAAATCATTTGTTCCGCGCCATGCCAGTGCACAATCGAGTCCGGGATGCAAATCGGGATAACCAACCAGAAACTGATCGCCGCATTTCTGAAGCCCGACTTCCGTTAGTTCCATCAGTTTTTTATAAAAGATATTCGCTTTCGAGAACTGAATTTTGGAAAGATCGGTGTCGTAGTTATGGATAATTTCGTGGTACCACGAGGTCGTTTCCTCAAATGTCATATCGCCGCTATGGAAGGCTGCATAAGCATTGGGGCCGACATTGGGCATGTAAATCGGGAATGTTTCAGCATTAAAACGCATTCCTTTTATGCTGCGCAGAAAATCATCGGCCTGATATTCAGCATCGAACCAACGGTCGCGAAGGGTAGCATGCTGACTGGCATGAGCCGAATCGTATTCGGCATTGTGCCGATGAAAGCGGATCGGCACCCGGTCTAAAATTTCGCCTTGAAACCAGGCCAATACGCGTTCCACACATTTTTTGTAATCGGGTTTTGTCGATAGTTCTTCAATTCCCCAGACATTCTTCGAATTCATATTCATTGATTTATTGGGTTTTATGATCTTTAGTTAGCAATGGGAACGATCCCATGTCTCTTAAAAAAATATCAGGTTGATTGTCTTTTTATCAACTTACAATCAAACACCTGCTGAATGACTGTTTTATCATTTTCAATTTGCGAAATCAGGGCTTCAATTGCGGTGGCTGCCAACTGTTCAATTGGAATTTGGATAGTTGATAACGGTGGTTTGGTA
>JBBRGI010000246.1:0-5756 GCA_038240855.1 Bacteroidales bacterium | reverse complement strand
GGCCATTATTCAATCAGCAGAACCCTCGTTGTCAGGAGACTTTGTGGAGCGATTTTTTAGATGTTTTCCCTTCATCAAGCGAAACATCGGCTACAAACTGCCTGATTTGCTGCTCATCTTCCTTTTTACAAATCAACAGCGTTTGTTCTGATTCTACAACAATGTAATCACTCAGTCCCTGGATTACAGCAATTTTATTATCCGGCATATTTATAATGCACTGCTCGGTATCGTACAGGAAAATCTTGTTACCACTTACCGCATTGCCGGCATTGTCCTTTTTATGATTTTCGTACAACGACCCCCAGGTTCCGAGGTCTGACCATCCAAAATCAGCGCACAATACATACACATTGTCGGCCTTTTCCATTACTCCGTAATCGATCGATATATTCGGACATTCAGAATATACTTTATTGATATAATGAACTTCGTCCGGCGTATTGATATGTTTTTTACCATAATCGAACAGGCTGTTCACCTCAGGCATATGTTTGATGAAAGCATTCAGAATAGCTTTGGCTGACCAGATGAAAATTCCCGAATTCCAGTAAAACTCGCCTGTTTCAAGAAACAACTCTGCCATCTTGCGGTCGGGCTTTTCGGTAAATGTTTTTACCCTGAAAAGGTTTTCTTTTTTTTCGAATTCTGTTTTCTCAGCAACCTGGATATACCCATAGCCGGTCTCGGGACGATTGGGATGTAAGCCTAATGTGAGCAAAACATCCTGTCCGGCAACGTACCTCAGACCATTGTTGATCTCCTCCAGGAAGTAATCCTCCTTCAGAATCAAATGATCCGATGGTGCAACAATCACGTTGGCATCGGGACAAATACTGAGAATTTTATAAGTTGCATAGGCAATACATGGAGCGGTATTTCGCCGTAACGGCTCACATAATACCTGACCTTCTGATAATTCGGAAAGCTGCTCCATCACAATCTCCTTATAATTCCCGCTCGTGACAACCAGAAAATTTTTGGCAGGTATGATTCGGGAAAACCGGTCGTATGTAAGCTGAAGAAGCGTGCGTCCAACCCCGAGAATATCTAAAAACTGTTTGGGCTTTTCGGCGGTGCTTAAGGGCCAGAACCGGCTACCAATACCACCAGCCATAATTACACAATAATTCTTTGAATTTTCCATGTGGTTATTTTTATTCAAAAATATTCTTTTTTTGGGATATCTCACCATTGATTTAACAGGGATATCCCCGGCGATGCAAAATGCCCTAATCCATTGATGAAATTATTTGTATTTTTATCTGGAAATTTAAAAGAAGATTTTTCCTGTGAAGTATCACACATTTGCGAAGTAAATATTTATCAATTAACTGTATTTTAGTATTTAATAAATTATCAACACGTGAGTGTAATTCATCACATCGGACAATACTTTTTACTGCTGGTCAGGGTATTTAAAAAACCCGAGAAGCATTCGATCTATTTGCATCAATTGATCCTTGAAATTGAAAAACTGGGAATAAACACAGTGGGGATTGTTGCCATTATCTCCGTTTTCATGGGAGGCATCATTACCCTGCAATTAACATACAATATGGTCAGCCCGTTAATGCCCAGTTATATCATCGGACTGGGAAACCGCGATACCCTGATCCTTGAATTCTCCTCAACGGTACTGAGCCTGATGCTTGCCGGGAAGGTAGGTTCAAATATCGCTTCGGAACTTGGCAGTATGCGGGTGACAGAACAAATTGATTCGATGGAAATTATGGGTGTTAACTCAGCGTCGTTCCTGATATTGCCCAAAATTATAGCGGTAGTTTTTATGAGTCCAATTTTGTTTATCATCAGCGTTTCATGTGGTATTTTTGGTGGGCTTATCACCGGCCCGTTGTCGGGAAGTGTCACAGTGGCAACGTATCTTAATGGAGTTACCACCATGTTTGTCCCGTTTTATGTCTCCTTTTCAATGATAAAAACCCTCGTTTTCGGATTTTTAATTGCAACGGTTCCCGCTTACCTGGGTTATTATGTACAGGGAGGCGCTCTTGAGGTAGGTCGTGCCAGCACCAAGTCGGTGGTCAATACAAGTATACTGATACTGTTTTTCGATCTTATACTTACCCAACTGTTATTCAAATGATTGAAATCAAAAATCTTTACAAGTCTTTCGAAAGCCGCGAGGTACTCAAGAATATTTCCACTCTATTCGAAAAAGGGAAAACTAACCTGATCATTGGTCAGAGCGGATCAGGAAAGACAGTTTTGCTGAAATCAATCGTGGGTTTGATTGAAATCGAAAGCGGTGAAATCCTGTTCGATGGCCACGATACCCGTTTGATGAATTTCACCGAACAAAAAGCGCTCAGGCAGGAGATCGGCATGGTTTTTCAGAATGGTGCGCTTTTCGACTCACTCACCGTTGAGGAGAATGTTCGGTTTCCGATGGATATGTTCACAACCATGAGTATGAAGGAGAAAACCATGCGGCTCAATTTCTGCCTCGAAAGGGTAAACATCAGAGATTCGAACCGTTTGTACCCCGCTGAGATCTCGGGAGGTATGCGTAAACGCGTGGCCATTGCCCGTGCCATCGCCTTAAACCCCAAATACCTGTTTTGCGATGAACCTAATTCGGGGCTTGATCCGGTAACATCTATCCTCATTGATGAACTTATAAAGGAAATAACAGCAGAATTCGATATCACAACGATAATCAATACCCACGATATGAATTCAGTCATGGAGATAGGTGACCGGATCCTGTTTATCTCAGAAGGCAGGAAGTGCTGGGAAGGAAATAATACACAAATTTTTAATACACGAAATAAAGAGCTTAATGCTTTTGTTTTCGCTTCCCCTTTTTCGAAGAAATTCAGGGAAATAAAACAATCGGAGGATGACGAATGAGGTATATGTTGATTTTAGTAATGATTTTTCTGACTCTTGCCTGTTCCCGGAACAAAGTACCAAAGGGGATACTGACAAAAAAACAGATCACCCCGGTATTGGTTGATATTCATCTCGCGGAAGCAATTTTTGCCCAGCGATTTGCACTGGAAAGCAGCCGAGAGAATTTCCAGGAAGACCTGTATCTTTCCATACTCAAAAAGTATAAGATTGATCAGAAGGTTTTTGAAGAATCTGTTTTATACTACGGCAAATATCCCGATAAATACAAACCAATTTACGACGATGTACTCAACCGGCTTAATGCGATGAGCGCAAATAACAGGGCAAAAGACTCAATTCAGATTCAGATCAGATCGGCAGAGACCAGGGCAAAAGATTCGCTTCAAATCATTAAGATGAAGGCAGATTCAATCGCGAAAGACTCCATCCTGAACAGTACGATTAAAGCAGATTCCCTCTCAAAAGACACGATCAATCTGATTAAACCTGTTTCAAAAGATAAAGATACGGTGAGAGGCAATCTGATAAAACCTGTTCCGAAAGGTAAAGATAAGGTGAAAACAAATCTGATAAAACCTGATCCTAAACCCAAAGAAGCCCCTATAAACAATGAAATGAGGGCAAAGTGAGCGTAAAGATGTTGTTCAGTCCAAAAATGACCTGCTATGCGTAAATTATCGGCCCACTACATCTTCCCGGGCACAGGCATAGTGCTGGTTAAAGGAATCGTGGTTCTTTCGGATGAGGGCACTGTGACCGATATCATCGATACCAAAGGAGATCTGCAAGAAATGGCCGGGGTGGAGTTTTATACTGGTGTTCTTGTACCTGGATTTGTAAATGCCCATTGCCACCTGGAGTTATCTCATCTGCTGGGTATTTTCCCCGAAAAGACAGGCTTACCCCATTTTTTGAAAAATGTGGTTGACCATCGGAACCAGGAAACGAACAGCATTATTGCGGCGGCGCAAAAAGCTGATTTTGAGCTCTGGAATAACGGAGTGGTCGCAGTGGGTGATATCTCGAATTCCGATTGTACTTTAGCGCTTAAATCCCAATCAAAAATAGTCTATCACACATTTATTGAAGCACTTGGATTTTCACCTCAGCGCGCCGAAAAGGCCTTCACATGGGCACAGTACTGTTATGATCAGGCGCGAACCCTTGGATTAACGGCTTCAATTGTTCCGCACGCCCCCTATTCGGTATCCGGGGAACTGTTTGAAAGAATTTATGAATTTGCCGTAAATGAGCAGTCAGTTTTGTCCATGCACAGCCAGGAAAGTTCCTCTGAGGACGATTTGTATCAATCCGGCCACGGAGATTTTGTCCGACATCTGAGTGAAAACCTGGGCATCGACCTCTCATTTTTCAAACCAACAGGCAAATCGGCATTGGAGAGTGTAATCAACCTTCTTCCAAAGGAGAATAATCTCCTGCTGGTTCACAATATCCATACCGGACAAAGCGATATCGATGTGATTCAGTCAACCCGGGCCAGGAATAAAACATGGTTTGTCTTGTGCCCGAACTCCAATCTGTATATCGAAGACCATCTTCCGGACATCAACCTTTTCCGTGAAAACAGGCTGCAGCTATGCGTGGGAACAGATAGCCTGTCATCGAATCCGAAACTGTCGATGCTGGACGAGCTAAAAACAATTCAGGCGCAATTCCCCGCTATTCCGTTTGGAGAGATGGTGGTATGGGCAACAAGGAATGGTGCTGAGGCCCTGGAAATGAGCCAATGGGCTGGTACTATTGAGATCGGAAAGAAGCCCGGAATCAACCTGATTACCGGCATGGACCTGCAAAATCTCCGGTTACTTCCGCAGTCAAAAGTAAAAAGATTGATATAAGAACGTCGCGGATGCACAAATCCATCACACAAGACTTAACTTTGCCCGCTACAAAATTTTACAGACTGTTTTATGTCGACTTTTCTTTTTGATCAAACAATTTTCGGGCCTGTTGTGAGTCGCCGACTAGGCATCTCACTTGGAATCAACTTATTACCAAACGATTCGAAACTATGCTCATTCGATTGTATCTATTGCGAATGTGGCTGGAATCCCGAAAAAGGCACTGTTAAAGCAATCCTTCCGACCCGGATTGAGGTGGCAGAAAAGCTGCGGGCAAAATTAGTACAAATGAAAAACGAAGGAAATTTACCTGATGTCATCACATTTGCAGGCAATGGCGAACCAACCTTGCATCCCGAATTTGCTTCCATTATTGACGATACCTTACTCATCAGGAATGAATTATGTCCGACTGCGCGGATTGCGGTCCTTTCCAATTCAACCATGCTGCATAAGACGAAAGTAATTGAGGCGCTTCGGAAAATAGATGATAACATCCTCAAACTTGACTCCGGAATTTCGGAAACGATCCGGTTACTCGATCAGCCGGTAGGCAGGTTCGATTTGCCCGCTGTGGTAGGCAGGCTAAAAAAATTTGATGGACATCTGATTATTCAAACCATGTTTATCAGGGGAAACTTTAAAAATTCGGTCATTGACAATACAACCGAGACAGAACAGGTTGCCTGGATTGCACTGCTTCAGCAAATACGCCCTGAGCTTGTGATGATTTATACCATTGCACGCGATACTCCCGCAAACAATCTTCAAAAGGTTTCGGCAGAGGATCTGGAAATAATTGCAAAGCGGGTAAGAACCGAGACAGGACTCGAAGTCCAGGTTAGCGGGTGACCCACCGTAAAATTAAATGTTACTTGTCCATCCATCAGATTTTAAAAATAAAAGAAAAGTATTCTTACCTTTGATTTTTAACCGGATACAGGAATCACTCAAACAATAATAAGTATAATTACCTGAAATTAATATCACCTTTACAATGGAAAAAAAATTACTGTT
>JBBRGI010000245.1:0-5768 GCA_038240855.1 Bacteroidales bacterium | reverse complement strand
GAGCTTCGTGATGACGATATCGTTGTGGAGACTGAACGTGGAAAATATCGCCTTAAATCGCAGGGCGGAACTGCCACGGGAATTATGGAAATCAATTCAAAAGGTTTCGCACAGGTGATCAGCGAGGAGCTTGAAGAACCGGTTTTTGTTTCGGGATCAAATATGAATCATGCGCTCGATGGTGATAAGGTAAGGGTACGCCTTTATGCCCGCCGGAAAAGGAGTAATCCCGAGGCAGAAGTGATTGAAGTTATCGAACGGGCAAAAACGACCTTTGTAGGAACGGTCGAGATTTCGCAGTTCAGCGCTTTTCTGATTCCGCGTAAAAAAACGCCGTTCGATCTTTTTATTCCCAAAGACAAACTTTTAGGAGCTACCCATGGTCAGAAGGCCGTTGCACGGATTATGGACTGGCCTGAAAATGCGAAGAACCCTTTTGCAGAAATTATTGATGTTCTTGGAGATGCCGGTAATAATAACACCGAAATGCATGCCATTCTTGCCGAATTCGACCTTCCTTATAAATATCCGGATGCTGTGAATCAGGCGGCTGAAAAAATTTCAACAGAAATTTCTGAGGATGAAATAAAAAGCAGGCGCGACTTCCGCAACATCCCTACTTTTACAATCGATCCGGCCGATGCCAAAGATTTTGACGATGCCCTTTCGATCCGTAAACTGGAGAACGGGTTATGGGAAGTCGGAGTTCATATTGCGGACGTTACGTATTATGTGAAACCCGAATCTTTGCTCGAGGATGAGGCATATAACAGGGCTACTTCGGTTTACCTTGTCGACCGGGTGGTACCCATGTTACCTGAAAAGCTTTCAAACGGGGTGTGTTCCTTAAGACCCAATGAAGATAAACTTTGTTTTTCGGCAGTGTTTCAGATCGATGACAATAGTGTCGTTCAGAACGAATGGTTCGGGCGAACAATTATCCATTCCGACCGGCGGTTTGCCTACGAAGAGGCTCAACTGGTAATCGAAACCGGCGAAGGTGACTTAAAGGAGGAAATACTTACACTCGACCGGCTGGCCAAAAAATTCCGGGAGATTCGTTTTGCCTCAGGTTCAATCGGGTTTGATCGGATAGAAGTCAAATTTGAGATCGATCAAAACGGCAAACCCCTAAGTGTCTTTTTCAAAGAGGCACAGGATTCCAATAAGTTAATTGAGGAGTTTATGTTGCTGGCCAACAAAAGGGTGGCCGAATTCGTGGGCAAGCCTGGCGCAAAAAAGAAAGAACGCACCTTTGTATACAGGATTCATGATAAGCCTGATCCCGAGAAACTCGATTCATTTAATCACTTTATAAAACGGTTTGGGTATGGGATCATGACCAATAATCCACAGACTGTTACCGCGTCGATGAATAAACTGATCGAAAATGTAGCGGGTAAAAAAGAGCAGAATGTAATTGAAACGCTTGCGATCCGCACCATGGCAAAAGCAGAATATTCGACCCGTAATATTGGTCATTACGGCCTGGGATTTGAATACTATACCCATTTCACTTCCCCAATCAGACGTTATCCCGATATGATGGTCCATCGGTTATTGGCGCGTTATCTTGAGGATGGCCGTTCAGTTCAGAGCGATCAGTATGAAGCGATGTGCAAACATTCGTCTGAGATGGAAAACAGGGCCGCCAATGCAGAACGGGCATCCATCAAATACAAACAGGTTGAATTTATGGCCGATAAAATTGGCCAGCAATTTAAAGGAGTGATTTCAGGGGTAAAGGAATGGGGCATTTATGTTGAACTGGATGAAAATAAGTGCGAAGGAATGATCCCATTGTTCGAACTAACCGATGATTTTTACGAGTTCGATGAACGGAATTACTGCATTACAGGTCGGCATACCCATAAAAGATTCCAGCTTGGTGATACCATCGAAGTTGAAATCGCACGAGCCAACCTCGATAAGAAACAACTTGATTTTCGCCTGATCGGAGAAGAACTCCAGCACAAAGCTAAGAATATGGTTAAACCGGTATTTAAGGGCAGGAGAAGAAAGTAATGGAAGTAACACCTTTTGTTTTAACCTTGTTGAAATGGGGTATGATAACCACTGTTTTGGTGATCGGATTATTTCTGATTAACCGTTCGCGTACCTTTACGGGAAGGGGTTCAGCTAAAAAAATGTCTTTCAAAAAACGCACGGAAACGCAGGCTGCCGAAATCCATCTTGATAAGAGTCATTATTTGAACCCTACAAATATTTCAATGACGGTTACAAATTCCGGAACAAAGGAGATCGATCTTTATGCACCGGTTATTACCTTTAAGCGCTGGTTCAGCAAACGCAGTTTTCGCATCCTGAAGGTTGAACATTCGGAAATTTACCCGATCTTACTCGAACCGGGTAAATCAACGTTATTGGATATTTCGCTTGAACAGTTTTATGAGGCTTTTCCTGAGTTGAAATTAGCCTGCCGGATGAAGATCGAAATGAAAGATCGAAGTGGTAAAAGATATAAAAGCCAGACAATCAGGCTAAAATGGTTCTAACTTAAATGAGAGACTGGAAATTTAAAGATAGCGATTTTAGCAACTTCCCTGTATATGTGGGTCATGATCTCGGAATTCATTGGACCCCCGAAAAAACATTTATAAAAATTTGGGCGCCCACCGCACAACGGATCTTTTTCCGGTTGTACAAAGTCGGGCAAGGTGGCGAGGCGGTATCAGAATATCAGTTAATACCTGATGATCCAGGCATATGGATCTATGAAGTCAACGAAAATCTTGAAGGTTTTTTTTATACCCTCCAGATTCGTGACGGGAAAGGCTGGCTTAAAGAGGGTCCTGATATTTACGCGAAAGCTACGGGTGTAAATGGTGTCCGGGGAATGATTATCGATCCCAAAAAAAGTAATCCTCCCCTATGGAAATCTGACAAGCGGTGTACGTTGGCAAATCCAACGGACATGGTGATCTATGAAGTGCATATCCGCGACTTCTCTATGTCTCCCTCATCAGGAATTAAGAAAAAGGGGAAGTACCTCGGATTTACTGAATCAGGCACGAAACTTTCGTCGGGTGAGTCGACAGGCATAGATCATTTAAAGGAGATGGGTATCACCCATGTTCACCTGCTCCCGGTTGCCGATTTTTATACAGTGGATGAGTTAAGTACGAACCCACAATACAACTGGGGTTATGATCCATTAAATTACAACACGCCCGAAGGTTGGTATTCAACGGATCCAACAGATTGCCGGGTAAGAATCAAAGAGTTAAAAGCACTGATTATGTCGATGCATAAAATCGGCATAGGCGTAATCCTTGATGTTGTATACAATCACACTGGTTTGATTTTTGAATCCTATTTTAACCAGACCGTTCCGGGCTATTTTTACCGGTTCAACGGCAATGGAAAATTCTCTGATGCGAGCGGGTGTGGTACAGAACTGGCCACTGAACGGGAGATGGTACGAAGGTATATTATCGACTCGGTTGCCTGGTGGGCAGAGGAATACCATATCGATGGGTTTCGGTTCGACCTGATGGGTTTAATGGACATTGAGACTGTAAACCAGATAAGAGAAAGGCTCGATAAAATTGATCGTGAGATATTTATGTATGGCGAAGGATGGGGCGCCGGAGAGAGTCCGTTTCCTGAGAATTATCGGGCAGTCAAATCCAATACCAAGCATCTGGACCGGGTTGCCTCCTTTTGTGATGATATGCGCAACGGTTTAAAAGGATCTCCTTTTGAAAAACACAGCGCCGGTTTTATAAGCGGGATTACCTTACGTGAAGAGCAGCTTAAATTTGCCATAACGGGGGCGGTTCAGCACGACCAGATTATTTATGACTTTGTAAGTACTTCGAAACATTCCTGGGCCAACTCGCCTGCCCAATGCGTGAACTATATCTCGTGTCACGATAACTATACTTTATTCGATAAACTTCAGTATTCCTGCCCCGAAGCTTCGCCCGAAACCATCGGGAGAATGGCCAGACTCGCGTTTGGCATCATTTTCACATCACAGGGTATTCCGTTTATGCTCGCTGGTGATGAGTTCCTTCGTTCAAAAGCAGGTCATCCCGACTCATACCGTTCACCTGATTATATTAATCAAATCGACTGGAAGCGCAAAGCCAGCTATGCCGGCCTGGTGGATTTTGTCAAAAACTGTATAGAGTTACGACGTCAGCATTCCGCTTTCAGGATCAACGACGGAGATGCAGTTTGTAAGAAATTGAGATTTTTTGATAAATATATTCCCGGAGTTGTTGCCTATAAACTTGGTGATCACGCAAATGGCGACCGCTGGCGCCGGATTCTGGTACTTCTTAATGGGAATAACTATTCAGTTGAGTACGAGATTCCAATGGAGAACTGGTTAATTATTGCCCAAAACGGAGAAATTTCACCCAATGGTGCCGGACATACAAAAACTTCCCTGGTTCGGTTACACCCCATTTCGATGATGATACTTGTTCTCGAAGATTAAAAAGCAGCCATCAAAAGATTAATGTCGGTCACCGGAATATTAAGAACTTCACCAATATCCTGGTTAGTCAACACGCCGTTAAATACATAAATTCCTTCGCAGAATCCACGGTTGGTTTTAACATATTGGTTAATTCCTCCTGACTGACCGATTTCAAGTAACATTGGTGCAAGGATATTGCTAACCGCAATTGAGGTTGTGCGTGCAACGCGCGAGGTAATATTGGGCACACAGTAATGGATCACACCGTGCTCAACATATGTCGGTTTTTTGAGATTGGTAATCCTTGAGGTTTCGATGCATCCGCCCTGGATAATATTCAGGTCGATGATGATCGAATTCTCTTTCATCCCTTCGACCATCTCTTCGGGTACAATCATTTTTGGCACTTCATTCATCGACAAGGCACCAATGACTACTTCCGCCGTCCGCATAGCCTTACGAAGCGCCTTGGGATGAAAAACGGAGGTAAAAACACTACGCCCAAGACGAGACTGGAAATCCATTAATTTAGAAATCGAATCATCAAATACTTTCACGGTGGCACCGAGTGCCAGAGCGGTTCGGGCGGCATGTTCGGCTGCTGTGCCCGATCCAAGAATAACTACTTCTGTAGGTGAAATTCCTGTCACCGAACCCAGTATTACCCCTTTCCCGTTACGTGCTGTGCTCAGGTATTCGCTCGCTACAATCATCGCCGAATTGCCCATGATCTCGCTAAAAATCCTCTCTACCGGATAAATGCCATATTCGTCTTTCATATACTCGAACCCCACTGCAGTGACCTTTTTTCGCATCAGCCGACGCACCGATTCCTGGGTCTGAAGGGTTAAATAAAGTGGTGAAAGTAATAGCTGGCTCCCTTTCATCAATTCACTTTCTTCCTGGGTGAAAGGTGCCATTTTTAGAATAATATCGCATTGAAAAATCTCGGCTGCCGATTTACATATTACAGCTCCTGAATCTGAAAAGGCCTGATCGGAATAATTTGCCTCCTTGCCTGCCCCGGATTCCACGAAAACATCATGACCATTGTTCACAAGGACCTCAACCGATTGAGGAGTCAATGGCACACTGTATTCCACACATCCGGAGTTATCGGGAATGCCGATGCTCAATTTAATATTACGCGGACATCGTTTGTACAACTCTTCCCGGGGGAGCAGCTGGTCTTTGGCTAATGTCGACAATTTATCACCTTTCCGTTGATTCATATGATTAATTTTTAACACATACCCTCATAACGTTTCAATTAACCTTCTGCCATTTTCGATCTCTTTTATATTCACCTTCACGGTAA
>JBBRGI010000244.1:0-5821 GCA_038240855.1 Bacteroidales bacterium | reverse complement strand
ACGCCATTAGGCGGTGCGGATTACGGTAATATGCGCATACATTCCTGGAACAACCTTTTTATTGACCAGGAACGGGCATTCGGCTTTGCCTATAATCAGGCAATCAATTTCCATACATCGGACTACAACCTCGTGTATCTTCCGAAAGATGTCTCTTTTGCCAAATATTTAATAACCGATGGAGGAACGGGAAAAGGACCCGGTGGAAGGCCGAATGCAGTAAACATTTCACTTTCTGACATTACTGCGGCAAAAACGGGTGGTAGTTACTGGAAGGAAAAGGTAAACTGGGGCGCAAACAATGGTCCTAACGGCTGCGAAGCCGATCTGGGTTACTGGAAGGGAACTATGGGAACAACTATTGACAGACATTCTGAGGAACGGCAATTTATAAGCGCCTCAAATACCGATCATACTATTACACTTAACCTGGGAAGTATCCCCAGTGTAAAAGGTGCTCCTGCAAAAAAGGGGGCAATGATAGGTTTCTTTGGTGATATTATTACCAAACCGGTAGCAGGTCCATTTCAGGACCTTGGTAAAAAAACGAAAACCTATGCTTTTTGGGATGACAATAAACTACCTCCTTTGCCTGATTTACCCGCTCCTCCCACTAAGGTTATTGTGCAAAAGCAATCAAATACTACAATGAAAGTTTCTTGGAACAACAATTCTCCTGATGCGAAATTTATGTATGTTGAACGAAGAGTAAATGGAGCCAACTGGGAATTCTGGGGCTATATTACAACAACCCAGGACTACATGCTGGACTATGATTTGCCTGTGAAATCCAATAAATATGAGTACCGTATTGCAGCGCGCAACGCGGCAGGTTTTTCCTCATTTGCTTCTACATCCGGTAATTAAAATATTGTATGCATATTCCATAAGAATATAAAAAGTAAAATACTTACGAAATAAAGAAATCAAAAAACACATTTAATATGAGCTACAAATATTCAATGATTTTAGGAAATCTTGGCAATACCTGCGACAGGTTTTGCAAATCAGCAGGTGAGGTGTATGCAGGAATTCCGCGTCAATACCTTACTATCCGGAGAGAATGGGCAAATGGATTTAATATTGAGTCCGATCCGTTGGAAAAAAATCCTCTGGATGCGAATAGCAAGGAAGCGAAGGAGTTAAAATTTATTTTGTCTCAACATATCAGAAAGACCGGGGCAATTCCCTGGGAAAAACCTGATGTTGAGTAAAATTCATTTCTTCCGTATATGGTGCAAGAAAAGTCCTGTAAAAACCTCGTATTAGGGTGTGTGGAGTTGGTTCTAATGAATACATTATTTTGGTTAAAATATTATCCAAATGTAATACACTCTTTTTTTGATGTCCTGTAAAACTTTTAGGGAGAGAGGTCTTTGGGATTCATTTAAAATTTTTGTGTGCGATTTGTGTGCACATAAATAAAAAAAGGTGTTTACAAAAATCGTTGTAAGCACCTTTCTATCATCTTGTTGTCCTGTCAGGTTTCGAACCTGAACTCTTCTGATCCAGAATCAGACGTGTTGCCAATTACACCACAGGACAGTTTTTGGGTTTTTGTCACAGCGTCCTTTTCGGCTGCGCCTCACGGGACCATGCCGGGTTAACAGCTTTAAAACAATGCTCAGAACTTTAGTTGACCCGTCAAGGCTCGAACTTGAACTCTTCTGGACCAAAACCAGACGTGTTGCCAATTACACCACGGGTCAATCAATAATGCCTTATTTATTTAAGACGGGTGCAAAAGTACAAAGTTTTTTTTCCCTGCAAACTGATACGGGAATAAAAATTCAGGCAATCGTCTTATTTATTAAATTAACTTCATATTTCTGTTTAAAATTTTACGCTGTGTCCTTTTAAACAATTTAAAAGCAGGCGGTTAGGTAAAAATATGGCGCCTTCACGAAAAACCTGATTTTTTACGCAGGTTTCTAAATTGGATCAGAGTTTGACCGGTGCCTTCGATTTCCAGTCCGGGAAAATCTGCGACTATGTGGAATATGGATTATTAGTACTTTTCGTTGAACGACGAAAAACGGGAGGTGGATATCCTGATTTATGCAAAATACCGGGATATTTGCTCTAAAAGTTAATTTATTGAAATGTTCATCAAATTTGTGAATGAGAGGATAAAGATTATTAATATCTTCGCAAAAATTTATGAGGTCTGATGAAATAAACGCATCAGATTTCAGAAATAGGTAAAACAGAGATTTTTATGGAGACAAAAGGGTATAAGTTTTATAATACGGTTGTTGGATGGTTCATCTTTCTTATCGCGGCTGTAGTGTATCTGGTGACGATTGAACCAACGGCAAGCTTCTGGGATTGCGGCGAATTCATCACAACAGCTTATACGCTCCAGGTGGGTCATCCCCCGGGCGCACCACTTTTTATGATAATGGGACGTATCTTTACCATGTTTGCGGGTAGTCCGGCTCAGGTTCCGGTAATGGTAAACACGATGTCGGCGCTGGCAAGTGCTTTTACCATTATGTTTCTTTTCTGGACGATCACCCACCTGGCACGTCGGGTTATCACCACCAATACATCTGAACTTACATTAGCCCAACTGATTGCCGTCCTGGGTGCAGGAGCAGTCGGGGCACTGGCCTATACCTTTTCGGATACTTTCTGGTTCTCAGCCGTCGAAGGGGAGGTATACGGTACTTCATCCCTGTTTACGGCGCTCGTATTCTGGTGCATTTTGAAATGGGAAAATGAGGCGGATCTGAAATTTGCAAACCGTTGGATTATCCTGATCTGCTATCTGATCGGTCTTTCAATAGGGGTACATCTATTGAACTTGCTGGCTATTCCTGCCATCGTACTTGTTTATTATTTCAGAAAATACCGGGCTACGCGTAATGGAATAATTCTTTCACTGATTGTTTCGATGTTAATCGTAGCGGTTATTATGTTTGTCCTTATTCCGGGTTTGGTGATTGTGGCCCAGTGGTTTGAGTTGCTTTTCGTAAACGGATTTGGTGCTCCTTACAACACCGGGGTAATCATTTATGCAATACTGCTTATCTCGGCAATTGTATGGGGAATAAAATATACGATCAGGAAAAAATTGGCGCTGGCCAATACGATGATATTGGGATTAACTGTACTTATTATCGGGTACTCGTCGTACGCAATGATTGTCATTCGTTCATCGGCAAATACCCCGATGGATCAGAACAACCCCGATAATGTCTTTTCATTACTTTCGTATCTGAACCGCGAACAGTATGGCAGTAAGCCTCTGTTTCACGGGCAATATTATAATGCACCGCTCGATAGTGAGAATCCCTACTCGAAAGGTAGTCCAAATTATATTGAGCAAAACGGCAGATATGAAATTTCAGATTACAAGCAGAATCCAAATTACGACAGCCGTTTCACAACGATATTTCCCCGCATGTTTAGTCCTAATCCTGAGCATATCAGAGAATATGAGTCGTGGGCAAGAATCAAAGGTACTCCTATCACAGTAACCAACAGGGATGGGGAACCTGAGCGATTAATCAAACCAACCTTTGGTGAAAATCTCACCTTCTTTTTTGGGTATCAGATTAACTGGATGTATTGGCGGTATTTCATGTGGAATTTCTCGGGCCGTCAAAACGATGTACAGGGGAATGGTGATATCTTAAACGGAAATTGGATCACTGGATTTAACTTCCTCGATTCCATCAGGTTGGGTGATCAAAGTAATCTCCCCAAGTCGATGGCCAATAATCCGGGTAAGAATAAGTACTATCTTCTGCCGTTAATTCTTGGTTTGCTTGGACTGTTTTACCAGTTTAATGGGGGAGAGAAAGGGAAAAGAGATTTTTGGGTAGTGATGACGCTTTTCATCATGACCGGTCTGGCAATTTTGATTTACCTGAATCAGGAACCGCTTCAGCCCCGTGAACGTGATTATGCTTATGCAGGTTCATTTTATGCCTTTGCGATCTGGATCGGATTTGGCGTACTTTCTATATACGAAATGCTGCGGAAGGTGTCACCCGCGAAAATCAGCGCCATTGCGGCCACCACTGTTTCGCTGATCGCAGTGCCTGTATTGATGGCGAATCAGAACTGGGATGATCATGACCGTTCGAATCGTTACACAGCCCGTGATTTCGGAAGTAATTACCTCGAATCGTGTGCCCCAAATGCAATCATATTTACTAACGGTGATAATGATACTTTCCCCCTATGGTATGCTCAGATGGTTGAGGGGATCAGAACGGATGTAAGGGTCTGTAACCTTAGTTATTTTCAAACCGACTGGTATGTCGATCAGATGAAGCGTAAGGCTTACGAATCAGAGGCATTACCGATCGATTTCGATCATAGTCAGTATGTGCAGGGGACACGGGATGTCGTTTACATCCTGGATCAGATTAAAAGACCTGTTAACCTTAAAGAAGCAATTGATTTTGTTCGCTCCGAAAATCCGGCAACCAAATTGCAGCAGGCTGACAATGCCTCCTTTTTCCCGTCAAGGCAATTAATTTATCCGGTCGACAAAGCCGCTGTTTTAGCTAATAATGTAATCGATCCAAAGAAAGCCGACAGCATTGTTTCTCAGATGGAGATTAATCTTACCGGCAGTTATTTAACCAAGGATGAGCTGATGATCCTGGATATCATTGCCAATAACAACTGGAAACGGCCAATCTATTTTGCGATTACCGTTGGACGTGACAAATACCTGAATTTGCAGGATTATTTTCAGACTGAAGGTTTTGCCTACCGCCTGGTACCTGTTAAGACAGTTTCTGATGATCAGTCAGTGGGAAGTGTTCGTACCGATGTGATGTATGACAATATCATCAACAAATTCAAATGGGGTAATATGAATGACCCGAAGGTTTATCTTGATGAAAACAATATTCGGATGTCAATGAATGTGCGCAACAGTTTTGTCAGATTGGCTGACGGTTTGATTGCGGAAGGGAAACGCGATTCAGCAATTGCCGTCCTTGATCGTTGTAACGAATTGGTTCCAAACGAAAAAGTTCCCTACAATTATTTCAATTTGCTTATGGCAAAGTCTTACTACAGAGCGGCCCACAACAATATGAACAACATGGCTCTGGATAGTTCGACTGTCGAGGTGAATATCTTCCCGGCGGCGATTCAAAAAGCAAATGAAGTGGTTAGAATAATGGCCATTAATTGTGAAGAAGATTTGAACTACTATTTCAAGCTCGAACCACGCTTCCGTGCCACTATCCAGGAAGATCTTCAGCGATCGTTTTATATTATGCAGGAGTTGAGTAACATTGCAGGTTTTTACGGCGAAGAAGCATTAAGCAAAGAGGTGGCGAAAAGACTTAATGATATTGTATCTGTCTATCAGCCTGAATTAGCCAACCCTGAATTAAAAAAATAAGTTGTTTATTCTGAATAGATTTATTTACTTTTGTAACGGACTCCGATTGAAATTTTAAAGTATGAGATTAAAACCGCAGGTTCACCTGCCTCGTTGGATTACAAAGTGGTTTCCGCTGGCCGTATGGCGGATGCCCGATGATTCGAAAACGGTCTATCTTACTTTTGATGATGGTCCCATTCCTGAAATTACTCCCTGGGTTTTAGAACAGTTACGTCAAAATGACATTAAAGCGACCTTTTTTGCAGTAGGAGAGAATGTTTTCAGGTATCCCGAAATATTCGAGCAAATCATCGAGGAGGGACATGCGGTTGGAAATCATACCTATCATCATTTACAGGGACTAAAATCAGATAACCGTACTTATTACAAGGATATCGTTCATGCCAATCAACTGATCGGTTCAAATCTTTTCCGTCCGCCGCACGGATGGCTGAAGCGGGCTCA
>JBBRGI010000243.1:0-5851 GCA_038240855.1 Bacteroidales bacterium | reverse complement strand
GCTAAGGGATTGCAATACTCGACATCTCCTGATGTTCTGATCAACGCATTTGTAAAAGGTAAAACCAAATATTCAGCTAATGCCAACACGAATTACTGGGGTGGCATGTACTATCGGGGTTTTGGCTCCTCCAATACATCTGTTGACGTGAATAAATCGGTAGAAGGAACTTTATTTATCGACGTTATTGATGTCAGGGAGAAGAAAATGGTATGGGAAGGTATTGCTGAAGGATTGGTTAATCCACGTACCGAAACAAGGGAAGAAACGATAAACAGTGTTGTAAAGCATATCTTCAGGAATTATCCACGATAAACAATGCATTATAAACCAACACCATAGGCCGGATTATCATCCGGCCTTTATGGTTTTAAATTCATCATTCGCTGTGATCCTTCACAACGATGTATTAAGCTTTTCTATAACCGGGTTATTAATCTCTCTCATCTGAGACTTTTAAGCAGAGTGGAAATGATCAATGAATGAAGAATGTATTTTAATTTTATAATTTTGCAGCGCTTTAATTTTTAATTATGACTGAGAAAAAACTTCCTTTTACAAGAGAATCATTAGAAAGAATAATCGAAAAGTATCCAACGCCCTTTCATATTTACGACGAAAAAGGAATACGTGCTTATGCCAAACGGTTTGTAAATGCTTTTTCATGGAATAAAGGGTTCAAGGAATATTATGCAATCAAAGCTGCCCCGAATCCTTATCTGATGAAGTTACTTCGCGCTGAGGGATTTGGAATAGACTGCAGTTCTATCGCCGAGCTTGAACTTGCCGGAAGGCTAGGAATGCGGGGTGAAGAGATCATGTTCACTTCGAACGATACGCCAGCCGAAGAATTTAAAAAAGCGATTGAACTGGGTGCCATTATAAATCTCGACGATATTGGCCATATTCAATACCTCGACGAGAATGTTGGCCTACCTGATCTTGTTTGTTTCCGTTATAATCCCGGGGCATTAAAAGAGGGAAATGCAATTATCGGGCATCCGGAGGAAGCAAAATACGGTTTTACAAGAAGTCAGCTTTTCGAAGGATACCAGATGCTGATCGACAAAGGGATCAAACGGTTTGGTATTCACACGATGGTTGCCTCCAATGAACTTGATCCTGAATACTTTGCCGGAACAGCACAGATACTGTTTGAGCTGATTGCCGATCTATCGAAAAAATTAAATATCAGTTTCGAATTTGCCAATCTTGGTGGCGGAATCGGTATCCCTTATAAACCCGACCAGGTTGAAGTGGATCTCGAAAAGATGAGTGAAAGTATCCGGATCAATTACGATAAGTATATTTCCGGCAACGGTCTCAAACCGCTCAAAATCTATTTCGAAGCGGGACGTGCAATAACGGGTCCTTACGGCTACCTGGTGAGCAGAGTACTCCATATTAAGAATACTTATAAAAAATATGCAGGTCTTGATTCTTGCATGGCTGACCTGATGAGGCCGGCGCTCTATGGTTCATACCATCACATATCCGTGCCCGGAAAGGAAAGTGAAACATCAAAGATCATGTATGATGTAACCGGATCGTTGTGTGAAAATAACGATAAATTCGCCATAAACAGGGTTTTACCCAAACTGGCTACGGGAGATCTGGTAGTTATTCACGATACGGGTGCACATGGTCATTCAATGGGATTTAACTATAATGGCAAGCTGCGTTCGGCAGAATTATTGTTGCGTGAAAGCGGGGAGGTTGTGCAGATCAGGCGGGCAGAAACACTGGAAGATTATTTCGCAACACTAGATTTTAACAGTTTAGACGGATTCAATATATAATTCATGCCCTAAAAGTTTACTCCGGGATGGCACAAGAAGTGAATAAATAAAGAGGAAGTCAATTTATTAATAACATTATTTTCGGATGAAACGCGCATGGTTTGACAAACACAAAACAGGATGTGTGAATTTTTCATGCGAGTTCCATCCCGCACATGCGGGATTGAAAATGCCAAAAAAAGTGATGCTGCTGATACGCCTTGAATATTATTAACTTACAAAAATTTATACGTGTGAAAGTTTGTGGATTTAGTTTTGTAAAAAATGCAGTAAAATATGACTATCCGATCATTGAAGCGATCACATCTATTTTACCTGTCTGCGACAAATTTATAATTGCTGTCGGCGATTGTGATGACGGCTCCAGGGAGTTGGCAGAATCAATTCAATCTGATAAAATCGAAATCATCGATACCGTATGGGATCCGGCCTTGCGCGAAAAAGGCAGGGTATTGGCTTCAGAAACCAATAAAGCTTTTGATGCCATTCCCGAAGAATATGACTGGTGCTTTTACATCCAGGGAGATGAAGTAGTCAACGAAAAATACCTTCCGCAGATTAAACATTCGATGGAAAAATACCTGAATGTTAAGGAAGTAGACGGACTGATCATGAATTACATCCACTTTTACGGCACCTTCGACTATTACGCTGATTCGAGACGCTGGTACAGAAGTGAAATCCGGATCATACGGAACAACAAGGAAATCAGGTCATGGAACGATGCCCAGGGTTTCAGATGGCAGAATGCTAAAAAACTGACCGGTGTGTTTATTGATGCTACGATGAACCATTATGGTTGGGTCAGACCACCTAAACTAATGATGAATAAGCTGGAAGGTTCCAAACAATACTGGTCGGTCAACTCGAAACACATTAAAACAATTGCCCAGGATTCTGAAGAGTTCGTCTATGAAAAAGGTATCGATAGTCTGAAAAAATTCGAAGGTTCACATCCACTGGTTATGCAGGACCGGATAAATGCATTAAACTGGCATCCCAATCTTTCCACGAAAAAGAAAAAATTCAGTGTCCGGTATTTTGTGTTGTACTGGTTTGAAAAAATATTCAAATACCGACCTTTCGAAAACAAACATTTTATTGAGTATAAAAATTATTAAACCCTCCTAAGCAAAGAGTCGTCAAATAAGATTAAAATCAATGCGGGGTTCTTACCGTAAAATGAACGGCAGATAAAAAACAAAATATTTATATGATGCAAACCAGTTTTAACGACGATATTTTAAAAGCAGTTGAGGTGTTACGTTCAGGGGGAATTATCCTGTATCCAACCGACACTATCTGGGGAATAGGTTGTGACGCAACGAATCCGGCAGCTGTTCAGCAAATTTATGAGATCAAGCAGCGACAGGACACAAAAAGTATGCTTGTACTGATGGAGAATCCCAATTTATTGAACTCCTATATTTCCGAAGTACCTGAAATAGCCAGGGAACTCATTGAAGTAGCTGATAGCCCGCTGACCATTATCTATCCGGGCGCCAAAAATCTTGCCGCTAATTTACTGGCGAATGACGGAAGTATTGGAATACGGATTACCAGCGAAGCCTTCACCCAACAAATGATTCAACGATTCCGCAAACCCGTAGTTTCAACCTCGGCCAACATCAGCGGACAAAAATCGCCACGAAATTTTGGCGAGATAAGCGATGAAATCAAAAAATCCGTTGATTATATCGTCGGGTATCGTCAGGATGATCTCTCACACTCAAACCCGTCAAGCATCATAAAACTAGGTGTAGGAGGTCAGATTGAAATTATCAGGAAATGAACAGGAGTTTATTTTTCCTCCTTGACCGTTCCTGATCCGGCAACACTGGAATCGATAGCAGGATTTCCCCTGTAGATCACGTTTCCAGACCCGGCAAGTTTGGCTTGCAAATTTTTAACCGCGTTTACCCTGCAATTGCCTGATCCCACAATTTTGACATCTACTTTCTCAGCCGGAAATTCATTGGCATACACGTTACCTGAACCTGAGATAACCGCTTTGAGTTCTGCCGCGTTCTGTTTTCCAAAAATATGAATATTCCCTGATCCCGATATCGTTGCCACAACCTTTTCAGCTTTCAGATTTTCGAGTTTAATATCGCCGCTGCCATTAACCAGCAGATCGAGAATTCTTGACTCAATTGTGCCGTCAGAACTGATCGTACCAGAGCCTAAAACAGCAAGTCCATCAATCTGCGGCATAGTTACGTAAATATCTACAGGCCCCGGGTTCCACTTGCGAAACCAGGCTTCACTTGCGTACCTGATTACTAACTTTCGGTCACTTATCTCCGTAATCAATTTTTCGAGTGTGGATGCTGAAGCTTTCACTTCAACAGATTGTGTATTTCCCTGTTTCAGGTGCACGTTGGCGCCAATCCGCAACGATATCTCTGTGAATGCAGAAAGCTCCCTTTTTTCATTAGTCTGAGCGACCAACCATTGTGTCCCGGTTAAAAACAAAACAAACATCATTGAAATAATTTTTGACTTCATCTTCTTAAGATTTAATAGTTACAAATAAAGACGTTTTAACTTATGGAAAGTTACACTATTATTAAAATAATTTAATCCAGGTAGATTTCAATTAACCCAATGGGGCAATTTAGATGAATCTCCTTTTTTCCCTCGTCGACCGATGTGATGATCTCATCGGAAAGGGGAATCAGAATTTCGGTACGCGGATGCATCACGGTAATGACCATGTTTCCCGAATAGTCGTCTACCCTGCTGATCAGACCGATATCTCCAAACTTTTCATCATAAACCCTCATACCGATCAAAGCTGAGGTGGTTTCCTGGTCTTCATAATCGATTACGTCCTGGTCAGGTACATAAATTTTACATCCAACCATACTTTTGGCTGTGGAAAGTGTATCGACAAATTCAAGTTTGCAAATCGCACTTTCGTTTGATTTAAAATTTAATCCTTCATCTTCAATAAAAAATGGAACAAGGCCTCCATCAACTTCAACAAAAAGAAACTCAAGATCCTCAACAGTTTCTTCAAATTCCTTTCCGAATATTAAGATGACTTCACCTTTTAGTCCGTGTGGTTTCTGAATATATCCCACCTCCACACAATCACTTTTATTTATTTGATTCATAGCCCAATGCAATTACAAAACACAAAGATATAAAAAAGGGCGATGGTTGTAATAACCATCACCCCTTGTAATTTTATCATCTGAATGCTGTAAAAACGTTTCCGTTTCTAAGCCTCCTCAGCAGGCTCAGCGACTTCAGCTTCTCCTTCTTCCTCCTTCGCAGCAGGTTTCACGATTGCAGCAGCAGCAGCAACTGCATTTTTCTTCGCGATTTCAGCAAGACGAGCCTCATTGACTTTAGTTTCAGCTACAAGACGTTTTTTCATCTCCTCGTTGAAACCGGCAGCCAGACCGTCTTTTTTGGCCTGAATTGCATTCTCTTTTTCTTTCAACCATGCTTCAAACCGATTTTCGGCTTCTGCAAGATCAAAAGCCCCTTTTTTCACGCCTTCGAGAAGATGCTTTTTCATCATTACACCCTTGTGCGACAAAATTGTGCGGCAGGTATCGGTAGGCTGTGCGCCATTGTTAAGCCATGAAATGGCTTTATCAAAATCAAGATCGATGGTGGCAGGATTAGAATTCGGATTGTAAGAACCAATCCTCTCAATAAACCTACCATCTCGTGGTGACCTGCTGTTTGCTACCACAATGTGGTAATAAGCATGTTGCTTCCGACCATGCCTTGCCAAACGAATCTTTACTGACATAACGTTTTACGTTAAAATTTATAATTTTTATTTGCGGGGCAAAGATACACTATTATTCGTTACAAAAAATAGCCATACTAATTTATGAGGCGGATAAGCCACGCAACCGATCAGAATGATAAAACGTCTTATAACAGTTGCTTTGCATTAAATTGAGCCAGACAGACAGATTTGGTTAACTTTGCCTTGCAATTCATGTCAATAAAATAGCGTTTAAACGCTACTAACTATGAAGAGCAATTATTTTTAGTACCAATTAATATTGTATCTTTGCCCCGCAAAT
>JBBRGI010000242.1:0-5867 GCA_038240855.1 Bacteroidales bacterium | reverse complement strand
ACCCCGGATTATGCCGATTATCCTTAAAAAAGGGGCAAAAATTCCTTTATTGCGCGACGATGCGATTTATCTTGCCGTCGATATGGTCAAGAATAAAAAATCGGAATATGCGCTGATCGAAGTTCCGACAGATCTTCTGCCCCGCTTTGTGATCATTCCTTCCGACGACGGCAAAACTTATATTATACTTCTTGAAGATGTCATTCGTTATGAGCTGGACGATATCTTCTACATGTTCAATTACCAGAAGATAAGGTCCTATATTTTCAAATTAACCCGTGATGCAGAACTCGACCTGGATGATGACGTGGCCGAGAGTTACGTAAAACTGGTTGCGAAAAGTATTGTAAAGCGGGGAAACAGTGCACTTGTCAGGTTTGTATACGACAAGGAAATTCCTGAAAACCTGCTTACTCTTCTTCTTCTTAAACTAAATTTCAAGAGGGAGGATGTAGTAATCGCAGGAAGCCGGATCCATAATTTTAAAGACTTTATGGATTTTCCGATGGTAGGGGCTGAACACCTTTATTATAAACCAATTAGTCCTGTAAAGCATAATAAAATCCTGCATGGACAGACCTATCTGAACAGCATCAGTAAAGGCGATATTATCTTCCATTTCCCCTACCATTCATTTTACCATTTCATCGATTTATTGCGTGAGGTTTCGATTGACCCCAAAGTGACTGAAATCCGGATGACTGGCTATCGCATGGCACGTAACTCGCATGTTATAAATGCTTTGATAAATGCTGCGCGAAACGGAAAAAAGGTGACCATGGTACTCGAGCTTCGTGCCCGTTTCAACGAACAGGAGAACATTGAATATGGAAACAGGCTCGGCAAAGAGGGTGTTAAGGTTATTTTGGGTGTGCCGGGACTGAAAGTGCATTCAAAGTTGTGTCTGATCACCCGGAAGGATAATAAAGAAACGAAAAAATATGCCCTTATCGGGACCGGTAATTTTAATGAAGTGACTTCAAAAGTATTTTCCGATCAATTGTTATGCACAACAGATCAAAATATTACACGGGAAGTGACACGTGTATTTGATTTTTTTGACAAAAATTACAAAATCGGAAGGTTTCAGCATTTGCTGGTCTCACCGTTTACCATGCGCAAAAAAATGGTGACCATGATAAGGCATGAGACAATAAACGCCAAGGCCGGATTGGAAGCCCGCATTTATTTAAAATGCAATAATTTAGTGGATGTCGAAATTATTAATAAGCTGGATGAGGCTGCGAAAAGCGGAGTGGATGTACGGTTAAATATCAGAGGAATGTTTTCAATGTACACCTCGTCAGCCGACGGGAAAGTAACTATTCCGGCAATCGGGCTCATTGACCGCTATCTTGAACATTCACGGTTATATTATTTCTATAACGGAGGTGACGAAAAATTATATATTTCTTCTGCCGACTTTATGTCGCGCAATCTCGACCGAAGGGTGGAGGTAGCTGTTCCCGTTTACGACAAGGAAATCAGGGATGAATTACTCGATTTTTTCAATCTTCAATGGCAGGATAACAAAGCAGCCAGGATCCTGGATAATGAATTGAGCAATAAGATTAAAAATGAGGGAGCAGAGCCTCAAATAGAATCTCAATTAGGATTTTATGATTATCTCCGCGGGAAAAATGTGCGATAACTTTGACGAGAAATACATTAAGCAAAATATTCTTGCTATTGGCGGCGGTGAACTTGAGATGTGGAAAACAGCGGTGGTTTCTGATGCGAAATTATTCAGCCACCTTTTCCAACTTGTTTTTTCGGAAAATCACCGGGTAGCCTGGCGTTCGTGCTGGATTATTGACAACGCTTCGGAGGATTTTCCTGAACTGCTAGCAGATAAGCTTCCTCAGATTATCGCCGGTTTTCTGGACACAACTGACAGTTCGCTGAAAAGGCATTTTTCCCGAATACTTTGTCGTTACCCGATAGAGGAAAGATACCTCGGAGCAATTGTCAACCGAAGTTTTACCTTACTCGCTCCTTCCGAACCAGCTGCGGTTCGTGTATTTGCAATACAATTGTTGTTTAATATTTCGCAGCAATTGCCTGATTTAAAAGGTGAACTTATTTCCGTACTCGAGAATTTAATGGATGAGGGAGGTTCAGCAGGATTTATCAACCGGTCGGGCAAATTGCTCCGGCAACTTCGGTCCTGATGCCCTGCTCCCGATAGGTATTGCACCCGATTAATCGTGCATAAAGATGCCGAAAAAAGAGACCGATACTAATCCCCAGATGAAAATTGAAAGGATCATATACGGAATAAAGTGGTGATCGTGCCTGAAATATTTATTGCCAAGTAATGCTCCGATGGGAATTGAAAGGATAATGGGTGACAATATCACCAAACCCCAAATTCCGTAACGTTTACGCATCCGGACGATCATTTTATTTCTATTAGTGAATTTCCTGGCATTGATCCTGTTTTCTTTTTGACGTTTTACCCACATTTCGAACCTCACCTTGAAAATAACCGGTGTGAAATTGTAGACAATGGGCCATAATAGTTTTAGTTCCCTGAAAAGAAACCCGAAAAAATAGTAAAAAAACAGGAAACCTAAGATTCCGCCTGTTTCCATGAATAACAGGGTTTCCCATTTATTTAGATTCAATCCGAAGGAATAAGGGGTTGCCCAGAAGTATTTAACACTTGCAACCAGGAAAACACTAAGCAATTTAAGGATATACTCCATAATGTGTTTCGATCATGCAAAAATAAGGAGAATGTTAGACAATAAATAATCTTATGAGTTAAAAAACTTAAAACGGGTGCTGCCTGGCATCACTAAACTTTGCGTAAATAACACGATTAATCAATGTGCACTCAAATGAACTAAACAAAACCTTGTTTGCTTTGTTCGGATAGTGTATGGCAATGAATAATATCCTTATCAACATGTTTCACGGTTTTGCTGCGGTTGTTCTTCTCGCCGGTAGTTTCTGGATTATACCCCGAAACGGCGGGTGGATGTTTTATATGTTGGTTATCGCCGGGTTCTCCATTGCAGGGTTAATTTTCCATGCATATGTGCTTACTGCTTCAGCGTTACTGGCAGGTGTTATCAGCATTTACAGGACTCATCGGAATAATGAGAAAACAAGGTCGATTGACGTAATTTTTATTTCCGATCACGATGACCTTTACCTCCGTCATTTCCTTGAATACTACCGGGCCGACATTTCGAAGCATTTCCCGGGATTTGATTTTAAAATTGAAGAAGAGTTTCTTGTAGCATTACTGGTGTCGGAGATGGAGACTGTCGGATTGATCGTCGCGGAGATTAAAAATGCAGATACCCTCAAGATATGTGTCGATTTCCTGGTACCTAAACATAGCCACTCCCAACTGGCTAAAACATTTTACCAATGTGAATTACGCTGTATCGATTTTTTAGGATTCCGTTATATTTATATCGAGCCACAAAGTAAACTACACAACAATTACCTCGAAAGAATCGGTTTTCGACTGGTGGATGGAAAATATGTCACCAGTTTTCAGTGAAATAAGAAGTTGAATAAATTAGTGTGATTTATTTTGTAATTTTATAGCATACTGAACATCATTACAAAGCGTCGGAGGTATTGTCCTAATAAAATCATGATATATGTCGAAAGAGTTCGTAAGTTGTCTGATGCACGTTGTAGTCGGAACCCATGGGCAGAAAAAATTTCTGACTTCTGAAATCAGAAGCTTACTTTCTGCTTACCTATCGACTGTTGCAAAGTCGAAAGGAACAAAACTTGTTGCCCTTGGCGGATCCGAAAATCATATTCACTTTTTACTGGCACTTCCTTCAAAATTATCAATCGAATCTGCCATTCTTCCGCTTAAACAAAGCTCAACGATCTGGCTGCGACAGCAGTTTGAACCCCTGCGTGCCTTTAGCTGGGCATCCGGATTTGCCGCATTTTCGATCAGCCGGTCGCAACTTGACAGTACCTTACTTTATATTCAAAATCAGGAGCAATACCATTGGAAGAAAACATTCGAGGAGGAATACAGGGATTTTTTGAATTATCACCATCTGCCATTCAATGAGGCATCACTCTTCGACGAATAATAACTATTTTTGAGAAATACAGTAACCGTTAAAAAAATCAAGATTATGAAAATTTCAGGAATCCTGTTTGCATTGCTGCTTTCTGTTTCGATGTCAATATCAGCACAGGCTGTGGAAAAAGGACATCAGAAAATTTTAGGAGTTTGGGAATTCTCTGCACCGGAAGCACGTCAGCCATACGAAAAGGGTATTTTAACACTTAAGGAGGTTGATAAAAAACTGGCCGGCGAGTTCACAGTCCAGGGACAGGCTTTGGCCATTCCACAGATCGATTTTCTGAAAGATATACTCACTTTGGGATTTGAAATCGAAAACACCCCGATTTCATTAAAGCTTAAACTTACGGATGGTCAGTTGCAGGGTTTGGCTCAGACGCCTGACGGACCCATAACAGTTACTGCAGTCCCCGCAAAAAAGAAAACCAAATAGCTCCGGAAAAACTATAACCATCTGCGAAAAAACTACTTTTAACCACGAAGTGGAGATTCAATATAAAATATAAAGAATCATGAGCAATTCATGACTCTTCATATTTTGTAATACCTCTTCAACTATCTGGATTGGTACTGTTGCTCGTAATATTTCTCGTATGCGCCCGAAACTACATTTTCAAGCCATTCGGTGTTAGCCAGATACCAGTCGACCGTTTTTTCGATCCCTTCTTCAAACTGAAGTGATGGTTTCCACCCCATTTCCATTTGGATCTTAGTAGAATCGATTGCATAACGAAGGTCATGACCTGCCCTGTCTTTCACGTAAGTAATTAACTTTTCAGAAGTGCCTTCTTCACGGCCAAGATTCTTGTCCAGGATTTTGCATAACTGGCGAATCAGGTAAATATTTGTCAATTCGTTATTCCCGCCAATATTGTAAGTTTCGCCGTTTTTCCCATTATGAAACACCAGATCAATAGCTGCTGCATGATCTTCGACATATAGCCAGTCGCGGACGTTTTCACCTTTTCCGTACACGGGAATCGGCTTATTGTGACGAATGTTGTAAATAACCAGCGGTATCAGCTTCTCAGGAAACTGATTCGGTCCGTAATTATTCGAACAATTTGTAATAACAATGGGGAATTTATAGGTATTGTGATATGCTCTCACAAGATGGTCGGAACTCGCTTTTGAAGCTGAATAGGGGCTTTGCGGATCATAGGAAGTAGTTTCCGTAAAAAGTCCTGTTTCACCCAGCGAACCATAAACCTCATCAGTTGAGATATGGTAAAACCGCTTTCCTTCGAAATTACCCTTCCAGCTTTCACGTGCTCCGTTCAACAGGTTCACCGTCCCTACAATGTTGGTCATAATGAATGACATCGGATCTGAAATTGAACGGTCGACATGCGATTCAGCAGCCAGATGCAAAACTCCTTCAAACTGATGGTTTGCAAATAGTTTGTTCACGAAAGGGGCATCATTGATATCTCCCTTTACAAATTCGTAGTTGGGAAGCATATCTATATCCCTGAGGTTTTCGAGATTACCGGCATAGGTCAGCGCATCAAGATTAAAAATCTTATAATCAGGATATTTATTCACAAATCGTCTCACCACGTGTGATCCGATAAATCCTGCGCCTCCTGTAATGAGAATATTTTTCATGACCCGTGAGTTTAGGTATAGTTATAATTGATAATTAATTGATTTATAAGCGAATGAATTAAATTTTCCTTAATTTTTTCTCCCAGTTCCATGCCGATAACAGGGTGTCGTGTAAGGATACTTCGGCTCTCCAGCCAAGAACAGTATTAGCCATAGTCGTATCGGCATATATTTTTTCAATGTCGCC
>JBBRGI010000241.1:0-5893 GCA_038240855.1 Bacteroidales bacterium | reverse complement strand
CCGGATGATCCTTTAATTGCTGCAACAATACCTCGACTGCCTTTTCAATACTGGGATCAATCCCCCTGGCAAGCTGCTCCGGACGGTCAACCACCTCAATGTCGGGTGAAACACCAACACCTTCGATAATCCATTGTGCGTTCTGATCGTAAATACCAAATTGCGGTACGGCGATGTAACCACCATCTACCAAACCGGCATTGCCAGATATGCCAACTAATCCGCCCCATGTAAGGGTTCCGATAAGCTGACCAAGACCTTTCTGCCGAAAATAATACGGAAATGCGTCACCACCCGAGGAAGAATAACCGTTCATCAGCATCACCTTGGGTCCGTTATGAGCGATTCCCGGAGTTTTCATGGCCGACAGTCCGTTGCGCTGCCAGTAGCTCATCGTTTTACGGTCAAGTAGCCCAGTCATCACATCAGGAATAAACCCACCGCCGTTGTACCTGTCGTCGATGATCAGCGCTTCTTTCATATTGTAAGCATACAGACCCCGGTGCAACTCGCGGTTTCCTTCAACAGCCGTATTTGGCACATGTATATATCCGATTTTTCCACCTGAAAGTTTGTCTACCATGGCACGACGTTCATTAACCCAATTAAGGTAAAGCAGTTCTAGTTCACTTGCAACCGGCCTGATTGTATAGGTTTTTGCTCCTGCAGCTTCGGGTTTTGAATTGACCGTGATTTCGACCATCTTTCCCACCGTATTTTCAAGCAATTCATACGGATTCATGTCCAGGGTGAGATTGGTGCCATTCACAGCGATCAGATAATCGCCTTCTTTCACGTTCACACCCTGTTCCGTCAATGGCGACCGCCGTGATTCATTCCAGTTTTCTCCCGGATAAATTTGAGCAACCTTATACCTGCCCGATGATTGATCAGCCTGTAATTCGGCGCCAAGCAATCCCGTATCAATACGTTTTACCCGTTCGAAATCGCCCCAGTCTACATAGGAATGACCCGTATTGGTTTCTGAAATAATTTCACCCAGGATATAATCCAAATCAGCACGATGACTCACATGCTGAACAAGCGGACTATACCGCTCTTTAATACCTTTCCAGTCGACACCATGCATATTACTCACGTAAAAATAGTCACGGAAAATGCGCCAGCCATCGGAATAGATTTGCGCCCACTCCTTAACCGGATCAATTTTCATCACCATGTCATTCAGGTTCAGTCTGCCTTCTCCCGATTTTTGTCCCGGGTTCAGTTTCGTAATTCCAAACTCTTTGCCTGTGCGGTAAATCATCATCTTGCCATCAGCACTTACAACTGCCTGATTCACTTTATCCATAATCCCTTCATCTTTCTTTTCGAAGATGCTGTATTTACGCAAAGAGTCCTGGCTAATGTACAATACGCCACCTTCAACAGCCACCAGGTTTCGGTAAATACCCGGCTTTAACGGCAAAGCTGTGATTCTCGAATTAATTCCGGCGAAATCAATCATTACCTTACCTATTTCTTTCGAAGCATGCTTCTCATCAGGACCTGCCTTTTTTCCCTTCCCGGATACTTCAGGTGATTTTTCAGCTACCTTAACGGGTTCGATATCGTTTTTGTTCTCGAAAAGCTTCGGGGTATCAGTGTTCAGGGCCAGAGCATAAATACGTGTTGACTTATTGTACAAATAGTTAAATTCGAAACTTGAGAATTCAAGATTAAAATCGCGGTCCGACACAAAATAGATGTATTTGCCATCTGTTGAAAAAACCGGAGATTCGTCGTTGAATGAATCATCTGTGACCTGATGATTTTGCGCAGTCTCAAGATTATAAACCCAAACAGCACCAAGACCGTTAGCTCCCTCTTTCTCATAAGTGATCCATTTAGAATCAGGTGAAAACGAATAGGTACGGATTTCCGCGCGGTTGGCATGAGTGATTACAGTTGTTTTTGCAGTTTCTGCGTCGACTAGTTTGAGCTGCAGGGTACGGTCGAAATAAAGCAGATATTTGCCGTCGGGCGACCACTCCATATCGTATTTCCAGGCTGTCGATCCGCTTGTGAATTGTCGGGCAATCGCATCATTTTTATTTTCGAGCAGGTAAATTTCGTATTCGCCCGTTGCATCCGAATAGTATGAAATATATTTTCCATCGGGTGACCAGCGCGGATAGATTTCACGGGTACCCTGAGTATTGGTCAGGTTATAAGTTGAGCCGTTTTCTGCCGGGATCGAGAATATATCACCCCTGGCTGAAATCAATGCCCGTTTGGCTGTGGGCGAAATTTCGAAACTTTGCACAAAATCCTTTACATTCTTGAAGTAGGGCAATGTATTTGGATTATCGAAATGGATATTGACCGTAATTTTTTCTTCCTTCCCGTTCTGAAGGTTTAGCTTATAGAGATAACCCCCATTCTCATAAACCATTTGTCCGTTTTCACCCGAAGGCCACATACAGTCGAAGTCGGTGTGTCTGGTGAGTTGAATCAATGCCTTTGTATTTGTATTGTATTGGTAAATATTAAGTTTCAGATCACGATCGGATGCAAAATAAATATTCTCACCAAACCAGGTTGGCAATTGGTCGGTTCCTTTAAAATCTGTAATCTGTTCCGAAGTATTTTTCTCCAGGTCATAGATCCACAAATCAGTGGCACGACCTCCTTTGTAGCGTTTCCAGGTACGAAACTCACGGTCGACCGGCGTAAAGCAGATTTTTTTATCGTCTGGTGAAAGTGCTGCAAAACCACCATTTACTATCGGCAGCGGCTTTTCCAGGCCCCCGTCAATACTTACCAGAAAATATTTACCATTTCTGTCACCGAAAGGAGTCCGGTTGGCGCGCACCAGAATATTTTTACTGTCAGAAGTCCAGTCAAGAACCACATCATCATAGCCGCCCCGGGGTGGCATCACACCTACTGAGTTATAGTAAGTCAATTGCCGGGGTGTTCCACCAACTGATGGCATCACGAACACCTGACGACTACCAGAATATTCGCCCGAAAAAGCGATCCATTTGCCGTCGGGTGATATCCTGGGGAATAATTCCATTCCCGGATGGGAAGTCAGGTGACGGGCTTCACCACCAGTTGCATCAACCGACCAAATGTCGCCTGCATACACAAAGACAACCAGGTTCTTATTAATATCGGGGAAACGCATGAGACGTGCCTCCTCATTGGCTCTTGCGCCCATCTGAATAGCAAGACAGCAAATTGCCCAGGCGAATAATTTAAATTTAAATTCCTGCATTGTTTCTGAATTCTTTAATTTTGTTCAGTTGATTTTTGGCGTTGCTAAATTAAGGATATGATTAAATCTTTTTACTGATCAGTCTCATTAGTTCCAGCCTGAGGTTTTCCATATCCTGCATTTTATCATTTAGCGAGGTTGTATCATCCAATTGCGTTTTATACTTCCGGAAAAGCTCCTTGTAATAATCAACCCCTTTGACAAGGTTATGCTGAAAAGTCACGAAATATTTCCTTTGCTTTTCTGTGACAGGATTTACAGTTTCCCCGATTTTATTAATCAGGTATTCGATGTACATTTTCAATTCTTTCACGAATAAATTTGGACGGTCGGTGCGCTCCATCACATTTGTGCGGCCATAAATATGGTCAACCATTCTTATCAGTGAATAAGTACCTGAAAAATAAGCCAGGTTCGGTCCGGGACAAATACTGACGGCTGTACCTTCGATTTTGTTGTCCAACCCATTGACAATCAATGGCGAAGCGGTCAGCCCATTACACAAACATGCTTTAACGGTTATTTTATGGAGCTGTGCTGCAAAATCCGCTTCATCCAGATTCTGTTCCTTCAATTCCTTTATCTTATTGCGCTGATATTCAATTGAAGCAGTACAGATACTTTCTTTTCCATGAATCGGATTCAGTGCGAGATACTTTTTCGTGCAGGGAAAACCGTATTTCCCTTCCTTGTTTTGGGCATCCTTTTTCATATCCATTCCCGATCCGCGAACATTGTTAAAAATGACACCTAATGGAGAAACATCGCTCATATACAAATCGTCCTCTTTGGCATTACAAAGTAATTCAAGCGTCTGTTCATCAACAGTAGTTGCTTCAGGAACCAATAAAAACGGAGTACCCCACCCTATTGAATCCAACTTGTAATAATCGAGCAGAAACTGATGTTCCGCATTTGAGCCAACACCACCCTGGGCCGTAATTTTAACCAGGAAAGGTTTCTCCGGGGCAACTCTCCCCTTTTCAATAAGGGCGTTCACATAAATTTCGTGAACCGCTTCAATCAATTGTTCTTTACTGTTCCTGAATTCTTCCAGGACAGGCCCCAGCAAAAATCCGTCAGTTGCAAAAGCATGTCCACCGCAGTTTAACCCGGATTCGATCCGGTATTCCGAAACCCAGATGCCCTTTTTAGCCAGAAAACGACCCTGGATGATGGCTGAACGGTAATCACTTACTTTCAGGATTACTTTCTTTTTCAGTTCCATTTCTGCATTCGGATAAAAATCCTCGAATTCCTCCAGATAACTGTACAGACGCGGGTTCATCCCGGCCGAAAGTACCAGTGAAGAACTCAGATCACTCAATGCGAAACCACGCAACGATGATTGGGCATCACTATAAATCGAAGGTAATTTTTCACCACCGGCAAACCTGTCGCGGTCAAGTTTCGACATAATATTAACATCAATTTCGCCGGCCACTAAATTTTCGCTGAGCCATTCGGTAAGATGCTGCTTCTCCGGATTTTTATGTATCAACTGATTGAATTTCTGCTTTATATCCGAGAAATCGGGCAGTATGCCCATGTATTTATTTAATTCTTCGTCGGAATGCGATACCGCATTTTTCAAACCTTCAAATTTTCGTCTGACGATCTCCTGAATAGTATTAAGGTAAGCGGTAATCCTTTTAGCGCGGTGATCTTCAGTATGTGGCGTGATGGATCGAAATGGAAGATCGAATTTTTTGCAATAAAACTCCCTCATCTTTTCCATCGAAATGTCGTCGACGAGCGAAATAACCGAAGAAATGCCATAATGTGCAACTTTCACCGGGGAATCGATTGAATAGCCCAAACCCATAACCGGTATATGAAAGGTGTGGGGGTTATTTTGAAAACTCATAAACGTCCTATCTTTATTAATATTTGGCCCAAAAATAATGTATTCAATTCAAATTCTGATGCATGTGAGTGCACATTTTATTTTATTCGCCATATCATTTCCAGCATTGATGTCACTTTCTTTAAACCATATTTTTAATGGCAACCTCTGTAGAATAGACATATTTAGTGGTTGAATGTGAAATTTTTTGCTGAATTTTATAGGCAGATTGAAAAGTTATTAATGCCCATTTTTTCTGAATTCATTTTTTTAAAACATAAGGATATGCCCAGAATTGTAATTATATCGGCCAGTGTAAGAACCGGAAGAAACAGTCACCGGGTTGCGTTGTATTTTAAAAATTACCTCGAAGAAAACGAACTTGCTGTTGTTGAGATTCTTGATTTGAAAAAATACAATTTCCCGATATTCGATGAAAGATTACAGTTTCAGAAAACACCTTCTCCCGAAACACTTGAGTTTGCGGAAAAGATTAAGTTGGCTGACGGCGTAGTGATTGTTACGCCTGAATACAATGGCGGATATCCGGCAAGTTTAAAAAACGTCACCGACCTTCTCTATGATGAATGGTACCGCAAGCCCGTCGCGATATCAACAGTTTCGGGGGGACCTTTCGGCGGAGCACAGGTTATTATATCCATCCAATTTTCGCTGTGGAAGATGAGGGCCTGGACTGTTCCTGCTATGTTTCCGGTGATCAAGGTGCAGGAATCGTTTGATGAGCAAGGCCATCCAACCGACAAACCGGCAACGGATAAAAGAGCAGCTATTTTTATAAAAGAATTATTGTGGTGCATCGAGGC
>JBBRGI010000240.1:0-5904 GCA_038240855.1 Bacteroidales bacterium | reverse complement strand
ATCCCAGTTAATGACTTTGTAAAATGCTTCAATGTATTCGGGCCTTCTGTTCTGGTATTTCAGGTAATAGGCATGTTCCCAGACATCAATCCCCAAAATCGGAACACCCTGTACTTCGGCGACATCCATCAGGGGATTGTCCTGGTTTGGCGTAGATGTTACAACAAGGGTATCGCCTTTTTGTACCAGCCATGCCCAGCCACTGCCAAAACGGGTTGCCGCTGCTTTTGAAAATGCCGCTTTAAACGTATCGAATGAACCAAAAGAACCATTTATAGCTTCGAGCAATGTTCCCTGGGGTGTTTGTGATCCTCCGGGAACCATTAACTCCCAGAAGAGATTGTGATTATAGAAACCTCCACCGTTATTCCTGACCACAGGACCTGTTGTTGAAGCTTTTGCGATAATTTCTTCGATTGTTTTTCCTTGCAGGTCACTATCTTCCAGGGCTGCATTCAGATTATTGGTGTAAGCAGCATGATGCTTCGTATGGTGGATTTCCATGGTCTGTGCATCGATATAGGGCTCGAGCGCCTTGTAATCATATTTAAGTGCGGGTAATGTGAAACTCATAACTTCGTAATTTAAATTAAATTGTTTAACCTAGTAAACGATTCAGAAAGAAAAAAGTTTAGAATGAGTCTAATTAAGAATAATAAATCTATTCCATTTAAGAATGTCCGTAGCGTATACCTGTATGGATGATACTGGTTACAACAAAAGGTAGTATAACCAACTCGCCATTCAATTTGTCCTTAATCAGATTTCTTATGGGTTTTGAAATAAAATTTTATCCGGTCTTGCATGCATTCATTCCTCCATAGCTAATGCGGGCCGTTCACTTTCTGCCTCCTTACCCGCTTCAATCAATTCATTCACTTCTGCCATTTCATCCTCTACAAGCGTTTCAATATGATTATCCTGTGAAGTGCTTTCGGGATTAATATAGAAACGGCAATATAAAGGAAGATGGTCTGATCCGATATGTTTTAATGTTTTGAATTCGACAATAAAAATGTCAGTAGAATGAAAAAACAAATCAATGGGAAAGCGAAGCAGCTTATACCTGGCATGAAATGTTGAGACGAACCCCCTGCCTATGCGGGGATCAATTAATCCGGATGTTTTTCTAAACAACACTGACGATCTTGCCCAGGCAACATTGTTAAAATCAGCCATTTCAAGATTCAGGTTATTGATGTTAACCTTATCGGTTGAAATCTGATCCACAGACTTAAAGTCGTTAAGATTTAATTCCTGACTGACATTGCCGGTAAGCGGACTACATTTAACAACTTCAATGATCTGGTTAAACTGATCGGGGGTAGTGGCCTGAATCGTCATGTCAATCAGTATCCACGGATTTTCTTTCACATATTCCCTAAACTGACGGATCGAATTCTTATTACTGATTGCAGTACACAATACACCTGGAAGAATTGTACCATCGTCAAGAACTGCATTACACGCATGTCCGGCGGCTGTGATGGCGGCGGGGTTTTTGTAGCCCAATACCGCGGTATTGGGGACACCTTCTGTCAGCGCAATGCTAAGGGTATCGTAAAAAGCGGCCAAAAGTGCAATTAAGACAGTTGCGCCGGAAGTGTTTTTGATGAGAAAACTAAATTTTTCTCCTAATGCTTTGGAAACTCGTTCGTTTGCCATTTTTTAAATTTTTTTTGAATTAATAAATTAAACTGTGGCTACCGGTGTTGACAGCAGGCCGTAAAAATCTTTTTTGGAATTCTTTTTGTCATCCCATATCCAGGCTACGACAAGAACCAAAATAACCATTGTGGCGATTCCGGTGTAAAGCGGGTTTTTGAAAAATTTCTCCATTTTGAAGGATTTAAATTTTAATGTTTTGGTTTTAATAAAGCACAATTATAAAACATCAAAAAAGGCCGACTAATACATATAACCGCCTATGAACGAATACGATTGATTAAAAACAGATAGCAAATAAAAGGTACAAAAAAAGCCGTCCGGAAATTCCGACGGCCTTTCGATATGGCTAAAAATGGGTTAGATTAAACCCTCATTTTTTAAAATAGATTCAATTTCCTGCTTTGAAATTGAATCTTTTTCGCTTTTATCGTAAAGTATAAGGAGCGTTGCCTTTTTTTCTGTTTTGGATACCAGTACTTCTAAAGTGATTACCCTAAACCCGCCACTCTTACCCGTATTTTTCGATTTTACAGCTAACCTGTATTTGTAGATACCATTCCCAAGATCATCGCTTTTAGCTTCAGCTAAATTATCAGTTAAAGCTTTAAGATCAGAATCAAGCGATCTGAATTTCTTTTTATACCGTTTGTATTCAATTTCAAACTGACGGGCAAAACTTACTGAAATATTCATTTAAAAAGTTCGTTAATCGGTTTTACCCTTCCGGCTTTTATATCCCTGATTGCCTGTTGAAACTCTTTACTAATAGTACTTTTTTCAATTTTTACAGATCCTTCTTTTTCCAGCTCATTAATAAGGTTTACAAGTTGTTTTCCCTTATTGGTCCGGGTGTTGACTTTTATTGTTAATGTTTTCATGACTGAGATAATTTATATCACAAATTTAAAAATAAATATCAATCTTCGATAATTACCAGGCGTTCAAAAAGAAACTTAACCTGAAGCGGTAAAAGAATTCTTTGTTTTTTGGAGTACCCCAGTTTTTTCAATTCTTCAAAATACCGTCGGTTCATCCATGTTTGAAGTGTTGAGCAGCTCACACCGGCCAAAATTGCCAATTCGCTTTTCGTTACACATCGGTATTGGTTATCGGATATGGTCATTTTTTTTTGGTGTTAGGTAAACCTACCCAGGGCCTTCCAACTCCACAGCATCGGGTTTCTGTACCTTCTTTGCAATAGAAAGTAGCTCGCTATCCCGTTCTTTTGATGTTTCTTCTTCGGTAGGACTTGGAGGAGGAGGGTGAACGCCAAAAATTGTAAAAATTATTTTACTGCGGGTTTCCAAATCAATTTCCAGACTTGGCAAATCATCGGCTACAAAATAATTGGTTTGTTTTCGGGTAGTTTTCAATTTTGAGTAAAAGTGCATCCCGTATGTGTTTTCAAGCGCTACCTTGTGATTATTTGGATACTCGCTATCAAGCACTGACAATGCATCTTCCCAATCTTTATTCGATTCCATCGTAAGAATAATGTCCGGCTTTTCTTCGTGTATTAAATCGATTAATCGTTGAAATTCACGGTTAAACTGATGCACATTCACCGATAGAATGGATATGATTTCCGGATGATTTTTCAAATTTATATCCCTTCCTGATCTGTAAACAGGAGTAAACGGGATTAATAAAAATGTATTGAATCCTGCAAAAATAAATAAGGAGCTCTGAACAACCCAAAAAAGAGTATTTTGGTTCTTCATAAATACTATGCCGAACAAAATAATGAGCAGTTGTAAAACAAGTTGTTGAATCCGGGTAAAGTCAAATACTCTGAATAGCCAATGCTGATGCGGAATAAAGGGAAGGATATTAAAAAGCAGTAGAAGTATGGATATTGTATAGTAAACTGTTTCCATTTTTACGGAATGTATTTGAACAGTTCATATAAGTTGTCGTCATCCAAATATAGCAAAAAACACGCTTACAACATTTCCGGTTTTGTAAATGTTATTAAACTGACACTATTGGTGCTGCTGCATTTTTGGTACCTTGCGGTTGCGGGCGGTCTGATTGCCCGGAGATCGACGCTAAATTGACATAATTAAAATACGATTGACATAATTCTAAATAATTTGTGACATGAAAACGTACCTTTTAATCTTTTGTTTGGTAATATCCGTAGTTAACGGATGTGCGCAAAAAGTAAATAATAACAAAAAAACAGTTAACACGAATCAAAATATGAAATTTAATCAACTTTCACCCGAGGAAGAAGCAGTAATTCTGCGTAAGCATACCGAGCGGCCATTCACCGGAAAATACAACGAATTTTCGGAAGCAGGGACTTATAATTGCAAGCAGTGCAATGCCCCTTTATACAATTCGACTGATAAATTCAAGTCCGATTGTGGCTGGCCAAGTTTTGATGATGAAATCCGTGGGGCGGTCAAACGTATTCCTGATCCGGATGGCAGACGTACTGAAATAGTTTGCGCGAAATGTGGGGGACATCTGGGGCATGTATTTTTAGGCGAAAGCCTTACTCCCAAAGATACAAGGCATTGTGTCAATTCAATTTCCCTTAATTTTGTTTCGGCAGTGCCGAAAAAGAAGGCTGAGTGATTGTTTAAAAGCAGACATTAAATATAAAAACCCCATCCTGAGTCACAGGATGGGGGTGTATTAATGTGAGTTTGCAACTCTTATTTTACGGATTATTCATCTTCTGATTTATCGATGAACGGTGATACATCGGATTCGAATTCCATGTTTTTAAAATCCTCGTTGTTTATCCATTTTTCAGAAGTCGTGATCATATACTGACCGTTTCCTTTGATTTTCAGTTCCCATAGTATTCCTTCTGCTTCAGGAAATGGCGCTATACCCTCTAATTGGTCTTTAAATAACCTTTTTATTAAATTTCTGTCTGTAAAACCATTTTCAAAGGCCTGCAGTATTAATGCTTTTGTTACTTCCGGTTCCTCCTCATTTTCTGCTTTCATTTCGAAGTCGATGACATTTGCTTTGGCAAGCGGAAACTTTCCATTGTAGGCCTTGTACAGCAATTGATTGACATCGAATAATATTTTGTGGATCGCTATGTCCGAATAATTTTCAGATACCTTTTCCCTGGTCATTTCGTGCGAAATATTGTGTATTTGCCCTTCTGTCAATACATCGGAAAGTCTGTATTCAAGAACAATGGCAGCGGACTCTTCGGGTTCAAAGTCAGTAATCGCCATAGACAGGTATTCTTTCAATTCGTCAGGCTTTAATTTGTCGGCCTCAGTATAATCGAATTTTGATAACAGCGCTGTTAAGTCTGCATTGTTCCATGAACCTTCAAGTTCTTCAACGGTTCTTATTGAATTTATCTTCACTGCGTACTTCATATGTATAATATATTTTAACCTCAATCCAATAGCCGGCGGAACATCTGAATTTGCGAACTCATGGTCGTGAGGTTTTATGAAACCATTTTTAATCAGGCTAAGGTATGACTTTTACGCTTATAATGTATCCCCAAGTCTTGATGCCCGTTTTCATATATTTTACAAGTAAATATGTATGGCGCTAATGGTTAATGTTTTATAATTCTAAAGTCTTGTATGTTACAACTGACATGCAGTAATGATGTAAATCTTTTCTGAAATTGTGTAACATATCCGCGTGGGAAGTTGGACACGTTTGTAGTCTGAAAATAGTTTCAATAGTAAATCAAATTAAAATTAAAAATCATGAATAATCTTTTCAGAGGATTGCTTGCAGGATACGGAGCGTCGAAATTAGGAGGCGGTATAATAGGTACTATCGTTGTTTTCATAATTATCTGGGTAATACTTGGAACGTGCAGTTAATCAGAGCCCTGACGATAGCCCTGACAGGTGGGGTGATGTAAATTGCTGTTCAAATTATCAGCCAATAATATCATCGCTAAACCCATTTCGAGCAGTGTTTTAATAAATACTTGCTTCAATCCCAAATTCGCGAAAAATTTGCAATTGCGCGTTACTGTGCCTTAATGACGGGTTCTGCGAGCAACACGAAATCACTGGGCCGACCTATGATTTAATCAATACTGAAATAATGGAAAATACAAATACGATTTGTATCCAGGTTTCACAAATGGAGAATGAGTTTACCCGGATTTTGCTGAAGCATGGTTTTCAGGAGACGAAAGCCCGGGTGCTGGCCTCTGTATTTACCGGCAACAGTGTGGACGGTATTTTATCTCATGGGGTCAACCGGTTTACGCGGTTTATCACCTATGTTCAG
>JBBRGI010000239.1:0-5910 GCA_038240855.1 Bacteroidales bacterium | reverse complement strand
ACTGGATCAATAAACCGTTCTTTCTGAACACGCGTCATATAAATAATATCGGCCGCGTTAATAATATCGGTGAACTCTGTATGTTCGAAATACTTGATTCCTTTTGAGGTGAGCAGTAATTTATACTCATTGGGCATAGCGAGTTCAGGAGGTGCTATAAAATTGAAAATCGGATCTTTAAATTGCAGCATGGCCATCAGCAGGCTGTGTACGGTTCGTCCGTATTTTAAATCACCCACCATAAACAGGTTGATGTTGTCGAGTCTACCCTGGGTTTTGATGATCGAATACATATCGAGCAGCGTCTGTGACGGATGTTGGTTTGCACCGTCACCAGCATTGATAATGGGAACGCACGACACTTCGGATGCATATCGTGCACTTCCTTCCAGGGGATGCCGCATAATGATCATATCGGCATAATTACTTACCATCCGGATGGTATCATGAAGCGTTTCACCTTTCGACACACTGGAGGAAGCAGAATCGGAGAATCCTATGATCTTTCCTCCCAAACGGTTAATAGCTGTTTCGAAACTTAACCTTGTACGAGTCGAAGGCTCAAAGAAAAGTGTGGCAATAACTTTTCCTTGCAGCAGCTTCTGATTCGGATTCGATTCAAAATCCTGCGCAAGTTGCATGATTTTGAGGTACTCCTCCTTTGTAAAGTCAGTGATGGAGATCAGGCTTTTGGGGTTCATAAGTATATAAATTTGAGGTTATCACTGGTGAAAAAAAACCAACATGTTTACAAAAATATAAAATTTAGCTGGTATTCAACCCAATATCAGGGTTTGTTATTCACAATTAATGAAGCAGAGAGTTGATCGATTTTTCCGAGTTTTTCCAACACAATTTCTGTTAACTGTTTTCTTACCAATATCTTAACATTGCAGGTGAGATCGAAATGACTTTCTTGCATAACGAGTTGATATTCTTTTAATACCATCATAAACTCGTTCATAGCCAGGTAATCGAAATTGACTTTAATTGTATTTTCAATGATTTTTTCGACGATAAGTGCGTTATTCAGGGCATCGGCGGCGGCATGTTTATAAGCTGTTGTTAATCCGCTGGTTCCTAATAAAATGCCCCCAAAATATCGGATCACCACAACCAGGATATCTGTTAATTCAAATAGCTTTATTTGCCCAAGTATTGGTCTGCCGGCCGTGCCCGAAGGCTCACCATCATCATTCACCCTGAATAGATTCAGATCAGCCCCAAGCCGCCAGGCAAAACAGTGATGTCTGGCACTGTGATGTTCCTTTTTAAGCCGGTGAGTAATTTGCCTGATCTGTTGTTCGTCCGACACGGGAAATGCATAGGCAATAAATTTGCTCCCTTTCTCCTTGTAAATTCCTTCACTTTGCGATCCTATTGTTTTATAGGTGTCTGTGTATTCCATTTCATGAAAAAATGAGTATCGGAAATATCAAAAATCAAAAAAAAACAGACCTTTTGGCCTGTCTGTCAAATCTAACTTAATACTTTAATCTGTTTTCTATCTCGTCGATGTAAACTTTAAAATTTTTATCCGTATCCTTCAGATTAGCTACTGTCCGGCATGCATGAAGCACTGTTGCGTGATCCTTACCCCCAATTTGCGAGCCAATCGATGCAAGCGAAGATTTTGTCATGCTTTTCGAAAAGTACATAGCAATCTGGCGGGCCTGAACCGTTTCTCTTTTGCGTGTCTTAACTCCCAATGAATCGATGGGAAGATTGAAATAATCACAAACTGTTTTCGAGATATAATCGATCGTTATTTCTCGTACCGAACACTTCACAAGCTTGTTGATCATTTTTATAGCGAGGTCGATGTTGATTTCTTTCCTGTTCAGAGTTGCCTGAGCCAGTAATGAAATTAATGCTCCCTCAAGCTCCCTTACATTGCTGTTAATATGTGATGCAATATATTCAAGGACTTCTTCTGGTATATCGATCCCGTCTTTATAGATTTTCTTTCGCAGGATATTCATCCGCGTTTCGAAATCGGGAATTTGCAAATCGGCAGTAAGTCCCCACTTAAACCTTGAAAGCAATCTTTGCTCAAGTCCTTTTAATTCGATGGGCGGTTTATCCGAGGTCAGGATCAGTTGTTTCCCTGTTTGATGCAAGTGATTGAAAATGTGAAAAAAAGTTTCCTGGGTTTTCTCCTTTCCCGCGAATTCCTGAACATCATCAATGATCAGTACATCGATCATCTGGTAGAAATGAAGAAAGTCGTTACGGTTATTGTTCCGCGTTGCCTCTGAAAACTGGGTCTGAAATTTATTTGCATTTACATACAGGACAATTTTTTCAGGGAATCGTTCCTTAACCTCAATTCCAATAGCCTGAGCAAGGTGGGTCTTACCCAATCCCGAATTACCATAAAGCATTAATGGGTTGAAGGCCGTTCCGCCTGGCTTTTGTGCAACAGCATAACTGGCGCTGCGGGCAAGCCGGTTGCACTCACCTTCGATAAAATTATCAAAGGTGTTATCTTGCTTCAGTTGCGGATCAATATTCAGTTTTTGAATTCCCGGTATTACAAACGGGTTCTTAATGGCACTGTCATCGTGAAAGGATGAGGCTGCAATGGGTCTGTTCTTCAGATTATTGTTCTGATTGGCAGGCAGTTTTACGGTGTAGGGTTTGTTGTTGGTGCTAAGATTATTATCCACCACCACACTATATTCAAGTTTGGCACCTACACCAAGTTCTTTCCTGAGTGTTTTCCTCAGAATATCAATGTACTGTTCTTCAAGGTACTCATAAAAAAATGGGCTTGGGACTTGAATAGTAAGAATATCATTATCCAGCTTAATGGGAACAATGGGTTCAAACCAGGTTCTGTAACTTATAAAAGGCACGTTGTCTTTGATAATTTTCAGACAATTCTCCCAGATGTTATTAAAATCTCTATTCATTTATGTTTTGGCTCATGAAATATTGTACATTGTTTTTGTTCATTGGTTGCAAAGTTTGAAAAAATTTAGTCGTGAAAAAATTGCTCAAAATGTTGCATATTTCTATGGTTTTAATTTTCAGTTTATTGCCTCTGCAAGTATTTTAAAAATAATGTAAATGATTCATATTCAGAATATTGTATTTCGATTGTTCGCAAACATTTGATCTTATGCGTGTTGCAGAGATAATCCGTACAATGCTTTTGAGAAAAGAATGTTTTTGAAAAGTGATCGAAAAACGGAAAAAAATTCTCTTTCGAGAGGTCTAAAAGTAAATAAAAAAGAATCGATAAAACTATTTCTTCACCGTTTTTAGCGCATTTTTTAAACTTATTTCTTTACCGTTTTTGTACGACTTTAAAAATGCCTCAGGAAAAGCACTTTGTATCTTATTTAGAGTTATTCTAACTTCATCATAAGATTCTGGAGCGGTTACATAATAATATTTTTTCTTTGATTTAATTTCTGTAATCTCTTGAATCCCTTTAAATATGGGGGATAAAAGGCTCTCAGATGTCGAAGAGGAGAAGATATGGACCCTAAACGTTATATTATCAGCTTTTTGCGAGGCCGGTGGCATAGTTATATTTTGATTGCGCCCAAAATCGAAAGCAGAAAAGTGGACGTAACGCTTCGGATTCATCCGAAAATCGACCAATACGCGGTTCAGATTTTCGGTTGAAGAACTCAGATTTTGATACAACCGCCGGTCGTTGACCAAAAGCCCCAGGGAACCATTGGCTGTATCAATCTTGCTTAAGATCACCTGTAAATTCGACAGGGAACCATTCAATTGGTCTACGGTTCTATTCAATTCAAGTTGAGTGAGCGAGTCACTGAATGTAGAGAAATTGTCCATGATTCGTCCCAGCTTTCCTGAGTTGCTTTTCAGATTCTCCGTAGTCTCACTTAGGTTTGATATCGTTGATGCGAGATTTTTCTTTTGATCGGATACAACATCGTTCACGTTTCCTGAAATTTTTTCGAGATTAGTCATTGTAAGATTGATCTGGTGGATGCTTTCTGTGAGGTCGCGCTGCGATTGGTTGTTAAGAATTTTTGAAATGGCTACGACAATGGAGTCAAGATTCTCAATCATCCGTTCTGCCTTCACTTTAATAGGTTCAATCTGTGCATTGACCTGTTGTATAATATCAGCTGCCATCTGAGTATTCAGTGTGTCATTGGCTTGTAAAAGCTGCTCTGAATGACCCAGATTCAGCTTGACGACTTTTGAGCCCAGCAGGTCGGTACTCGCGATTTCTGCTGTTGTCCCTACCGGCAATGGAAAATCGTTGTGGATGGCAATTTTGACCATCAGGTCTCCGGACCTATCCTCGGCAAAGTAAATCTCACGTACATATCCTATTTTCAGGCCATTTAGGGTAACCAGGGTGGTGGCGGTAAGCCCGCCTACATTCTTGTAACGTGCATAAAAGACTTCTTCTGTCCGGAAGATATCCCTCCCTTTGAGAAAATTAATACCCCAGATCAGAAGGGTGAGTGAGATAATCACCAAAATTCCAATCTTCGATGTTTTTGTTAGCTTCATTTCAGGAATTTTTCAAATTATTTGTAAAAATATACATAATAAGTTCCGTAAAAGCCCGTTACATTACTTTTTCTGCATGGCTTCCTTCATGGATATTGGCTCTCCGCTTCTGAATGCTGCGATAAACGCACCTGGTATCTTTTTCCGGACTGTTGTCAGATTTTGTTTGGCCTTTATAAATGATTCACTCTTGAGGCAATAATATTTGTAGTAGATGCCTGATCTAATCTCTGAAATATTTTCAATCCCTTTGAATATCCTGGAATTTAACGGAAGTTTTGTAGTGGAGGCAGAAAGCTGAATGGCATAGGTGATTGCGTCTGATTCTGCTGCCCGGGTTTTATTCACCACCTTGGGTTGACTTTGATTCTTATATTCCGTTACCTTTTCTATTTCCTTTATTTCCGGCGATGGTCTGGAAGAAGGAAATGGTTTGGAAGAGACACTATTGGAGTCTTCTGGTGATTCTTTTTTAGAAGCACCTACAGATGCCAGGTTCAGGCGTGATTCGAATTTTTCCTTGTAATATTTAAATGAGTTGAAGATCGATATCGCGAGTGTTTCTCTCCCGGCATCTGTCATGAGGTAATTTGCTTCCGCCTGGTTGCTCAGGTAACCCGTTTCGATCAGTACCCCTGGCATTGCCGTTTCACGCAAAACCAGAAAGCCTGCCTGTCTCACATCACGGCTTGCTCTCTGGGCATGTTTCTGGAAAGTATCCTGCAATATTCCGGCAAATGCTACACTTTGTTCAATATGAGTATTCTGTATCAGTTCAAACATGATATACGATTCGGACAGGTTAGGGTTAAATCCTTCGTAACGTGTGGTATAATCATTTTCGAGTAAAATCACACTGTTCTCCTTTTTTGCCACATTAAGGTTGTCTACGGTCCGGTAAAGTCCTAAAACATAGGTTTCTGTCCCTTTAACCGACGGTGTATTGCAATAGTTGGCGTGAATTGATATAAACAGATCGGCATTGCTCCTGTTTGCGATTGCCGATCGTTCAAATAGAGGGATAAATACATCGGTGCTTCGGGTATAAATTACTTTGACATCGGGAAATTTTTCTTTGATGTATTTGCCAAGCTTCAAGGCAATAGAAAGCACAATGTCTTTTTCACGGGCCCTTCCCACCACGGCTCCCGGATCCTTACCACCGTGACCGGCGTCGATAACAACCGTTTGAAGACCCTTGTTTTCAATGTTGCTACTAAAGAGCGGCGTGGTTATTAACAAAATGATTATAACAAGGAGCAATTGTATGTGAAATTGATTATAAAATATATTCTTAACCTTTATATACATTTTCTTCATGTCTGAATTATTGTTTATATCTGATATTTTGAAGAAAATACTTCAATTTTTTCCGGTCTTTTAATGAACCTGCAGTCAAATCGA
>JBBRGI010000238.1:0-5915 GCA_038240855.1 Bacteroidales bacterium | reverse complement strand
GCACCATAACCGATGAGTCTGAAGCCCACCAATTAGGCGTTCATGCCATCTATTTGGATGACTGTGCCAGTGGATTGACTGTTTACGGAAATATTTTCAATAACATTTCAGGCAGGGCAGTTATGAGTGGTGGTGGTCGTTTTAATAAAATCGGCAATAACATCATTGTTAATTGTGGAGCTGCGCATTTTACCGACCGGCGTGGTCTTGCCAGGGCTAATGATATTCCTGGTGATTCATGGAATCTAAGGGAGAAAGTACAGCAACTAAATTATACACAGCCACCGTTCAGTACTGCTTTCCCATCGCTGGCCGGATTGATGGATGAAGGGTACGAGAAAGCCAAAGACCCTGTTGGCTGTGAGATAACAAATAACATTGGTTTTATGAATAAAATCTGGCTGGAGAAAAATTGTAACGGGGCTTGTGGCGGGTTCGATTTTTATCATTTTGAAGGGAACCTGGAAAACTCAGATCCTTTGTTCCTGGATAAATCCAACCTGTTGAAAGGGGTCTCGAATAAATCACCAATCTATGGCATCAGGGGATTTGAGATAATTCCTTTTGAAAAAATCGGATTAAAAATCAAATGAAAAACAAAATGCCGATCTTGATTCAACCGCACCACGAAATGTTATTTTCTTAAAAACCGGACAAATCCTTACTATGTCTAATATTGGCGATGGCTTTTCGATCCAGGTTTCCGATAGCTTTCGGACAAGTTCGGTAGATGTTCTAAAAATATCATGGGATCTGTGATTTTTTGAAATAGTTATTTCTTAGACTGCTAACGAACAAAAACAATACGATGAGGAAATTACTGATTATTGCGCTATTTACAATTTCGCAACTCTATTCTGCCTCAGGTGCGGAAATAAAGAGGTTTGAATTTAAGGACGGGTTGAACCTTTCGATAGAAATATGTTCGGATAAAATTATTCGGATAAAACTGGATAAAGAGAAGGTCCCAAAAGAAAATCTGCTGGATCGTTATGGAATTCTTAAAGGGGATTGGGAAAAAACGAACTTCGTTTTCAAAGACGGAAAACAGCCGATGATCTTAACCCGGGACATCAAAGTTATTGTAAATACGCAAAACGCAACACTTACAATTCAAAAAGCCAATGGGATGCAGATTACGCAAATCGCCTTTCCCGATAGTAACGGTGATATTTCCACGCGAATCTATGCTTCATTGACCAAAAGTTTTGGGGCGAGTAAGACAGGTGGCGGAATCATTGGTGACGCCAATTATACTACCAAAACAGATTCTGTACTTTCGACCAATATCAACGGCCGTTGTATTGAGTTTGCATTGAACAGTTCTGAGAGGTTTTATGGAGGTGGAAGCACCTCCCGGAAAAATATCCAACATCGGGGAGAAGTGTTATCGATGAATGCCAAATACCAAAAAACAGATGCACCTATCCCATTTGTGATGAGCTCAAACGGGTGGGGTATTTTGAATAACGAAACTGTTGAAAATTTCTTCGATATTGGCAGTTTCGATGCCAATAAAATGTTTGTCTGCAACCAGAATTATTTGGTCGATTTTTATTTGATTGTGGGTGAAGATATGCCCGCCATTCTCGACGGATACACCACCATAAGCGGGAAGCCATATCTTTTACCAAAATGGGCGTATGGGCAAAGTTTTGGGGGAAATATGAAGCAGGATCAGTTTGGTGTATTCGACGATGCCCTTCGTTTCAGGGAAAATAAAATTCCTATAGACGGGTACTGGCTCGAACCGCAATGGATGAAGAAAAATTACGATTTTTCAACGGCCAAAGAGTGGAATGACTTAAAATTTACAACCTATCCGTTTTGGAGTAAAGAATCAAGCCGAAAATATTGCCGGAATTATTTCATAGGCAGGATGAATGCAATGGGTTATAAGTTAGCTTTATGGCTGTGTATCGATCACGATTTTTCCATCGAAGAAGAGGATCAGATTGGAAAACTTTCAGGCGCTAAGCAATCGGGTCAGGAACATTGGTTTGATCATCTGATGAATTTTGTCGATCAGGGAGTTGCCGGTTTCAAATTAGATCCGGGCAAAACGTTAGACCCACATCCGGATTGGAAGTATTACAACGGATTCACCGATCGTGAAATGCACAATCTTCAGCAAGTTTTGATGCCTAAAAACCTGCAACTTACCTTTCGAAATCATACCGGGAAACGTGCTTTTATACATTATTGCGGATCATGGACAGGGACTCAACACTGGAGCGCCTTTACAACCGGTGACAACGGGCTGTCATCTATTGATATCTTAAACCATAGTATGTCGGGAAGTCCGCTTATGGCTCCTGACGGTGATCCTACGGTGAAAACACTGCATTTTATCTTCTTTTCACCCTGGGTTCAGATGAATAGCTGGGCAGCCTTTTTGCAACCATGGCTTGCCGACGAAAACTATAAAAAAGCCTTCAAGGACTATTCTGATTTGAGATACAGTCTTATCCCTTACATCTATTCGGCATCGATCAACAGCTCTTTGACAGCTATGCCAGTTTTACGTCCTATGCCTTTGGTTTACCCCAACGACCAGCGTTTTGATAATGTTTCAAATCAATTTATGTTTGGCGATAATCTCCTGGTGAGTGTTTTGACTGACAAGGTGATTCTGCCCGAAGGTACCTGGATTGACTATTGGACTGGCAAGAAACTGGAAGGAAATAAAGAAATTACCTATAACGTGCCCGAAAGCAGAGGTGGCGGACTTTTTATTAAAAACGGAGCCATTATACCCTATCAAAAAGCCGTACAGTTTATCGACTCGAAAAGTGTGGATACCCTTATGGTCCGGGTGTATCCCCACAAAGAAAGTAAATACAGTTTACTTGAAGATGATGGTATTTCATTTGACTACGAAAAGGGCAAAATTAGCCAGACTGATTTCATCTGTATTGCCACCAATTCGCAAATTACGTTCAATATTGCTCATTCCAAAACCGGATACGTCATTACTAAACGTCATTATCAGATTGAAATTGCCACTGATAATATACCTCAAACGGTTTCTTTAAACAATTCTCCGATTCAGGACTGGACTTATGATAAAGTTACTAAAACTGTTTCTCTGACCATTGATGGAGCAAGCAATTTGAAAAATTCAGTTGTATTGGCGAAGTGATAAAGAATTCGTATGACTAAAAGGCAAACAATTGGTATGTGGGTAAAATCCTGATCAATGGAGTATCCCATAAGTTCAGACTTTAAATAACTAAGTAATGACAAAATTATGATTAGACTATTTTCTTTATTGCTCTTCCTGAGCATGTTTTTAGGTCGGACCGCCGCTGATGCTGCTGATTCACGACCGGTTATTATATGGGCTTCTTCGCCCGTGGCACCTGATGAAACTGTAATGCTGCAAGCCGGCAACTTTTCTAAAGAGGCTAAAATACAGATAGCACAATTGAAAAATGGCGTTACAGGAAATGCTAAATCATTTACCGGTTTGGCGGATATAAAATGGGTGGAGGCAGAGGTATTGCAGCGTAGCGAATCTACTTTGAAATTTACTATCCCTTCCACCTGGAAATTGGGTGTTTATGCTTGTCAGATTATTGATGGAGCAGTTTCATCCAATCCATTTTATTTAAACACACCTCAATGCTGGTGGTTCCAGGGCGATCAGGGGAAAAAGGCTTCTTCCGGAGGATGGTTACGCCTGTCAGGCAACTGTTTAAATATCGAAAACCACAAAACCTCTTTACAAAAGAAAACGGAGGTGGTGTTGTCTATTTTCCACGTGGGGAGTATCGTATTTCCGACCCGATAGAGATTCCTGATAAAACCATTCTTCGTGGAGAGCGCAAAGAGCTGGTAAGCTTGTTCTGGTTGGATCAAAACCAGATTCCAAAGTCTTTGATTCATGGCGAGAAATTCGCTATCGAAGATTTGACAATCTATTGTCAGAATAATTTTTTATCTGTAATAAGAGTTGAAAAAAGCGAGTTCAGGATGTCGAATGTACGTTTACGGGCGGATCATATGTATATGCTTGGCCGTACAGTTAATGAATCGGGATTCCGGGGCAGAAAATTGAATGGCGATGAAAAAGGAGATGAATCAACGGCTTTATATTTAAATGGATTGAAATGCTTTTCCATTACCGATTGTGAAATACTGGCAGGTTCGACAGGATTAACATTCTGGAATTCATCCTACGGAATATTCAGAAATAATCACGTACAATATGGACGAAGAGCATTCCGTTGCGAGTGTTCCAACCAGTTAATTATTGAAAAAAATAATCTGGAAGGGCATGATATGGCTGCAACCGGGAATGATTTTGCCACCTTTTTCGGAAGCTCTGAAGAAAACGTCTTGTTCAAAGAAAACCGGTTTGCCAATGCTTATGGTCTTGACAGGGAGTTGCTTACTTTTGATGCCACAGGAGGCGCTTATTTTGGACGCATCGCAACTGTTTCAGGGAATAAGCTGGTGCTGGCAAAAGACCCGCTTTTTAAGAGATATGCACCCAATCCGACAGATTGGAAAAATACAGCAGTTTGTATTCTCGATGGAAAGGGGATCGGCCAGTACCGTCGTGTCGTCAAACATAGCGGACGGGATTGGGAGATAGACCAGCCCTGGGATATTGAACCCGATGAGACCTCCATCCTTTCGATAGTCCCTTTTCGGGGCCGAACATTAATCATCAACAATACATTTGAAGATGGCGGCAATATGCAGTTGTATGGGATGTCTGTTGAGAATATTGTTTCAGGTAATAAGGGAATTCGGATGAGCGGGTTCCTTGCCTGGGGTTTGAATGCGCGTTTATGGGGATGGCAACCATCGTGGTACAATCAGTTTTTAAACACTGAGATTGTGGAAGGAAACAGTTACTCACACACGCCGGCCTTGATTGGTATTTGGGGCAATGTGGATACAATGGATAAAATTAAAAATAATAGTAGGGTGCCGGAAAAAGAACGCATTGTTTTTGAGGAGATATGGAACCATTTCGAAATTACACCCCAAATGGCGGATTTGTCACTGGCTCGTTGCAATGTGGTCAGAAACAATACGATCAGAAGCAATGGTAACATTAAAGTAAGCGGCAACACTTCTGATGTCGTTATAGAGAAAAATGCTATTTCAAACTCAGATGTCGGCATTGAGTTGGATCAAAAGCCGGATTATATATATCTTCGGCTGAATATGTTTGAAAAGGTAGATCAGCCGGTTGCCGGTAAAGGAAAGGGTAAGGCCCTGATACTTGCAAAATAGCTTTCAAGATTTTTATTGAATACATGAAAAATTAATAATACCACCAATCATGATCCTTAGAAAATGTTATGGCTTCCTTCTGACAGCTTTTATTGGAGCAATTTGCATGAGCGGACGCTCTCCTGAAAAAGAAATACTACCTTCAGCCTATCTAAATAGTAATAGTATCCTCCAATTGGGAAAAGTTTCTCAGGGGCTGGATCCGAATGGAGACGAACTGGCCAATATCTTTCTAAAGCATCTGGCCGATAAGGGTCCTGACCCTGAAGGAAATTCTCCCCGTATCGCCAAAGGGAAAAGTTCCGTATTGCCGTTGGTTGACCGGTTAGGAGTGCGTTGTAATGACCCTCAGGTAGATTATCTCTGTTCGAATGGGGCTAAAGGACAATGTCCCGGTTTTTTGTCTGTTTCCTACGATTGGGCAGGACACGTTATTTTTAGGTCAGACTGGGGAAAGAATGCCACCTGGTTGTTTTTTGAACCTGGCCCCCGGGGTAGCGGACACTCCGATGTGGCAACGCTAAATATCCAGTTGAAATCAAAAGGGGAATGGCTGCTGACTGATCCGGGATATTATTCGTATTTGATTTATCGCAGAAAGAAGTTTTAGAGTTGTTTAGCAAAGTGAAAACTCATGAGAGTCATAACCAACATAAAAAATGTCA
>JBBRGI010000237.1:0-5947 GCA_038240855.1 Bacteroidales bacterium | reverse complement strand
GCTTCCTCTTCCGAAAAATGAAGTAAGTCACTGATTATATGATGATCCATACTTGTATCTTCAATCCGATAATTCCCGTCTGTTTGGCTGAGATTGAAACCAATATCCTTCAATAAATTGCAATAAGTGTAAAATGCAGAGTCTTTTATTCCCAAAAAATGAATGCATTCTTCTTTCGTTTTAGGGCAGCTTCCCGATAAAAACAAGATGAATCGGAGTATTCGATGGGTTTTCGTTTCAAAAGGCATCTTACAGGAGTGATTATGTTATTCAAAAGTATTTTTGCATAAATCTAAAGGAATCTGGAAATCGCTCAATATTTACCGAAGGGATATCACAATTTGTGACCTCCTAAATTGCGTATTATTTATTATCAAAAGTAACAATAATTATAGATTATCAAATGGCAACCTTATTTTTCCTAAACTTTTTTCGGTTGCATGAGTACTGTCTTCCGTTGTTTTGTCTCTGGTATTCTTGCGAATAGTTTTTGTGCGTCCTTCAGCATCCTTCCTGCTTATCAGGCAAATAACTTCAAGACCTTTCTCTTCACCTAAATAATTATTAATAACATAATATACTCAATCTTTAGTTGCAAATCCTTCTGATACTAGCACATTCAAAATTCTCCATGCAAAGAACCTTTGCGAGGTAAACTATTTAGATGAAAGTGTGCACTCCAAAGTTTGGATTGCCATTTTGATACCTGATTATGCCGGAATGTTGCAGCTGCCCGACAATAAAAGCGGGATGCATTGCATATCTGGCAGCATACTCCAGGATATCATCATCATTAATCTCTTTTTGCCTGACAGACTCTCCTGCAGGACACGAAGAACTTTAGCAGAACGACAAATATTCCAGCCGGACAGGAGAACTCCAGCAGGATGACTTTCATACCAGCAGGGCGACTTCCATTCCGGCAGGGCGTTGAGAATTTTAGCAAGGGCGGGTTTCACCTTAGCAGGGCGGCATTAACTAGTAGCAGGACGCAAATCCAACTTTGCAGGGGTGCATCAAACCTTAGCAGGGCGATGTTACATGGTTGCAGGACGCCAAAAACATCAGCAGGACGCCAAGAATATTAGCAGGACAGCAAAATCAGTAGCAGGATGCTTTCCCCTTCTGCAGGCTTTTAGCTATCGCCCGTCAATCGCGGAACCCCAGCAACTGATGTCCACACTTTACCGTACATAATTCACCCTGCTTTCATCAAAATTATATCTGCTTCGATTATCATCAAATGTATTGTTCGAGATGCTTATGTTTTTGTATCGGGCTCCGTCGCCTGAAATTGTATAAGTACCAACTCCATCATTCCTGAAAGCGTTTCCGCTAATCACAATATTCGATCCACCCGAGAAGTGAATCCCCGATACTCCGTTTTGATAGAACCAATTGTTTGCCACAATAGCCGTATTGACAGATTGATACTCGTTCGGATTTATACATACTCCGTACTTGTTATTCCGGTCAAATACGCATCCCTGAACTTGCCCTCCATCTCCCCTGATTTCAACCCCTACAGTATTTTTATTAGCCGTGTACTGATCTGCGCTCCATATATGGCAATTATACATTCTGTCGTTTGCCCCAGCCAGAATAACCTGCTGATTGCCTTCGTTGTTGGCAATCTCACAGTCTTTGATGTACATATCGTTCGATGAGACCATGATCCCTGCCTGCTTGCAGGTATATATTTTACAGTTACTTATATTCTTGCTATGGTTACTTCCCTTTAGGTAAGGGGCATTTATTCCGTTCCCGGCACAGTTCTGTATAATGCAATTGGATACTTCGCTTTGTGTACCGTTGATTACAATTCCATCACCTTTCTTATTATAACCCCTTCCGCCTTTACCGTTACCATTTCCATCAATCGCCAAACCATCAACACTACATCTCATACCATTGATAGTGACTATATCAGAATTACAAGCAGCTACAATAATTGATGCCGTATTCTTTCCGCTACCCATCAAGACTGTATTGTCAGATTTTACAACTAACCCTTTACGGATTAAATATGTTCCGGCCGGAAAATATACTATGCCCGACGATACAGAATTGATCGCTGATTGAATTGCCGAATAATCGTCAGTCGTGCCATTTCCAACTGCACCAAAGTTTTTTACATTAACCGACACGTTTTCTTTAACAATTGGTAAAGTTTCTGTAATGGATTTAACGGGTAATGTTGCAGAAATAGTCCCACTCACTAAAATCAAAGCTATAATTATGGTTTTCATTAGAGTATTGTTTAATAATCTCTTAGTAAAAGTCAACCTGCCTTCGAAAGTTTGAAAACCTTGTAAAGTTCGAACCAGAGAATGCTCAGGAAACCTGCACCGGCACAGATCAAGGCTTCGGTTAGTGATATTTTATCGAACAGAAATATATTACGCAGGAAGGGAATATTCAAAATCAATACCATGAAAAATGCGGCGCCCCCGACTACCCATTTTACAGTTTTATTTGATGTAGCCAGTATCTGAAAAATATTCCGGGTCCATGACCTGTTTGATAAAATGACCGCAATATTCGAAGCAATTAATGTAGTAAAAGTCAAAGCCCTAACTTCGCGTTCCGAATATCCATGATTCAATCCAAACAGATAAACAGCAAAAACAATAATCAGAATACCGATTCCCTGGGTGCAACTCAGCAAAATTTTTCCTGAACCAAAAAATGGATCATCGTATGCCTTGGGAGGCCTGCTCATGATATTCATTTCCTCCTTTTCTGCTTCGAAAATAATCGAACAGGCGGGATCAATAATCAACTCGAGAAAGACAATATGCACTGGCCATAAGATCAGTGGCAGATCGGCGAAAAAAACAGGAATCAAAGATAATCCGGCAATGGGAACATGAATTGCAAAGATATAACCTAAAGCCTTTTGCAGGTTATCTGAAATCCTGCGACCCATCCGGACAGCTCCCACAATTGAGGCAAAATTATCATCCATCAGCACAAGTGAAGCCGCCTCGCGCGCAACATCGGTCCCCTTCTCCCCCATCGCAATACCGATATTTGAAGCTTTCAGGGCGGGCGCATCATTCACCCCATCGCCTGTCATCGCCACGATCTCATTATTTTGTTTGAGGGCATTTACAATTTTGAGTTTTTGTTCGGGAACAACACGTGCAAAAATGTTAACTGTTCTTATCTTCTCCGATAATTCATCTACGGACAATTCATCCAGTTGTGCACCTGTAATTACCAAATCACTATTTTTTAATTCGATTTCGCGCGCGATATTCATTGCAGTTGCAGGGTAATCACCCGTTATCATAATAACCCGGATACCGGCTTTGTAACATTCGGCAACCGCCTGCGGTACATTTTTACGGACAGGATCTGAAAGCCCGATTAAACCAACAAATTCGAAATTAAAATCATGCTGAATATCGGGCAATGCGGTCATTAACTCCACATCCTTGGCAACACCAAGCACCCGCAACCCATTTGATGCCATGGTTTCGATAGCCTGATTTAATTCAGCGATCTGTTTTTCAGGAAGATGGCAGAGATCAAATATTGCTTCGGGAGCTCCTTTGGCTGCAATTGTACGGGTTTTAGCCTCTTTATTATTAAATACGCGCGACATCGCGAGCAAGTCTTTCGACAGCGGATATTCTTTGATCATCTCCCAGTCAGTGTGCAGATGTTCAGTATTTACTAAAAACTGCTCTCCGACCAGGTTGATGGCCTTTTCCATAGGATCAAAAGGATTGATCTGACTGGACAGAATCCCGAATTCAATGATCTCATGAAATTCTTCGGGAAAAGTGCTTTCGTGATCGACTGTCATAAAATCCCTCCCATTGAAAAGTCGGGCAACAGTCATTTTATTCTCTGTTAAAGTGCCGGTTTTATCGGTACATAAAACAGTGGTTGATCCTAACGTTTCGACAGCAGCCGGTTTACGGGTAAGTACATTTCTCTTCGAGATGCGCCATGCACCAAGAGCCAGGAAAACGGTAAGTACAACCGGGAACTCTTCGGGTAACATAGCCATAGCGAGTGTAATTCCAGCCAAAAAGCCCTTGACCAAATCACCACGGGTGAGTGTATAGACGACAATTACCAGTATACAAAGCAATATCCCGAAAATCGCCAGTTTTTTAACCAATCCACCTATTTCACGCTTCAGCTTTGTTGGCTCCTCCCGGACTTCGTTCAGCGCTTTACCAATCTTCCCGATTTCGGTATTTAATGCAGTGGACGATACTTTTACAATTCCATTCCCCTGGACAATCATTGAACCGGAAAAAACGTAAGGCAAATCATCGCCTCCGGGCCTTGCCTGTTTCGTTTCGCCCTGCCATTCGGCTTTACGCACCGGGACCGGTTCGCCGGTTAAGAGGGACTCGTCGGCCGTGAGATTTACCGAATATAAAACAACAGCATCCGCTGGTACCCTATCCCCTTCCTGAAGAATAATGATATCGTCCGTAACCACATCCCTGCCGGCGATCCGCTTTTCGACACCTTCACGAATAACAAGCGCGCGCGGACTTGCCAGGTCTTTCAACGCATCCAGTGCTTTCTCGGTCTTTTTCTCCTGGTAAAACTCAATTCCCATGATTACAAAAACGAATCCAAGCAACATAATACCTTCCTGAATGTCACCTAAAATTAAGTAAAGGGTTCCGCAGGCTACCAGCAGGAGAAACATTGGCTCCTGTATAACACCGATTGCAAGATGAAAAAGGCTTCTGGGTTTTGAAGAAGGTAGTTCATTAAAACCTTCAATTGACAATTTCTGTTTCACCTGATCTTCAGTAAGTCCCTTAATCTTTTCTGTCCTGATATTCGTATCGATCATCGCCAAAAATTTTTATTCAATGTTGGAAAATCAAACAAATGACATTACTTCACAATTTTATCCAGCAAACGCATAAGTTCAGTCGTTTCATCCGAATTGATCCTTTTTTGAATCTCAGCGGCCATGCGCTTATGAGCAAATTCATGGATCTCGTTGATCATCCGTCCCTTTTCTGTTAAATGCAGGTGTGCACTCCGACTGTCAGCATCCGATTTCATCTTATAAATCAGTTCTTTTTCGATTAACCGGTCGACCAACACGGTAACTGTAGGTTTAGTGAGTTTCATTGCAATGGCTAATTCGGTCAGGTTTGGATTTGTTAGTTGGCAAATCATCTCCAAATAATTCATTTGCGTGATTGTCAGATCATTAAAACCACACTGCTCCTTTGCTTCCTCCTCAGCACGCGCCATGTATGCCGTCAGTTTGGCCATAATTTCTTCCAGTTCCTTCATGGTAGAATATGTTTATAAGATACAAATATAGTTAGATATATCTAACCATCAAATAGCAGGGAGGGGAGAAAGGGAGAAGATGAGAAAATGTGCCAATTTGCCAATTTGCCAATGTTTCAGATTGGATTCACAGAATGTTTTTATTAGGAGCAACAGCTAATCTTAGTATCCGTCAACTGACGGACGTGAAAATCGCTATAATTCGTGAAATTCGTACTATTGAAATTCATTTTTCCTGTTTTCTTATCCCGGAAGCATTAGAAAGAGCCGTAGGCTTGGGTCATGTTGTAAGGCTGGACTTCAGTCCAGTCAAAACGATGACTCGCACTTTGTCCTGAGAGCCGTAGGCTCGGATCAGATGAGTTGCAAACTCAAAACCACTAACCCGTCGTTGCAAACGAGGGGTAGAGGTTTGGTTTTTATATTCAGGCTAATAACCTGTCAGCCAACAGATCATATTACCGGTGCACTGCACCTAAGGATTCTATTTATGATTATTTCTATAAATATTCACGGTGCTCTGTTAGTGCCTGAAATACGTTGACCGTTTTAAGAGCATAAAATTAATTTTTAAAACGGTAAAAATGGCAAAAAGACAACAGTTTCAGCAGAGCATTGATGAAAGACGGCGCAGAACTTTTAGTGAAGAATTTAAGCAAAA
>JBBRGI010000236.1:0-5952 GCA_038240855.1 Bacteroidales bacterium | reverse complement strand
GATGAAGTTTCAGCAATTCTTCCTGCGGATCGCTTCCCATCTTCGTAAATGACCCCTCAGTTCCGTGAACAATATACTGTGGTCCCATTTCACGTACAAGGTAGGAGCTACGTAAAATTGCGTTAAACCGGTCGTAATGGAGCCGGATATCGAAATTATCTGTTGTACGCCCTCCTGTCCGCAGCACGTTCAGGTGAGCCGTAACCGCCTTTGGTATTCCAAATAGCATAAGTGTTTGATCGACAATGTGTGATCCAAGATTAAACAGTACTCCCGTTCGTTCATCTCCATCTTCTTTCCACGAACCTTCTTGTATGAAGTTGCGGTAACGGTCGTAATGCGATTCATATTCCACTATTCTGCCAAGAAGTCGCTCTTCAACAATTTTTTTTACGGTCAGATAGCCATTGTCTAACCGACGGCTCTGGTAAACAGTTAAAATAACACGTTTCTTTTTGGCGAGTGCAATTAATTCGCGCGCATCTTCACTGGTTTTTGTAAAAGGTTTCTCCACAACGACATGTTTGCCTGCTTCAATGGCTTGTTTGGCCATATCGAAATGCAGGTAATCAGGTGTGTTAACTATGACAAGTTCCACTTCAGGATCATTCAGGATTTCGTCATACGAACGGACAATTGTAGCATTGGGATACCTTTCGGCTGAAATAATTTTTGATCGTTCAAGGATTTTATGAATCTTAAACTGCAGCGGAAGGATTTTTAAAGATGGTCCCTGGAAGACAACACCCGACATCCCGAAGGATGCTATGGCAGTAACTATCGGTTTACTCATGGTAAATGGTATATTAAAATATAAAGATAGGTGTTTGTTTTGACTTTACCGGACTTGATGCTGGTTTGTCTAAAACCATTTTTTCCGGCGAAAATAAATCAGCATGCCTGCCGCAATGAGGATCATAATTCCCCAAAAGATAAAATAGCCACCTTTCCAATTCAATTCCGGAAAATATTTGAAATTCATGCCATACACACCGGCAAAAAAGGTGAGTGGAATAAATATGGTCGAAAAAATGGTCAGTATTTTCATAATTTCATTCAATTTAAAACTGACTTTCGACAAATACAGATCCATCATGCCTGCCGTTAAATCGCGTAAACTTTCGAGCGTTTCAATGATCTGAATGGTATGATCGTAAATATTCCGGAAGTAAATTTTTGTAACTTCGTTGATAAGTTGATGATCAGAATACTGTAACTGGTTGAGTACCTCGCGTGCAGGCCAGATTGTTTTTTTTACATAACCAAGTCTGCGTTTTAATTTATAAATGGCTTCCTGGCTGGATTGTCCCTGAGAGGTGATCAAATCTTCTTCGATCTCCTCAATGGTTTCTCCGATATCTTCCATCAATGCAAAATATTGATCGATAATCATATCCGTAATTGAAAAAACAAGGTAGTCGCTTTTCATCTTTCTTACGCGTCCCAGTCCATTAATGATTCTGGTCTGTAATGGCTCAAAAATCAGAGGGGTTGTTTCATGAAAAGTGAGGACAAAGTCGGAACCCAATACAATACTGACCTGTTCAATATTTACATCACGGCTATCGGGATCTATTTGTAATATCTTGAATACCATGAATATGTAATTGTCGCGTTCTTCAATACGGGGCCGTTGCGTGGTATTGGCAACATCTTCAAGATCAAGGGTGAGGATATTAAAAAGTTTGCCTGCCTCGTTTAATATATCGGGGTTATGAACTCCGGTGATCTGAAACCATTTAATGCCCGGGTGCATCTTGTAATCTTCCAATTCCTGTACTGAGTCTACAACATGTTCACTGACAGTTGTTTCGTCATATTCTAAAACTTCAACTTTGATATTTTCAACGCGAGGCTGACCGATATACTCAACTGTGCCAGGTATACTCCCTCTTTTTGCGGTTTTGGAGACAAATTTCAGAAGGTCAACTTTTTTTAGTTTTCTTTTTCGCTTCATTGGCCCGGGTTTTGGATCTTCCCCCCGAATCGTTCTTAAAAAAACCGGGTAAAAGAACAGAATTTATTCAGTTACAAAAATAGGAAATTGCACAGAAGAATGTTACAGTGTGTGCTGATTTCAATCTTCCCGCATAAGAATTATATTTGCTGCAGGATAAAAATATTAATTTTAGGCACGATATATGTAGAAAAGCATATATGTTTGAAAAGTTATTTTAATGATTGGAAATTTAATAATGATGCATATGAATAAGATAATATTTGCCGGATTTTTGATGGTCTGTTTTGCCGTTATGACTGTAAACCCTGTTAGTGCGGCTGAAGGTGGGGTGGTTAGAATTAATAAGGATCAGTTTAAGGCGTTGATTATGGATTATGAAAAAAATCCCAAGGAATGGAAGTTTGAGGGTAAATTGCCGGCTGTGATCGATTTTTATGCCGATTGGTGTGGTCCATGTCGGCTTGCCTCACCTGCACTGGAAGAACTGGCACAGAAATATAAGGGAAAAATAGTTGTCTATAAGGTTAATACGGATCAGGAGCGCGAATTATCAACTGCTTTCGGGATCAGCGGGATTCCTGCCTTTTTATGGGTTCCCCAAACAGGTAAGCCTACAATGACCAGTGGGGTAGCCAACGGGGCAGAAGCTACCAAGGCAATGTTCGAAAAGATGATTAATGATTTGCTGCTCAAGAAATAATCTTTACTATAAAGAAATTAAAGAGGCTGTCCCGAAAGACAGCCTCTTTAATATTGGTACAGTTTATTTTAAAATTTCCTGACAATTAGGCAGTCGGGAAATTATCCGCCTTGCGATAAGCTTCAATCAATGCAAGTTCACCTTCCTTGCCCGAAATACTTCGGCCATGTTCCATACACAAAACACCATCGTAACCTTTCGAGTGAATGTGTTTAAAGGCATTGAGATAGTTGATTTCACCGGTTCCCGGTTCTTTACGTCCGGGATTGTCGCCAATATGAAACGCTCCAATTTCCGACCATGCAGCATCAATGTTAGGAATAATGTTTCCTTCGGTGATTTGCTGGTGATACATGTCATCGACTATTTTGCAGGCCGGACTGTTTACCGCACGGCAAATAGCATAGGTCTGGGGAACTCCGGTGAGAAACAGGCCAGGATGATCGCGTTTGTTTAATGGCTCCAATACAATGGTTAATCCACCTTTTTCGGCAATATCGCTTAGTTCGCGCATGATATCAATTACATTGGCCGTCTGATAATCCCATGCCAATCTTTCGTTGTAACGTCCGGGAACCATTAAGGCTTGTTTGATGCCGGTGCGTTTAAATATTTCAACACCTTCGTTTACTTTTTTGATCAGCATCTCGCGCATGGCAGGATCCTTAATAACCATCGATTCCGTTTTGAAGTCGGCATACAAGACAAACGGACCCATGTCCATATTCTGGCGTGCAAGTTCAGCAACTATTTTCGCCTGTTCTTCGTTATTGCGACCTGGAAAACCGTTATCAAACATTGCTCTGAAGCCCTGATCGGCACAGAATTTTATCACTTCGACAGGGTCTTTTCCAGCCAGTTCGGGGAAACTTCCAAAACCAGGTGCATATTTGAGTTTAAACTTTGCAGAATTTGATGGTGGTGTTTCTGCCGGATTACTGCCCGAGGCAAAATTTGAAAATCCGACCAATGCAGCAGCCGTAGCAGTGTTTTGAATAAAGTTTCTTCGGTTCATGATGTTTTTCGGAGGTAAGTTTATAATACTTTAATAGAGTCAGAAAACACAAATGCACATCCGGGTTAAACAGTGCGGATGTTTTGGCATAAGGTATGGAATATTCAGTGTCAATAGATTGCAGGTTCTTTAGGAACAACGATCCACATGATCAGGTAGATCAAAATGCCGGGAAATACAACTGTGAAAAAAGTAGCTAATGCAAAAACAAGTCTTACAATAGTTGGGTCGACCATCATATATTCAGCAATTCCGCCGCACACCCCACCCAGCATTTTATCCTTATTAGAACGCGTGAGTCTTTTGGGAGAATTAAGTTCCATAATTATGCTATTTAAGGTTATTTATTTCATCATCATCGCCCTCTTGTTCCTCGTTTTCAAGTTTATAAAGCTCTTCCTCGTATTCAAGTTCAAGATCTAAAAATTCTTCTGCCTGTTCGAGTAATTCCTTTTTCAACTCTTCGCTCGCAGGTTCATCATCAATCCAGTGAATTTCCTGGTCCTGGGAAAATGCTTCAACATTGCAGCCAATAATAAAGCGTGGTTGCTCATTGTGGATAACGAAAATCCTGTCGGGCAAAACCTGTGAATTGTCTGCTAAAAGAAATTTAGGTAACATGGTACTTTTTTTTGAGATTAAAAATTTGCGCAATATAAACTTGAACAATCAAAAATACAATAATTTGGGTTAACTGATTGCATTTTAATTTTATTTCTTCTACGGTGATTATTGGCCTTCCTGATTAAGTCAATATTTATACTTTTACGCACTTACTTTCAATACCAGATAACTCATGCGGCAATTAAACGAATTTTTAGCATCGATCGACAGTCATATAGGGGGATCTCAGTGGTTTGTTTTTCTACTTCTGGGAACCGGCCTGTTTTTTACGATGTATCTTGGATTCCCACAATTCAGGTACCTGAAATACTCATTAAAGATGGTCATGGGTAAATTTGACCGTCAGAGTGATAAAGGGGATGCTTCCCATTTTCAGGCACTTACTGCTGCTTTATCTGGAACGGTAGGAACGGGTAATATTGCGGGTGTTGCGTTGGCAGTGCATTTGGGAGGCCCGGCCGCTCTTTTTTGGATGTTGGTAACTGCAATAGTGGGGATGACAACCAAATTCGTTGAAGTTACACTTTCACATAAATACCGCGAGCAAACATCAGATGGTACTATGGCAGGCGGACCGATGTATTACATGAAAAACCGCCTGCATATGAAATGGCTGGCAATAATTTTTGCAGTTGCCACAATATTTTCGGCCTTTGGAACGGGAAGCTTACCCCAGATAAACAGCATTTCGAATGCGGTATTTTCAACCTGGGGGATTAACAAGATTCTTACAGGTCTGGTCTTATCTATCCTTTTGGGACTGGTCATTATTGGCGGTATTCGCCGCATCGTAAAAGTTACCGACAAACTGGTGCCAGGCATGGCTCTGATTTATTTTATTGGTTCAATCTCAGTTATTCTTTACAATTATCAAAACATCCTTCCGTCTTTTTACGCCATCGTTAGTGATATATTTTCCGGAACAGCAGCGACGGGAGGTTTCTTAGGCGCGGGGTTTGCGTTTGCCTTTAACCGGGGTGTTACCCGGGGATTATTTTCAAATGAAGCCGGGCAGGGATCAGCGCCAATTGCACATGCCGCTGCCCGTGCACATGAACCTGTTTCTGAAGGATTGGTAGCCTTGCTGGAGCCGTTTATTGATACGGTAATCATTTGTATGCTCACCGGTATGGTTTTACTCTCTTCCGGCGTATGGAGCGAGAAATTCCAGAACAGGTTCCAGGCTGCTGATATGCAGGTATTAGCGGTTCGTTTTGATGAGAAGCTGCCCCAGGATGTGAAGGCACTCCGGCTACATCTTGCGGGTAAAAAGATTCAACAGGTTTTTACGGGTAAATTGGTGATAAAAAATGGAAAAATTGAAACAGATATCACCTTGATTAATGCCAGATCAGTTGCTGAAAATGTTATAATTTATGAAGGCAATAATAAGCGGTTTACCGGTACTATTTCAGTGAAAAGCGGTATTATTCAGGATGTCGACAAATTTATTATAGAAGGTAGATCGCTGTTGCATAGCGCACCGCTGACTAATGAAGCGTTTGCACGCAGTTGGCTGGGTGATTATGGGAAGTATATCGTGTCCATCAGTTTATTATTATTTGCCTTTTCCACAGCGATCTCATGGTCGTATTATGGTGATCGTGCTGTGATCTTTTTATTTGGAATTGAGAAGGTGATTTATTACCGGAT
>JBBRGI010000235.1:0-5958 GCA_038240855.1 Bacteroidales bacterium | reverse complement strand
GAACCCCCTTTCGGAAGATGAATTATTTGAATTGTTCAAAGATTTCAAATACATCGTGCCCCAGGGCGGTCCGATGACTGGTATTGGAAATGATTTTCAGGTTGGCTCACTATCCAATTGTTTTGTTGTTGGCAATGGCGCCGATTCATATGGCGGTATTATCATGATCGATCAGGAGCAGGTGCAACTGATGAAAAGACGCGGAGGAGTCGGACATGATCTGTCACACATTCGTCCTAAGGGATCACCGGTTAAAAATTCGGCGTTAACCTCAACAGGGATAGTACCTTTCATGGAGCGATTCTCAAACTCCACACGCGAAGTAGCCCAGGATGGAAGACGCGGAGCACTGATGTTATCGGTATCCATAAGGCATCCCGATTCGGAGGAGTTCATCGATGCAAAAATGGATGAAGGTAAGGTTACCGGAGCCAATGTCTCTGTAAAAATCGATGACGAATTTATGCAGGCTGTTCGCAATAAAACGACGTACAAACAGAAATATCCCATCGACAGCGACAACCCGATCTACTCGAAAGAGGCTGATGCGGTAAAACTTTGGGAAAAAATAGTTTTTAATGCCTGGAAATCGGCCGAACCCGGCATTTTGTTCTGGGATACGATTATCCGGGAATCAGTTCCGGACTGTTATGCCGACCTCGGCTATAAAACAGTTTCGACGAACCCATGCGGCGAGATCCCGCTTTGTCCTTATGACAGCTGCAGGCTGATCGCACTAAATTTGTACTCGTATGTAGATGAGCCATTTACACCAAGAGCTAAATTTAATTTTGATCTGTTTAAGAGACATATCCTTCAGACGCAGCAGATAATGGATGATATTATTGATCTTGAGCTCGAGAAAATTGATGCCATCTATCACAAAATCATTGCGGACCCCGAAGATGCTGAGATTAAAAGGGTTGAAATAAATTTATGGGAAAAGATAAAAGAAATGGCCGTTAACGGACGTCGTACTGGCATAGGCATTACCGCTGAAGGTGATATGCTTGCCGCGCTCGGATTACGTTATGGTTCTAAAGCTGCCGTTGAATTTTCGGTTGAAGTTCATAAAATTGTGGCCTTGGAAGCTTATCGCGGATCGGTAATTCTGGCAAAAGAGCGTGGCGCTTTCCCGATTTATGATGCCAAACGCGAAAAAAACAATCCTTTCATCCAGCGTCTGGCTGCTGCCGATCCTGAATTGTACAAGGATATGAAACGGTTTGGCCGGCGAAATATCGCCTTACTTACCATTGCCCCTACCGGCACCACCAGTCTGATGACACAGACTACTTCCGGAATTGAACCTGTTTTCATGCCGGTTTACAAACGTCGCCGAAAAGTAAATCCGAACGATAAGGATGCCCGGGTCGACTTCGTTGACGAAATGAACGACAGTTGGGAAGAATACATTGTGTTTCACCACAAGTTCAAAACCTGGATGGAAGTAAACGGTTTCCAGCTCAAACGAAACTATTCGAACGAGGAACTCGATGCACTGGTGGCAAAATCACCTTATCATAAAGCAAGTTCGAATGATATCGACTGGTTATCGAAGGTTCGTATGCAGGGACAGATTCAGAAATGGGTCGATCATTCGATCTCCGTTACGATCAACCTTCCTGAGGAAGCCACAGAGGAACTGGTGAATAAATTATATTTTACCGCCTGGGAAAGTGGCTGTAAAGGGGTTACGGTCTACCGCGAAGGATCACGATCGGGCGTATTAATCTCCACCAAAGATAAAAAGAAGGAGGGAATATTTCCAACCAAACGCCCTGAAATACTGGAAGCTGATATTGTCAGGCTACAGAATAACAAGGAAAAATGGATCGCCTTCATGGGATTGATTGATGGTAAACCATATGAAATATTTACCGGTTTAGCTGATGACGAGGACGGCATACTGCTGCCACGTTCAGTCACCCAGGGGTGGATACTCAAGGGTCGCGACGAATCAGGCGCCTCACGCTATGATTTTCAATATTGTAATGCCAGGGGTTACAAGACCACAATTGAAGGTCTTTCCTATAAGTTTAACCCCATTTTCTGGAATTATGCAAAATTGATTTCAAGCGTATTGCGTCATGGGATGCCAATACAGAAAGTTGTTGAGCTGGTCACCAGCCTTCAGTTCGATGTCGAGTCGATCAATACGTGGAAAAACGGAGTTGCACGCGCATTAAAGAAATATATTCCCAATGGGACTGCTGCCGAAGATGCCAGGTGCGAAGGATGCGGATCAGCCAATGTCATTTACCAGGAAGGATGCCTGATCTGTCAGGATTGCGGATCTTCAAAGTGCGGATGATTTTTCATGAACTCTATATATAGTCAGAGAGGCCCGGTATTTCGGGCCTCTTTTCATTCCCGCACGATCAGAAAACGGGAAGTTTAAACCTCATCACCACCTCTCCGGTCTGTTTGTTAACCTCTATTGTTTGGTTTTCGAGGCCGAGATCTTTCCCCGTTGACATTTTGAAAAGTCCAGCCAGGAACTGCATCCCATTATTCATCACATTTTCAAACTCTTTTGATTTTTCTTCCTGATGTTTTGAAACCTCTGCCATTTCAGGAGCTGACATATCAACTTCCGGAATTAATTCTTCAATTTCTTCCATGAAGTCCATTGTGTCTGCTTCCGAAATATTTTCTGAAACTACAGGAATTGCTTCACTGTTAAAAAGAAGTGATGATTCAACGGCTTGGGCATTTTCGGTTTCAGCTATAAACTCTTCAAGTTGCCGGATAAACTGCGAACGCCCTTTAGTCGAAAAATCGACACTATTGGTTTTACTCTCGCTGTCAAGAACGCCATCAAACAGGCTTTGCTTGACTAATAAGCCCGATGCAATCTGCTGTTCGATAGATCCCCTGGTAATGAAATTATAGATGGTTAGTTTGTTGCTTTTCTGCCCCAAACGGTCGATACGGCCAATCCGTTGGTTCTTCTTTGCCGGATTCCAGGGAAGTTCAAAATTGATCAGGGTATCGGCCACCTGCAGATTTAGTCCTGATCCGCCGGCTTCGGTTGAAAGAAATATTTTGCAATGCGCATTGGTCTCAAATTTTCGGATCAACTCCCCCCGAAGTTTCACAGGAACAGTTCCGTTGAGTTCGGTAAAACCTATGTTGTTTTCGCGTAAAATATGTCCGATCAACTTATGCACTTTAATCCATTCCGAAAATATTATTATTTTGCGGTCGCTATTCAGAACATCAAGTTTTTCGAGAAGGATATACTTCAACTCTTCCAGCTTCGGTGACTCATTAGTCTCCTCGTCGATCAAATAGGTTGAATCACACACCATCCGCATACTGGCCAGCAGGAGTTGTAACTTCTGAAGGTCAAACGGAGTCATAAATTTCTTCCGGATAATAGCCGCAATCCCCTTTGAATAAGATGCATGATAGTCAGCCTGTAAAGGGGAGAGGTTGACCGGGACATTAATTTGCTGAACATTAGGCAATTGCTCAAGAACCTTCCTTTTTTCGCGACGAATGAGCATGGGTTCCAACTCCTTGTTTAGCTTTTGAAGGTTGTAATATCCGTTGATTTTGTTGTGCTTTTCAGGATCGAACAAGCAATGCTGATAAGAGAATTCCCAAAGTGGTCCAAAAAAATAAGGATTGATGGCACCAACTATTGAGAAGATATCGATCAGCCGGTTTTCAATTGGGGTGCCGGTAATGACAAGCACATGTTTAAATTGTAACCTGCGAATAGAAGAGGCCGTTTTGGTTTCGAAATTTTTGATCCGCTGTGCCTCGTCCAGGATTATAAAATCGAACCCGGCTTTGTTGAGCGCCAGGTGGTCGCGAAGAATAGTTTCGTAATTGACAATAAAAAAATAATGCGCTTTATCCAGGTATTGTTTTTCACGTTCGTCCGGCAAACCCTGAATAATCAATGCCTTTTCATCTGAAAACTTCTCGATCTCCTGTTTCCATTGTTCTTTAAGTGAGGCCGGGCAGACAACCAGTGTTTTTTTGAAATCGAAAATATTCTTTTTCAATATGGCTATTCCTATTGCCTGTACAGTTTTCCCCAGGCCCATCTCATCGGCTATGATGGCAGCTTTGCGAAATAAGGAAAAGTCGATACCTTCTTTTTGATACGGGTAGAGCTCACCTTTTATGCAGGAATAATTGGACGTGTAACCTGCTTTTAGGGTTTTAAGGCTCTCCTCTTCGAATGCCTCCTCAATTTTCTCCAGTACTTCAGGTCTTATTCGTATTCTGGGATATTCCCCGGCCTTTTCAATAAAACCCAGAAAACTTTTAAGCTCCGCATTTTCAATAAACGATGAATTCTTAAAATATCCTGATATTAAAAGTTGCTCATCAATAGGCATACGCGAAGGATAATGCCAGGTGATTTTATATTCATTTAACGGATCACAAAATATTTCGATAAAAGGATACGTTTTACTTAACCGGTCATATAAGGATTTGTCCTCTTTTAACTTTCTAAAAGCAAACATGATGTGTTTAGTTGTACCCAGTTTGTTCAAACGCGAATCCATACTGTCGCTGTAACCTGTTTCATTTTCGAAATCACGCAGAAAAACTTTGTATTTAACTCCATTTTCATTGGTAAGGATATGATCCCCATAGATATTTGAAGCCCACTTGATCCTGTAGTTGGCTTTTTCAGCTTTTTGGCGACGTTCCAAAATTACCCGTTTAATCATCCCTTCGCGGGAATATTTTTTATGTTCGATCGGTTCCTTTGGATCAAGCAGGTGTAATTCGTTTTCCACCTGAAGCAAACAGGCATATGAAAACTGATCCCATCCTGAACGTTCATTATTTTTAGATGGGATAATATCTTCGTCTGACACCTGAAGTGCACATTCTACCTGGCCATCTTCACTTTGAGAATCAACCAATAGTTCGAACCGGACAGCCGATTGCGATAAAACCTGAACAAAATTATTATTGAACATAACTTCACCAAAAGAACGTTCTGTTGTACTCAGGTGCTCCAGGACTTTTTCAATTTTTTGGGTAATTAATAACCTGATATCCATAGATTTGATAATTATTTTTGTTTAATATTTTAAATGCTTAAATGTTAATTAAATTCTTGTACCAGTTTTATCAGTTCACTTTTTTCTATTTTTAGATGAACTCATCAGCAATTTCAGACGAGACTACATCACCGAAACCGATCGAAAGTTGCGGATCGAAAAGCCGGAAGCTCAGCCGATGAAATGGTGTAACCCCAAAATCAATTAACGCCTTGCGGTGAAAGAGCGTTGGATATCCTTTGTTATGGCTCCATCCATAGGCGGGATATTTTTTGTGTAACTCCTGCATAAAATCATCACGGTATGTTTTGGCCAAAACAGAAGCTGCAGCAATCGAAAGGTATAATCCATCGCCTTTTACGACAGTGGTATAAGGGATATTTTTATAGGATTTAAACCTGTTTCCGTCAACGATGATATGCCCCGGACAAACAGCAAGCAGATCGAGGGCACGATGCATCGAAAAGATTGATGCATTCAGAATATTGACCTCATCAATCTCAAGATGATCGTACATGGCTACCGCCCAGGAGATAGCCGCCCTTTCAATCACAGGACGTAATTCGTAACGTTGTTTCTCAGTCAGTGTTTTTGAATCGTTCAACAGCTCCGAACAAAAATCCTCAGGCAAAATAACTGCTGCTGCAAACACAGGTCCCGCCAGGCATCCCCTGCCCGCCTCATCGCATCCTGCCTCGAGAACTCCAATTTGCAGATTATTTAGCAGCATCGTTTCTTCCTGTTATTTCTTTTGGCTCTATAATTCATACTTTATTACCCCTGACCTTGCCGGGCGGAGATTGATCATTATTCACCAAATATTATTGCATTAATGTAAACCTGAAACTGACTCCGAAGTTCGAATTGGTAGTCCGGTACGAATTCGAAATAAACGGACTGTTCAGAATCCTGTCGTAAAACA
>JBBRGI010000234.1:0-5983 GCA_038240855.1 Bacteroidales bacterium | reverse complement strand
ATTACAGGTCGTCAATTAAGTTCCTCCACGTTAAAAAGGTTATTTGGGATTGTCAAATCAACTTTCGAATCCTCCAAATTTACGCTCGATACTCTGGCAATGTATATACTGTATCCCGATTGGCAGGCATATACCCATAGTTTTGATAAGGAAGATGACAAGGTCGTCAAGCTCGATTCCTGGTACCAGGCAAAAGAAAAAATTCTTAAACTAACCAATGCCAGCCTCGAATCACTCAGAAATAAAGTAGGATACCGACTTAATTTCTATCCTGTCAACAAGGTGGCCAGAAGACGATTAAATAAATTTTTAGCATCGTCAAAGAGAGCTACTGTATTTATATCAAGAGATGGATACGACAGGTCAAGAATTGTGGCTCAGCTCACAGAAAAATATTTTACCGGTGAACAGGCCAAATATCCCGATGACATTGTATTCCTTGTCGATGGCGCTATCCTTTTCAATCTAGTTTCCCGGTTTTCAAAAGATACCCGGATTAATAATCTCATCGATTACAATTCACAAACAGGTTTCGCAACCGATTTTCGCGATTTTCCCGAAGCTGTCAAAGGCAGAATGGTTGTCATTATCGATGGTGTAGATAACATTTATTCAAATGATAAAAAAACAGACTATTTTATCGAGAATTTATTGAATATATTATCCACCTGCGAAAATATCAACTGGTTTAAATTGGCGATAACCTGCAGCCCGCGCATATGGAGAAAAATTACAACTCAATTACAAAATAACGAAACACTGAAGTCCTTGTGGTTCGATGTTAATTTTGAGGGTACGGATGAGGATTTTATCAATATTCCACCTTTCAAATAATATGAAATCGCATCGATACTTAAAATGAACAATTTCCCGCATAAATTGGATCATTTGTGTTTCAACCATCCCAACATTTTAGAAATTATCCGCGATTCTTCATTTTTATACCTGTTCTTAACCTTATATAAATTAAGGGGTGAAATAAGCGATATCGATTTACTGAATAATTACATGGCAAAAACGATCACGAAATTGTTAGATTTTCAGATAAAGTATTTAATAATTACGACGTTACAAGATTTGAAAGTTGTTATCTTACAGCACTCTTTAGGTTCACGTATGCCAGATCATTACTTGCAACGGGTGAAACGCAAAAAGCCCTTGATTATTATGATTCAATAAAATTAAAAAATGTTTTTTTTCCTGTGAACACGAAATATTTCATTCTTTTAAAAATCATGTTCATTAAAGTTGAATTTTTGATTTTCAGAGGAAATATCTCAAGAGCCACACGTTTGATTGGCAGGATAAAATTCATCAGTCAGATGCTCCAATTCACATTCTTCCATAATAAGGCAGTGAAAATTGAAGAAAGTATTATGCCTAAGAAATAATTCTCTTTTATCGCAGGTAACATCCGGTATGTTATGCACATTGCTAAAGTCGTTCCCTTTTTATCCTGATAATGTGCAAATGTATCAATGAAAAATCCAATCCGGCTTACTTTCTCAGTTCATTATCAGTTCATTTTGTTCATTCGCACTCACAGATTTTTAATATTTCTATTGGATTAATATACTCTGTCAGGTGTTCTGATTTTTTATTTTTATAACTTCTTCATCATATGATTGTTCGGCAGAGGTGCCGCATTCCAAAACCAGGAAATAGTTCGGATCCCAGTTGCCATTTAAAAAGCTGTTAAGGTAACCCGGCGACCCATCATACTTCTTATAGTCCCATTTTAACGATTGTGCACAATCTTTTGTAAACAGCAGGGCTTTGTCCGATTTTAATTCGTTCCAGTTAATGAAACCAGCTGTATTATAATCTTTTACCCAATTATGCTCCATTTCCATGAGATATTGGGCATTTTCTTCTCCATATGTTCCGATATATTCCTCCCTAATTTCTTCGAGCCGTTTTTTACTGGGCATCTTAACATTTTCAACCCACCCGGTGCTGTACCAGTAAGTTCCGGGATTACTGGTAAAATGATGATTATAAGCCTCGCGTGAACCCAGTAAAAAAGTGATGCAATCGTGAACTTTTGGAATTACCAGCTTATACCTGGCCGATTTTAAACCTGTTATGGCATTGCTGCACAGGCCATATCCCAATAAAATAGCATCGAATGGCTCCGGGCAAGTGTATCTGTCACTTCCCTCATCCAATTTATTAATTTCTTCCTGCAAAGCTGCATTCAATAATTGCGGAGTGTTATGTAAATCCTGCCTGATGTAAGTTACATCTATAAAATGCGCGCATTGCGCCATCAGCAAGCTGATTTCACGCTGCAATACTTTACATGCCAATAGTTTTAGACGCATTTCACCTACTTTAAATATAAAAACGGTCGATCACAAATATAGACAATTTGTCAAAAGTTACAGTTTCTGTTAATAAGTGAATATTACTTATAACGATTCTACATTGTTGCAATTTTTTATTAGATTTGATGTCTCAATTCCTTAATTTCCCTTTTTACGATGTCTGAAAGAAACGAAGATCATAATTTGGTTCACCTGCTTCAAAAGGGAGATGTGGTTGCATTTGATTCGTTATTTGAGTTTTATAGCCCCAAATTATTTGGGTTTGCCTTGAAATATTTAAAAAACGAAAGTGATTCAGAGGAACTTGTGCAGGATGTTTTCGTGCAGGTATGGGAACATCGTGAGTCATTGAAATCGGCACTTTCTTTCAAATCGTATCTATTTACCATTGCCCTGAATCAGATTCGTAAATTTTTTAATAAAAAGGCAATTTCACTTCGATACATTGAAAGTTTAAAAAGTGATCCTGAGACAGACGATGCTCAAAACGAAAATTATGAAGCTGTATTACAGCAGGTCAATCTTATTATTGAGAAATTACCTCAACGGCGTCGTGAAATTTTTTTTAAAAGCAAAATTGAAGGTAAAAGTGCAAAAGAGATTGCTGCGGAATTAAATATTTCGGCCGGAACGGTTGATAACCAGGTTTCTGAAGCACTTCGTTTTATTCGGACTCAATTGGGTAAAGAAAATCTCTCCTTACTACTCTTTGCTGTATTGTTCATCAATTAACAGCACAACAGCATCCGCTCAACCTAAAGTTAATTTAGCCTGTTTAATTCGGTTAATCTGAAGAGTAATCATTAGGTTTTCTCTCTGTTGAACTTTTTTGTGAAAAAAATCAAAAATGCCCCATGAGATTTGCCCGTTTAACGGATATTAGTTTCGAAGCTTATGAATTTTTAAACCTTATTTTTTGTAACAATTTTTGTGTAATTAATGGCAATGAAGGAACATTTACAACATCTTATTCAAAAAGATTCAGAGAACAAACTGACGCTGAAAGAACAGATTGAACTTTCGGAATTTATGGCGGATAAAAGTAACCGGATTGTTGAACAGAGTTTGCAGGATTCCTGGCAATTGTTGTTAGCATCCGAAGGTGTGAGTAACCAAAATTTTAAAACGTTACTCGATAAGGTACATCACCGTATCCGCCTTAACGAAAACGGTAAGGTGAAGCGCTTAAACTTACTGGTCCTGTTTCAACGGGTGGCTGCCGTGCTCATCATTCCGTTGCTTTTATCCTTTTTTGCTTACCATTACATGCAGTTTGAACAACCGGTTCCTAAAATTTCGTATGCCGAAATCTACTGTCCGTTAGGTGTTCGCACCAAATTTATGCTCCCCGACGGATCAACGGGGTTTCTTAACAGCGGAGCACATTTAAAATATCCGGTTGTATTCGCACAACAGCGAACAGTGGAACTTACTGGTGAAGCATTTTTTGATATAGTGCATGATGAAGATCTTCCTTTTCATGTGAATACCAAAAATCTTGACATAAAAGTATTGGGAACAACTTTTAATGTGATTGCCGACGAGAAAGAAAACACGGAGGAAATCGTATTGCAATCGGGGACAGTCGATGTTTCGTCAAGAACAGGCACGAAGCTGGCTGTTATGGCCCCGGATGATCAATTTACCCTGGATGTTGAAAAACAAGCGTTTAGTAAAAGAACTGTAGTCGCATTGCAATATACCTCGTGGAAGGAAGGTAAACTGGTTTTTCGCAATGAGAATATGCAACAGGTTGCACAACGTTTAAGCCGCTGGTACAATGCCGATGTCGTGGTTGAAGACCGTCTGCTTGATAAATACACCTTTCACGCCACGTTTATCGATGAGCCTCTTGACGAAGTGCTAAAATTGATTTTAATCACAACGCCAATCAGTTACACCGAAGTTAAAAGGGAAAGTGATGCTCAGGGAGTTTATCAGAAGCGAAGGATCGTTCTTCATGTGAACAAATCAAAAATTAATCAGTTTAAATAAAATTTATTTATCAATAATCTAATAATTCACTAAAAATAAACAGGAAAGTGTTCGAACCACTTTCCTGCGATATCAAGCAGTACCACACTCAATTATTGTTTAACTACTTAATGATTCAAATGTATGCAAAAAAATCGAACCAGGAGGTCCGAAACCAAACGGGTACTCCACAAAATTTGGAAAATTATGCGCCTAAGTGTATTTTTATTAGTCTTGTTTGTTGCACAGGCCTTTTCTACAGTTACTTACTCGCAACAAAAGCTCCTTACAATCAAAATGCAGGGAGCAAAAGTAATTGATGTTCTAAATAAAATTGAAAACGAAAGTGAGTTTTTCTTTCTGTTCAATCAAAAGCTTCTGGACGTCGAACGTCAGGTAAACGTTGATGTAAAAGACGAAAATATCGGAAATATTCTAACCGATATTTTCGAAAAGACCAATGTCACATATTTAATCAAAGACCGTCAGATTGTATTAACGACCGATATCAGTTCAGCAGGGAATGACCAGGGGCAGCAAAAAGCGGTTACCGGTAAAGTGACTGACTCGTCGGGAAGTTCATTACCCGGTGTTTCCGCAGTGGTAAAAGGAACAACGATTGGGGTAATTACTGATAATAATGGTAATTTTTTGATCAGCAATATTCCCGATAATGCCATTTTGGTTTTCTCCTTTGTCGGGATGAAGAGTCAGGAAGTGAAAGTGGACGGTAAAACTTCATTAAATATCGTTCTGGCTGAAGAAACCATTGGAATTGAAGAGGTCGTTGCCATAGGTTATGGAACGCAGAAAAGAGTTAATTTAACGGGTAGTATTTCCAGGATCAAGGCCGAGGAGTTAACTTCTGTATCTGTACCTACTGTCACCCAAGCCATTATGGGTAAAGCAGCCGGGGTATTTATTAAAAACGTGAACGGTCAGCCGGGTGAAAGTAAAACCACTTATAACATTCGTGGTTTTGGTACTCCTTTATTGATTATTGATGGATTGCCTGCATCTGACAATGATTTTAAACAATTGGATCCTAACGATATTCAGGATTTCAGTGTTCTCAAGGATGCTGCTTCGGCAGCCGTGTATGGTTCCCGTGCCGGAAACGGGGTGATATTGGTCACAACAAAAAGAGGAAGTATTTCTGATGCAAAAGTGACTTATACCGGGAACTATGCGGTACAATTTTTCAATGTTGTCCCTGATTTTGTTAATTCGGAACAATATGCCCGTATGGAAAATCTCTCCAATTACAACCAGGGCTTAGCCCCAATTTGGAGTGAGGATCAATTGAAAAAATTCGCCGACGGAACTGACCCCCGGTATCCGAATAACAACTGGTGGAATGAAACCTTACGCAAATATGCTCCCCAAAAACAGCACAATATTAATGTGCAGGGCGGAACCGATAAAGTTACATATTTTGTATCGGGTGGATTTTTCACACAGGAAGCCCAGGCTCGGTCCAATGACACGAAGTACAATAAATACAACCTGCGCTCGAATCTGGATATCACATTGTCTAAAAAGCTGAAAATGGGCATCGATATTTCATTGTTGTACCAGGATTTTAAAGGTCCTTTATATCAAATGGAAAGAGGAGAAAAATTTGGGACAATGGGTGCAATATTCAGGGCAAGGCCTTACTTCCCACTAAGTTTTCCTGATCC
>JBBRGI010000233.1:0-6006 GCA_038240855.1 Bacteroidales bacterium | reverse complement strand
GCATCATAAAGATAGAGATGTTTGAATCCATCCTGCTCACTCAAAATCACAAAGCTTTTATCATCGGGTAAAAACTGCAGGTAATCGAGAAAATCAGTTTCGATGTACCGTTTGTTTTTTTCTGTAAATATTAGCCGGGTGTCGCCCGTGTAGGAATTTGCAAAGAACAACTCAAGCCGGTTCTGTAACCGGTTCATTTTTAGGATTCCTAAGTTCTTTCCGCTGTAATTCCACCGGATTCGCGGTATATAGATATCGGTTTCGGTACCTGTGTCCATTTTAATATTCTGACCGGCTTTAATATCGTATACCCAGACACTGACTATTGAATTTTTTTCACCTGCCTTGGGATATTTAAACCGGTATTCGCCCGGGTAGATGCTGTTTTCGCTGATTTCGGGATTTAGTCCCTTGTACATCGGTATTCCGAAAGTAGGAACCGCTTCTTCATTGAATTTAATATAGGCAAGTTGTTTGCTGTCGGGCGACCACTCGAATGCCCGGTTGAATTCAAACTCCTCTTCATAAACCCAGTCGGGTATACCATTAATTATTTTGTTGAACGCACCGTCTGATGTTATCTGACGCTCGGTATTAAACCGCAGGCTCTTCATGAAAATGTTATTATTCCTCACAAATGCTATCCGCTCGCCATCGGGCGAAATGGTCGCAACCTGTTGTCTGCCAGTTGATAATCGGGAAAGTTCTTTGGTTACAAAATTATAGACGAAGTAGACGGCTGTGAATGACCGGCGATAAATCTGTTGCCTGTCGGTCATCAGCAGGACCTTTGTTTCATCAGCGCTAAAGGCATATTCCCTGACAGATTTTAGCGAATCATTTTTAAGCGTTTGAATATCAAGTATCAGGCTTACCTTCTCACCCGTCTTATAGCTGTACTTTACAATTTGCTGACCGTTGTGCTCCAGCGTGGTATAATTCAGCCCATCATTGGCCGACGCAAGTCCGGTTACGGTCGATTGCTGAAAAACCCTGGTTACAAAAAGATCCTCAAGGGTGATTTGTTGCGCCGTTAAAGTAGCATAACAGGCTGTAATCAAGAATAAAACTGAAATAATTTTGCGCATAGTATCTGGTATAACAACTGTTTTTCCACCCCAAAAATATTAAAAAATGGGGAGTAAGAAGAAATTTAAAGTGTTGACTTTAAAAATAGATGATTAATATTCCGGATAATTTTGAAGAACAGGCGGAGATTGACTAATTTTGCACCTTCAAAAAAAAGAATTAATGATAAAAATTACACTTCCCGATAACTCTGTAAAGGAATTTGATAAGGGGATTACCGGCCTCGGAATTGCTGAGGCAATCAGCAGCCGGCTGGCAAAAGAAGTGCTCTCAATATCGGTCAATGGCGAGGTAAGGGATCTTCTGCGGCCAATTGATGAAGACGCATCCATTAAACTTCACCTGTGGGATGACCTCGAGGGACGCCAGACTTTCTGGCATTCTTCAGCACATGTTATGGCCGAGGCCATTGAGTTCTTTTACCCGGGTACGAAGTTTGGCATCGGTCCGACAGTTGATAACGGTTTTTATTACGACATCGACCTTCCTGAGGGGAAGGTTTTGAGTGATAAGGACCTGGCAGGAATTGAGCAGAAAGTGCTTGAGCTGGCCAGGACAAAATCGGAAATTGTAAGAAGTGAGATTTCGAAAGCTGACGCATTAAAATTATTTACCGAAAAAGGTGATCAATACAAAATTGAGTTAATAACTGATTTGCAGGACGGTACAATAACGCTCTATAAACAGGGTAATTTTACCGATCTTTGCCGCGGGCCCCATTTGCCAAATACCGGTTTTATCAAAGCGGTGAAAATGACCAGTATTGCCGGTGCATACTGGCGCGGGAATGAGAAGAACAAAATGCTCACCAGGGTTTATGGAATCACATTTCCAAAACAGAAATTGCTGGAAGAGTATTTGGTGTTGCTCGAAGAGGCAAAAAAGAGGGATCATCGTAAGATAGGGAAGGAGATGGAGCTGTTCCATTTTTCACCTGCTGTTGGAATGGGACTTCCGTTGTGGTTGCCAAAAGGGGCGATTTTACGCGAACAATTGGAGAAATTCCTGAAAAAGGTTCAGAAAAGATATGGATACGATCAGGTGATTACTCCCCATATCGGCGATGTGTCGCTCTATAAAACTTCGGGACATTTTCAGAAATACGGGAAGGATTCCTTTCAGCCAATCCGGACTCCAAACGAAGGGGAGGAGTACATGCTGAAACCGATGAATTGCCCCCATCACTGCGAAATATACAAGTATAAACCACGTTCGTACAGGGATTTGCCAGTCCGTATGGCCGAATTCGGAACCGTATACCGCTATGAACAAAGTGGCGAATTGCACGGACTGACTCGTGTCCGTGGTTTTACGCAGGACGATGCACATATTTTCTGTCGCCCCGATCAGTTGAAAGAGGAATTTCTCAAAGTGATCGATATTGTCTTTATCATCTTTAAAACCCTCGATTTTAAAGATTATGCGGCACAAATTTCGTTACGCGATCCTAACAATAAGGAAAAGTACATTGGCTCTGACGAAAACTGGGAAAAAGCAGAGTCCGCAATTATAGAGGCATGCGCCGAAAAAGGGTTGAAAACAAAAACGGAACTGGGCGAAGCCGCTTTCTACGGACCTAAACTTGACTTTATGATCAAGGATGCTTTGGGACGCAGCTGGCAATTAGGGACGATACAGGTCGATTATAATCTTCCGGAACGTTTTGATCTTGAATATATCGGGGCTGATGATAAACGTCACCGTCCAGTAATGATTCACCGGGCACCCTTTGGCTCGATGGAACGATTCGTAGCTGTGCTAATTGAGCATACTGCAGGGAAATTTCCGTTGTGGCTCACCCCGGAGCAGGTAATTATTCTGCCAATCAGCGAAAAGTATAACGATTATGCTCAAAAAGTTTCAAATCAATTAAATAATTCCGATATTCGCGCCGGAATTGACGACCGTAATGAAAAAATCGGCCGAAAAATCCGGGATAATGAAATGAAACATATTCCTTTCTTGCTGATTGTTGGTGAAAAGGAGTTGGAAAGTAATACCGTTTCCGTGCGACGACAGGGAGAAGGAGACCAGGGATCGATGTCTGTTGACGCATTTTCAGCATATGTTATCAATCAGATTAGTGAGCAACTTGCAGAGGCATACTAAAAGACGTTAATTAACTTAAATATAGGAGGATATAGCCATAGCAGTTATTAGAGGCAACGGGCCCAGAGGCCCAAGAGAAGAAGAGAAATCACCATTTCGGATCAATCACCAGATTCGTGTTGCTGAAGTGCGGTTAGTAGGAGACAATATTGAAACCCCCGGAGTTTTCAGAATTCAGGATGCACTGCGTAAAGCTGATGAACTTGAACTGGATTTGGTTGAGATTTCTCCCAATGCCGAACCACCTGTTTGCAGGATTACCGATTTTCAGAAATTTCTTTACGAACAGAAGAAGAAGCTTAAGGAATTAAAAGCCAAAGCTTCCAAAATCATTGTAAAGGAGATTCGATTTGGTCCTAACACAGATGACCATGACTACAACTTTAAATTAAAACATGCTGAGCGGTTTCTTCTGGAAGGCGCAAAAGTTAAGGCTTACGTGTTTTTTAAAGGACGGTCGATCTTATATAACGAGCAAGGAGAAATTTTGCTGCTCCGCTTCGCCAATGCGTTGGAAGAAGTCGGTAAAGTGGAACAACTTCCGAAACTCGAAGGAAAGAGAATGACAATATTTATTTCGCCTAAAAAGAAAAAATAATTTAATACTTAGACAGGAATGCCTAAAATGAAGACGAATGCCGGGGCAAAGAAACGTTTCTTGCTCACCGGTTCAGGAAAGATTAAAAGAAAACATGCTTACAAGAGTCATATTCTGACCAAGAAAAGCACTAAGCGCAAACGTAACCTCACTTACTGGGGTTTGGTAGCCGATGTTGACACTCATCATGTCAAGAGGCTCCTTGCAATGAGATAATGTTCTCTTTTAACAACATATAGAATCAGGTTTAACCGGGCAATGAGCTTACAAAGATTCCCTTCAAAAGGAACGCCATTGTCCTAAAACAAAAAGAAATGCCAAGATCAGTAAATCATGTAGCATCGAAAGCGCGTAGAAAAAAGCTGCTGCTACTCACCAGAGGATACTTTGGATCACGTAAAAATGTCTGGACGGTTGCCAAAAACACATACGAAAAAGGATTAGGGTATGCGTACCGTGACAGAAAAAGCAAAAAAAGATTATTCCGTGCATTATGGATTCAGCGTATCAATGCTGCTGTGCGCACCGAAGGTCTCTCTTATTCTCAATTCATGGGTAAATTAAAAACTGCCGATATCGAAATCAACCGTAAGGTTCTTGCCGATCTGGCGATGAACAATCCCGCTGCATTCAGCGCTATTGTTAATAAGGTAAAGTAATTTGAAAAGTTAGGCGAAATAAATTTTCAGCTAAAAAAAGGAGCTCTTTGAGCTCCTTTTTTGTTCGTGACTATAGACCCTAAAGGTTTTTTAAACATTTAGGGTCTATAGTCACGAACAGTCCAGACAGGTTTCAAAAACTGTCAGGTCTGTTTTATTTTTTATTTTGTAAAGTTGAATTTCTTATTTATTTTTGGATAAAATAGGTTGATGATATTTTTACCCGACAAAATAGGCCAGCTAATGAGAATCCTTCTTTTATTGATCCTTTGTATCGCCTCACTTTTATCTGAAGCCCAGGTTTCGGGGCAGGTTATAGATTCAGAAGGAATCCCCGTATATTACGCCACTGTTTTTAACCTTAAAACAAAAACGGGGTGCGTAACCGATTCTATCGGATTCTTTACTTTGAATAGCGCTATCAATGATTCAGTACAGATCAGGCATTTAAATTACAACACTTCAGATTTTAAAATTGGGAAAAACAACGACCGGTATTTATTAGCTTCAAATAATTATTATTTGGATGCAGTGGTTGTTTCTGCTGATGCGGCATTCAAATTATTTAAGCGGAGTTGCGAGATTACTTTTAATAAACTGAAAGACAGATGTATTTCGAGAGGTTACCTCCGCTATATGAAAACCGTGGATAATGATACTGTTATTCAGAATATCGACATGGATATTGAAAGGCAAAAGCTGAAAAGTTTTGATAAAGGAGAAAAAATATCCATTTATAAAATACAGGAAAGAACGGTCAATGATTCAACGGTAAAGGAAAGTCAGTTATTTATGTCTAAAAGAATATGTCCGCCTGTAAACCAGGTTGATTGGGATAAATTTTCTAAATATTATAACTATTTCGAGCTTGAGGATTCACTAACTATAAAGCTTTACTTCATTAATAAAATATTACCTTCCAATAATCAGGTAGTTAACCTGGAAGTTATTATTCAAAAGGAAGATACTTCTTTGATGCTTATTGCAAATACCTTTACAGGCTCATTTGTAAACAAAATAGGCGCGAAAACTGGTGTTATGAATTCGTATAGTTATATAAAATACCGCACAGAGGAAGGATATAGCTTTTTATCGGAGACCTATGACCGTTTAATCACCCCTGAAATTAAGAAATACGGGAAGAATATCGAATTGTCACTCTATTACAAAACATACGACAATGGTTTTCATAATTCTTCATTACGACTAAAAGGAAATAGAATGATTAATAATTTTTTCAGCCCCCGTCTTACCAGAAACAGGTTTACTGATGAGTTTTGGAAGAATCCCGGTTTTACGGAGGAAGCACCCTACGACTTTGAACGGCTTAGAAATTTAAAATTAAATTAGTAATAGTTATGAGACCATCTGTAATCACCTTAATTCTTCTTTTCTTTATTTCCCTGCCTGGATTTAACCAAATCAGCCATAGGATGGTCGTATTTGATGCGACAACCCGTACAGGAATACCTTATGCAACGGTAAAAATTGTGAATAAGGTGGGTGGCACTTATGCTGATGACAAGGGGAGATTTGAAGTGAATACCGGGG